>CAZDIZ010000029.1:9595-40253 GCA_964505625.1 uncultured Solibacteraceae bacterium | reverse complement strand
CCGGTAAAGAAGGGGTCGAAATAGCCGATGCGGAGGGAGGGAGGGGAACCCTCCGGCTCCAGGATGCATCCAAATAGCTGATAGCTCCGCGGTTCCAGACCGCAAGCGGCGTGGTTTGGGCTATATACTATTAGACAGAAAGGCTTTCGACGTCAACCTCGGGTCTTGGAAAGCAAAGCAGGTTTCATGACACCTTTGCGTTTTAGCAAGTTGTTTCAAGTCGTGGCGGTGGGTTCGCTCGCCCTGACGATGAGTCCCAGCCTGAGCGCTGAAGCGGCACCTAAGGCGGCCAAGGACCTACGTGCCGATGCGTATTACAACTACGCCATGGGCCATCTCTACTCGGAGCTGGCCGGCGCGTTCGGCAATCGCAACGAGTACGTCAGCAAGGCTATCGATCATTACAAGGAAGCCATCAAGGCCGATCCGTCCTCGCGATTTCTGAGCGATGAGCTGTGCGACTTCTACCTGCAAACGGGCCGGATTCAACTGGCCGTCACGGAAGCGCAGGACCGTCTCAAACGCGATGCGAACGACCTGGATGCGCGCCGCCTGCTGGGCCGCATCTACACGCGGATGATCGGCGATGTTCGCGCCAACAGCATCAACGAGGGCATGCTTAAGCAGGCCATCGAGCAGTTCGAGAAGATCAGCGAAAAGGAACCGAAGGATCAGGATAGCTGGTTGATGCTGGGGCGTCTGTACAAGATCGCTCAGAATTCGCTCGCCGCCGAGAAGGCCTACAAGAAAGTTCTGGAATTGGAGCCGGCCAACGAGGATGCTCTGACGGGCCTGGCGATGGTGTATTCGGATTTGGGCGACGCCAAGTCGGCCAGCGAGATGCTGCGCCGCGTCACCGAGACCAATCCTACGCTACGCACGCTGACGGCGCTCGCCACCACTTACGAGCAGATGCGCGACTATCCGCTGGCCGCCGAGACCTTGCGCCGCGCCCTGAAGCTCGCTCCCGACAACTTCGAAATCCGGCGCGCACTGGCGCAGAACCTGATGCTGTCGGACCACGTCGACGAGTCGCTCGAAATCTACAAGGAATTGGCCAAGGCCGACCCGCGTGACGTGCAGGTGCAGTTGCGCCTCTCGCAGATCTACCGCCAGCAGCGTGCATTCGACAAAGCGCGGGAGGCGTCGCAACAGGCGCGCAAACTGGATCCGGATAATCTGGAGATCCGCTACAACGACGTAAACCTGCTGGACGCTGAAGGCAAGACCACGGACGCGATCGCGGAGTTGAACAGCATTCTGAAAGACACGGCCAGGCCGAAGTACGAGCCACCGGAGCGCAGCAATCGTGTGATCTTCCTGGAGCGGTTGGGTCTGCTGTACCGCTCGGCGGATCAGCCGGAAAAGGCCGTGGAAGCGTTTCGCGCGATAGGGCAATTGGATCCGGATCTGGGCGCTCGTTCGGCGGCGCAGGTGATCGAAACCTACCGTGGCGCAAAGTTGCTTGCCAAGGCCGAGCAGGAGTCCGAAGCCGCGCGCGCCAGCTATCCGAAGGATCGTACGGTGACGCTCATCCGCGCTTCGGTACTGGCCGATTCGGGCAAAGCCGACAAAGCGGCGGCCGAATTGAAATCCCTGCTCACCGGTAAGGACGACCGGGATACCTACATGGCCCTGGCGCAGGTGTGGGACAAGGCCAAGAACTACGCCGAGATGAGCAAGGCTCTGGACGCCGCCGAGAAGTTCTCGTCGACGCGCGAAGACAAGGAAGGCGTGGTCTTCCTGCGCGGAGCGATGTTCGAGCGCATGAAGAAGTTCGCCGAATCCGAAGCCGAGTTCAAGAAGGTTCTTGAGATGAACCCGAAGAACTCGTCGGCGTTGAACTACTTGGGCTACATGCTGGCGGATCGGAACCTGCGGTTGCAGGAGGCACAGAGTCTGATCGCGAAGGCGCTCGACCTGGAGCCGCAAAACGGCGCGTACCTGGACAGCATGGGATGGGTTTACTTCCGTCTGGGTAAATTCGCCGAAGCGGAAACCTATTTGCTGCGCGCGCTCGAAAAGTCCGCTCATGATCCGGCGATTCACGATCACCTAGGCGACGTCTATTCCAAGCAGGGCAAGCTCAAGGAAGCTATCGCGCAGTGGGAACGCTCTCGCAAGGCCTGGGAATCCAGCGCTCCGAGTGAGGTGGATCACGCTGAGCTCGCCAAAGTGACCAAGAAGCTGGAAGGCGCGAAGGTCCGCTTGGCCAAGGAAGCCCGCGAGTCCAACATCAAGCAGCGCTAGCAGGGTTAGCCCTGTCCTTCAAGCGGGAAATGACCGTAGAACGGAGTCCGCAAACACACTCGGATTCCGGGCTGGATCGTGCAGAATCGGGTTTTTCTGGAATTGAAACAAGGGATGTACTGCTGCACAAGGACCCCGCGCCCGGTGTACGATAATCAGCGTGGGCGGCGAAAACGTCAATCCTTTCGAGGAACTCAAAAAACTTGACGGACTGATCGAGTCGGCCAGTGATCTTGCCGAGTTGAAACCGATCTATTTCAAGCTAAACGAGATCATAAAGGCTTGGCCGGACGATTTCGACGTACAGTTTACGGGAAGCGAAGTCAAGCAGCGGCTGATGGCGCGCGGCACGCTGCTCAAGCAACAGGAAACCTCCGCACCAATACCTCCGCCTTCGACGCCCGCGGCGACGCCGCCTGCACCTCCAGCTTCGACGCCGTCGGTACCGCTGCCTCCGGCTCCGGCTGCGACGCCGGTGGTCCAGCCGCCTCCAGCGCCGCCTTCGTTGCCTGATAAGGCAGCGCCTGCTCCGGCAGCCCCGCCCGTCCCGCCCGCGATGCCTGTTGGCGCGCCGTTGCCGCCACCATTGCCGTCGCCTGGTGTCACTCCACCGCCACAACCGCCGCCGGCGCCCCCTGCGGCGCCCGTGAAGCCGCCCGAGCCGCCGGTGCCGCCTCCGGTGCCCGTGAAGCCGCCCCAGCCGCCGACGCCACCCGTGGCACCCGCGACGCCACCCGCGGCACCCGTGAAGCCACCGCAGCCGCCTCAACCGCCTGCGCCCCCTGCGGCACCCGTAAAGCCACCCCAGCCACCGGCACCTCCTGCGGCACCCGTGAAGCCGCCTCAGCCGCCGGCGACGCCGGCGGTTAGCGCTTCCGCTCCGTCGCGTGCCAAGCTCAAGTGGATTCGCGTGGCGATTTTTTCGGCAGCCGGTTTGCTAGTTGCTCTGGCGCTGGTTTTCTGGGGAGCGAATCAGATTCGTAAGCGCAAATTGGCGTCCGTGTCCGTCGACATTGCGACCACTCCTTCGGGCGCATCCGTGAAGGTGGCTCCGCAACCGCCCACGGCCGGATCGAGCAGCGAGACCACCTGCACATCCAACTGCAAGGTGGTTCTGGAGCCGGGCACCTACCAGGTCTCCGCGTCTTTGGACGGCTTTGAGCCCGCGGCGGACACCGTCACCGTGAGGGCCGGGCTGCCCGCGGCGGTTCGCCTGACGCTCGTGCCACAGGCGCAATCGGTACGCCTGCTGACGGATCTGGGTCAGGGCAAGGTGGTGATGGACGACCGGCCGCCGGTCGACCTGCAGGAAGGCCAATTGATAATTGACAAGGTGGCTCCTGGCACGCATACCGTGAGAGTTACCTCGGAGACCGGCGATGCTTCGTTCTCGTTTGAAATGGCGAGTGCGCGACTGCCGTCCGTGGCCGTCCCCGTGAAGGCGCGAAACATGGTTGCGTTGCTGGTGGCCAGCTACGGCAAGCAGGCGCGAATTGTGACCAGCTCGGGTCCCTGGAAGCTCTCGGTCAACGGCCAGGCCCAAGGCGATGTCGGTCTGGCCCCGGTCGACGTCACTAGTTTCCAGCCGGGTGTGAATGAGATTGTATTGAGCCAGGGCTCGGAGCAGCGCAACATGAGCGAGCCCTTCGGCACCGCGCCCACGCTGACTGCGTTCCTGAAAACGGACGTCAATGCAGGCACGTTGATTATCTCGACCGGCCAGGACGACGTGCGCGTGTATCTGAACAACAAGGAATATCGCCGGCGCACGCAGCGCGGCCAGTTGCGCGTCCAGGTCCTCGGAAAAGTCACCGTGCGGGTGGCCAAGCCGGGCTTCCTGGACGAACCCGCGCGAAGTGTCGAAGTCAAGAAAGGCGCGGAAGTGCGCGTGCAGTTCGATTTGAGAGCGCAGCCGAGATTCGGTTCGCTGCAAATCCACGGCGCGGCGGCCGGAACCGAAGTCTTGATCGATCAGAGAAGCGCTGGCACGGTGGGGCCGGACGGGGCGCTCAGTCTCAGCGCCATCGAGCCGGGCGACCACACCATCGAACTGCGCCGCGAACAGCACGTATCCAAGCGGCTGCAACGAACCTTCCATACGGGCCAGACGGTGGTGTTGGGGGGCGCGGACGTGGCGCTGGCCACCGCCAGCGGCGTCATCCGGATCATACGCAATCCTGCATCGTCAGTCGTTACGTATCGCCGCGGCGATGAAACCGAGTCGCACGAAGCCCACGGAGGCCAAATCCAGTTGCCGCCGGGAAGCTATGTGTTTTCGGTGAGCGCGCCCGGATTCACTCCATCCACGACGCGTATACAACTCGCCGCCGGCGAAACCCGGACGGTTGATGTCCCCCTGGCTCGTGAGCGGCAAGCAGCGGCCCCGGCCGCGGTGGCAAAGGGCATGGCGGACTTCGAGAACGCACAGAGTTGGAAGAAGGACGGCGACCGTTGGATTCACAAGGGTGGCGGATTTGTGCTCTATAAGTTGCCGCCCAAGGGCGTGTTTACCTTCACCGTCGAGTTGCTCAAAGGCGGCAACGTATTCCGCGCGGGCAGGATTCGCTGGTTCGTTCAGTATCGCGATTCCAAGAACTACGTGCTCTACGAGATGGACCGGGAGAATTTCTGGGCCGGGGTGATCGATAAGGGCAAGCGGCTTGAGCGGGTGAAGGTGCCGCACAATCTCGCGAATCAGAAGACCTTCACCCTTCAGATCAGGGTGATGCCGGACCGCGTGATTCACGAGATGCGTGTGGGCAGCGAGTGGACAGCGCTCGACACTTTTGCCGAAGCGGACCGCGACTTCACCCAGGGCAAGTTCGGATTCCTGATTCAGGGGAACGACGAGATCGCGGTTTCCAATTTCAAGTTCCAGCCGAAGTGACGAGCGCGTTGCTCGAACACGCTCGTCCTTCGGCGGCTCAATCCTGATATCGTGTTCTCTTACGAGGAGACTGTCACCATGCAGAACACATACGTGATCGCCCTGTTGATCGCTTCCGCCTTGATCGCCAACGCTCAGACGCCAGCCGGAGGCTTCTTCAACGTTGGCGGTCTGGCCACCATCAAAAACTCCGAAACACGTTCGATCTCAGCCGAAAATCCGCGCGGTGAGCGAGGCGGCGGCGCCACGGCGGTGCCCGATGCGTCCAATGCCGGCTCGGCGCTCGGTACCGGATGGAAGATCCGCCCATGCATCACGCTCGAAAAAGGCGCAACCGTGACGCTGGCCGACATCGACGGCCCGGGCGTCATTCAGCACATCTGGATCACCGTGCATCCAAGGGCGTATCGCGACACCATTCTGCGTTTCTACTGGGACGGCGAAACCAGCCCGTCGATTGAATCGCCGCTGGGCGACTTCTTCGCCTCGGGACACGGCATGCGCTACAAGATCGACTCGCTGATGATCGCCGTGAATCCTTCGGGCGGATTCAACTCGTATTGGCCGATGCCGTTCCGCAAGCACGCGCGTATCACGGTGGAAAATCAGCGTCCGGAAAAGATCGACGGATTCTTCTACCAGATCACTTACGCGCTGGAACCGGTGGCGGTTGACGCGGGGTACTTTCATGCGCGCTGGCGCCGCTCGCAGACCACGCGCCAATATCCCGAGCATGTCCTGCTCGACAACGTTGAAGGGCAGGGACACTATGTGGGCACGTTCCTGGCCTGGGAGCAGCTCTCCAATGGCTGGTGGGGCGAAGGCGAAATGAAGTTCTACATCGACGGCGACGGAAAGAATCCCACCATTTGCGGCACCGGTACGGAAGACTACTTCGGCGGCGCGTGGGGATTCGGCGACACCTTCTCGACGGCGTTTCTCGGCTATCCGCTACACGAAAAGAAAGCCGGCGACATTCCGAAACATGCGCTATATCGTTGGCACGTGCCCGATCCCATCCGTTTCAAGAAGAACCTGCGCGTGACCATACAAGCGCTCGGCTGGTGGCCCAACGGCAAGTTCCAGCCGCTCACCGACGACATCGCTTCGGTCGCGTATTGGTATCAAACAGAACCGCACACGCCGCAGCCGCCCATGCCGCCGCGCGAAGAGCGCTTCCCGCGCTAACGCGCGAAGTGGCGTGCTACCTTGCCGATGCCGAGCGCGATTTCGTCGATGTCGCGCTCGGTGTAGTGCTCGTAGATGTTCAGCATGATCCAGCGGTCGAAGGCCGCCTCGGCCACCGGGCAGTCGCCTTTGCGGTATTCGCGATCCGGCGAGAACGGCCATTCGGTGCCGGGGAACGCCGAACGCTTCTGGAAGATGTCGTAGAGATACACGGGGCGTCCGCCGGTGATGGTGTGCGCGTTGTTGGGCACGCCTTCAGCAGCCAGGGCCGCGGAGAACTCGCGCGCGGTGCAACGCAGTCTTTCCAGGTCCAGGCGGAACAGGTAGAGGAAGTATGCATGCTTGCAGCCTTCCGGAATGGCCTGCGGAAAGATGCCCGGCAAGTTGGCCAGTTGTGCGTTGAGCCGCATTCCGAGTTGGTTGCGCCGTTCGACAATGGCGTTTACTTTCCGAAGTTGCGCCAGCGCGACCGCGCCCTGTAGTTCGGTCATCTGGTAGTTCGGCGCCAGGAAAAACGGGTTGCGGATCTTTTCTTCCCGCTGATAGCACTTGTCCAGAAACAGCGACGCGCGATAGCGCAGGCTGGCGTCGTTGGTCAGCACCATGCCGCCAGAGCCGCAGGTGATGTGTTTGAAGTGATTGAGCGAAAACGCGGAGATCTCGGCCATGGTGCCGGCCAGGCGTCCCTTGTATTCGCAGCAGTAGGCCTGCGCGCAATCTTCCACCACACGCACGTTGTACTCGCGCCCGATTTCGAGCATGGCGTCCATGTCGGCGGCCAACCCGGCGTGATGCACAACCAGGATGGCTCGCGTCTTATCGGTGATCAGGCGGAT
The DNA here is from genome assembly GCA_964505625.1 of uncultured Solibacteraceae bacterium. Classification (GTDB taxonomy): domain Bacteria; phylum Acidobacteriota; class Terriglobia; order Bryobacterales; family Bryobacteraceae; genus JAJFUV01. Next base: position 33,092 of record CAZDIZ010000029.1, on the reverse strand, counting down.
CACCGATGCCGGGTCCATGTTGAGCGTATCGGGATCGACGTCGGCGAACACCGGCACCAATCCTTGGTAGAGAATGCCGGTGAGCGAGCCCATGTCGGTGATCGACGAAGTGATGACTTCGCTGCCGGCGGGCAGCTCTAACGCACCGAGCGCGATGTGCACGGCCGCGGTGCCGCTCGAGCACGCCACGCAGTGCTCTTTGCCGTACATGGCGGCGAACTCGCGTTGAAACTCGTACACCTTGCTGCCCATGAAGTAGAAAAGCATGTCGGAGTCGATGACTTCCGCGAGCAGTTGCTTGTCGAGGTCGCCGTGGCGTCTTCCGGTGCCGAACGGGGTGGTTTTTGCTTTCTCGCCACCTTCCAGGGCGAGTTTGTCTTGGAGATTCCGATCCATCAATTCGACAATACGCCAGTGGATGAAGCTGTGTCAAACAAAATCGTAACCGGTTACACAAAAACTCCCGCTTCAGCTCAGGTTGTTTGTTTCAATCGGAATGAATCTGTTGAAAACGGTTACGAATCTCTCACGATCTGGTGCTCAGCTTGCTCCGATTGTCGTAGATCTTCGCCACGGCGTCGCACATGTCGTCCATGTCTTGCCGCGTGCCGAGAAGCATGCTGTGGTGGAAGCCGACGGTTTCCCGCACCAGACGGTCGGCTTCGGGACATTCGTTGGCGGCGCGGTATCCGGCCAGCGTTTCGCGAGGGTAGATTTTCTGATAGGCCTTCGAGCGCAGTGCGTCCTCGATGGAACCTTCCCGGTTCATGGGCTTTCCTTCGATGACTCCCAACCCTGTGCTGACCTGGATGCCTTCCGCCTTCAGCGCGGCGACGAAACGGGCGCGGGGAAGGCCGTCGAACTGTTCCGACTTGTAGCGGAAGCCGTAGTAGTAGAAAGCAGGCTGTGTGACCTGCGGATAGTTCCGGCGCGGGACGATGCCGGGTATCTGTTTTAGTCGCTGGGTGAGATAGACGGAGTTCTCGCTCCGGCGGCGGCATTCAGCCTCGAACGTCTCCATCTGCGTCATCAGAATGGATGCCTGATACTCGGCCATGCGGCACTTGGTGGCGAGAATGACGTGCGCTTCGCCGTTTTGGGAAGCGATGCTGCCGCGCGGTCGGCCCATGTTGTGGAACGAGTAGCAGCGGTCCATGAGGCGCTCGTCGTGGCCCAGGATGGCGCCGCCTTCTCCGCAGGTGAGCGACTTGCCGTTTTGGAAGCTGAAGCAGCCCAGATCGCCGAGCGTGCCGACTTTCTTGCCGCGCCACTCGCCGCCGTGCGCTTCGCAGGCGTCCTCGATGACTTTGAGGCCGTGCTTGGCCGCCAGCGCGTTGATGCGGTCCATGTCGCAGATGCCGCCGATGATATGGACCGGCAAGATGGCGGCGGTGTTCTTGTTGACGCGGGCTTCGATTTTGGCGGGATCGATCTGCCAGGTGTCCGGATCGACGTCCACGAAGACCGGCAGTGCGTTCGCCAGCAGAATCGGCAGGACACTCGCCACGAAGGTGTACGGCGTGGTGATCACTTCGTCGCCCGCTCCAATGCCGAGTGAACGCACGGAAGTGATGAGCGCATTGGTGCCATTGCAGGTGGCGACGCAATACTTCGCTCCCATCAGCCGCGCGAACCGCAGCTCGGCTTCATCCACCACTTTGTCCCGTGACCAGACGCCGCTGCGCAGTACTGGCAACACGGCCTTCTCGTCGGTGGCGCGAAAAACCGGCCAAGTGGGAAAGGGCGTTGTGCGAACGGGCTGACCTCCCAGGACGGCGGGAACAGAGGCGTTTGCGCGGACCGTGGTTGACGAAACAGCCGCGCCAATCGAAGTGGCTGCCAGCATCTGCCGGCGCGTCACGTTGCGTGGGTCCATCTTCTCACCTTCCAAAGTGGAAATGAGGGCGTGCTCGCAGTTGATGTTATGTCAGTTCCCGGATTGTGTCAACCGGATTCGTAACCGGTTACAACGAAATTAGCGGCGCGCGCAGGAATCCCGGATGACCAATTCGGTGGCCAGCGGCTGGGGCAGGCGGAGGGGTTTACCGGCGACCACGGTAGCCAGCGACTCGGCCATTTTCCATCCAATGCTGGCTTTCGGAACGCGCACGGTAGTGAGCGCGGGCTTGAGGTAGCGGATCTCGGCGATGTCGTCGTAACCCACCAGACTCATGTCGGCGGGCACGCGAATTCCAAGCTTTTCCAAGTTTTCGATGATGCCGCAGGCGGTTTCGTCGTCCTGCGCGAGTATCGCGGTGGTTTGCGGATGCTGGCGCAGCAGCAGTGGGACCGCGCGTCGGCCCAACTCGACACAATCGGTAGCGTCGCGGATGTCCACGGCGGCAGGCGGCAGGCCGCGGGCTTCCATGACTTCGCGATAGCCTTCCTGGCGCCGCACGTACCACGGCTTGCCCAGATCGCCTACGAAGGTGATGTGGCGATGACCCAGTTCGAGCAGGAACTCGGTGGCCTCGCGCGCGCCGGCCTGTTCGTCGAACGAAACGCAGTTCTTACGCGGCAGCGGCAGCGGTAGCGTGCCCGTAACCAGATTGTTGCCGAACAGCACGTAGGGCAGATCCACTTCGGCGAAGTAGCGCAGCAGGTTTGGATAGTTGGTTCCGGCCAGGAGCACGCCGTCGATGGCGCGATATTCGCGCACCATGCGCGGAAGATTTTCGGCCGGCATGGGATCGTCGGGGCCGTAGTCAAACGTGGTGAAAATCACCTGACGATGCTGCTGCTGGCAGTAGTCTTCCACGCCCTTGAGCACGCGGGAGTGAAACGAGTGGATGATATCGCGGTTCGAAAGCAGGAAGCACAGCAGTCCGCTGCGCCCGTTCGCCAGCCTGCGGGCGATGGCGTTGGGGCGGAATCCGGACTGTTGGATGAGCGCCAGCACCTTCTCGCGCGTCTTGGCGCTCACGTTGGGATGTTGATTGAGAACACGCGAGATAGTAGCAACACTGACGCCGGCCGCGCGGGCGACGTCGTGAACCGTTCGTAGAACCTTTTCAGCCAAGCCTATAATTTTACCTCAAAGAGAGTCTTGCATTTCAGGTTGGAAGCGGTTACAATTCCGCCCAGTGGCATGTTTGAGCTTCGGGAGGCGTACCGATGAGGTCCGGTGTCCGGCTATTTAGCCTGTTGGCGTCGTTCGCGGCCGCCGTCCTGGCGGCCACCTCCTTCAACGTCAGGGACTTTGGAGCCAAGGGCGACGGCGTTGCCAAGGACACGGCCGCCGTGCAGAAGGCCATCGATGCCACGGCTGAACGGGGAGGCGGAACGGTTTGGGTTCCGGCCGGCCGCTACCTCTGCGGTACGGTACACCTGAAAAGCAACGTAACGCTACACCTCGATAACGGTTCCACGATTCTGGCCAGCACCGACAACGGCGATTTCGACCCTTACGAGACGCTTCCATTCAAATCCGTTTCCGATAACGAGACCACATATTTCCACTACGGGCTGCTGGTCGCCGAAAACGCTCACCACATCGCGATCACAGGCCAAGGCATCGTGGACGGCAACCGGCCGCGACGGCGCGGGCCCAAGACCATCAGCATCAAAAACTGCCAGCATGTCACGATTCGCGGCATCACGGTCCAGAACTCGCCAAACTACTCCATCAGCTTCTGGGGCACTGATTACGTGGACATCGACGGCGTGACCATCCTGAACGGCTACGCCGACGGCATCGATCCGGACGCATCGCGTTATGTGCGCATCTCGAACTGCTACATCGATTGCTACGACGATGCCATTTGTCCCAAAGCCAGCCCTTCGATGGGCATGGACCAACGCCGCAACGTCGAGCATCTGGTGGTGACCAACTGCGTGACTCGCACCAACTGCAGCAACTTCAAGTTCGGCACCGAATCCAGTTGGGACCTGAAGGACGTCACGGTGAGCAACATCACCATGCTGCCGCGCGAAAAAGGGCGGCGTCCGCTGTCGGGCATCTCGCTGGAAGCAGTGGACGGCGCCAACATCAACGGCGTGACCTTGTCGAACATCTCGATGGTGGGCATCGAGACGCCCATCTTCGTGCGCCTGGGCAACCGTGGCCGCGGTATGAATCCGCCCACGCCGGGCTCGATTGAAAACGTTTCGTTCAACAACATCATCGCCCGCGGCGCCTCCATGGCTTCGTCAGTGACCGGCATCCCCGGCTACTATCCGCGGCGAGTTTCGCTCTCCAACATCACCATCAACATGGAGGGCGGCAACCGCGAGCCGAAAGGCTTGGACGTGCCCGAGCATATTGCGAAGTACCCCGAGGGCAATATGTTCGGTCCGCTGCCGGCGTTCGGCTTCTATATCCGCCACGCCGAAGGGATCGCCTTCAACGCGGTGTTTCTCGGGTGGGAAAAGGAAGACCTCCGGCCGGCCTTGGTGGCCGACGACGTAAAGGACCTCATCATCGACGGTTTACGCACCGGCAATGTCGCGAGTGCCGCGCCAGTGGTCTGGCTGAACGGTACCGCCGACGCGATGATTCGTGGATGCCGCGCGGCACAGGCGCAGACATTTCTGCGCGTGAGCGGAGCGGCCAGCAGTCGCATTGCAGTGATGGGCAATGATCTTTCCAGAGTTGGGCGATCCGTTGAAATCGTGGATGCGCCCAAAACAGCGGTTCAACAGAGCGGCAACGCCGCGGGAAGCGTACGGCCGCCACGCGGTAGTTCCGGCGCACCGGTGAAAAAATAACCGCAGTCACCGGCGCCGGTTCACCGGAAGCAGTTGACTTTGGTAGCAGAGAGGAGAATAGACATGCAATGCACTCGTAGTGTGTCCAGTCTTATCGCCTTGATCTTGCTGGTGGGACTCGTACTGAGCATCACGCCGTCTGGATTCGCCCAGCAGTCCGGCACGGCGGGCATTTACGGAAGTGTTGTCGACGCGCAGAGCGCGGCCATCCCGGGAGCCAAAGTTACGCTTACCCACATCGAGCGCAACCAGGACCGCGAGGCTGCGACGAATGAAGTCGGCCAGTTTGTGTTTCCTCTGATTCCGATTGGCAGCTATCGGATCCGGATTCAGCACTCCGGGTTCAAAGCGTTCGAACAAACCGGCATCGTTTTGCAGGTGGACGATAACCGTAAGATCGACGTCACGCTGGAAGTCGGTGACATCAGCACGAAGGTGCAGGTGGAAGCAGCGGGAGCGGCGGTGGAGACCAGCAGCGCCACCATCAAGAACGTAGTGGACGGCAAGCGCGTGCTGGAGTTGCCGCTCAATGGCCGCAACGTGCTTCAACTTGGCACGCTGGTACCGGGCGTGGTGAGCGCCGGCACCAGTCTGGTGGGCAACTCCAAGCAGGCCGCCGATAATCAGAAGTTCTCCATCAACGGCTCGCGGCAGAATAGCACCAAGTTCACGTTGGATGGCGGCGACAATCAGGACAACTTGACCAACGTCAACGCGCCGTATCCGTTTCCGGACGCCATCGAGGAATTCTCCGTGCAGACCTCCAACGCCGGCGCTTCGGTTGGAAAGAGTTCGGCCGGCGCCGTAAACGTGGTGACCAAGAGCGGCACCAACGAATTCCACGGCTCCGGATTCTGGTTTGTGCGCAACTATGAGTTCAATGCCGGCAGCTACTTCCTGCATCAGTCCGACAATCTCAAGCGCAACCAATTGGGAGGCACTTTCGGCGGGCCGATCAAGAAGGACAAGCTCTTCCTCTTTGGCGGCGTGCAGCGCACCTGGGTCCGTTCGACTCCCACCGAAAGCAAGGCGCTTACCATGCCGGCAGCGCACCGCAACGGCGATTTTAGCGACCTGCTCGGCCTGTCCAAACCCGTTACCCTCTTGGACCCCACGACCGGGCAACCGTTCGCGAACAATCAGATTCCTTCTTCGCGATTCTCGGCCGCGTCGCAGAACCTGCTCAAGGACTCTCCTGTGCCGGATGCGAAGGGATACGCCTACTGGCGCAGCGCCACCACCGAGGACCCCAAGGACTATATCGTCCGCGTCGACTGGCGTCCCAACACGACGCACAGTCTGCTCGCGCGCTACTCGCAGAACTCGGATCTGAACAACATCCCCTTCGCGGCGGGAGTTCTGCACAGCGTTACCAACACGGAGTCTTCCTACAGCAAGAACGCCACGGTAGGCTACACGTTTGTCGCCAGCCCGAGCTTGATCGCGGATACCCACGTGACCATGTCGCGAACGACAGGCAGCCGCTGGAACTTCTGGCCCAAGACAATCGCCGACTACGGCGTGAAGGTGAATCCGACTTCGAATCAGATCGCGGTATCGATGAGTGGAACCAGCGGGCTGAGCCTCTCCACCACCAATTCATCGGCCCGATTCGCGCGCACGAACTTGGAACTCACTCACTCCTGGCGCTGGATCAAGGGCCGGCATAACATCGCCTGGGGCGGAGACGTGATGTTCTCGCGCTACAACGAATATAACTACTACCAAGGTTCGGGTGCTTTCAGCTTCAACGGCCGCAACACAGGTTACGACCAGGCTGACTACATCCTGGGCCTGATGAGCGGCTTCTTCCAGAGCAACGGAGAAATCGAATTCCGCCGCTATCATTATCAAGCGTTCTATGTGGACGACTCGTTCCGCGTCAACCGGCGCCTCACGCTGAATCTCGGTTTGCGCTGGGAGCCCTACACTCCCATCACGGATCTGAATGATCGGCAGGTTCAGTTCCGGCCTGAGGAGTACACGAAGGGGACCCGTTCCACCCGTTACGTCAACGCGCCCGCGGGATTGTTCTATCCCGGCGACGTCGTGAACGGCGAGAGCATTCCCAAGAGCGGTGTCAGCGCGAGCAAGATGCAATTCGCGCCACGCATCGGGCTTGCGTGGGACATCAATGGCGACGGTAGCACCAGCGTTCGCGCCGGATACGGTATCTACTACGACGTCCCGATGATGTACTTCCTCAACAACATGAACCTGCAAGCGCCGTTCAGTTTCACCGTGGGTTTGACCGACGGCCTGTTCGACGATCCCTACCGGAACCGCCAGAACCTGAACCTGTTCCCGTTCTCCGGCGACTTCGCCCAGAACTCGCCCTTCCAGACTCCCATGTCCGCCATTGTCTACACGCCCCGTTGGCAGCAACCCTACATGCAGAACTGGAGCTTGACGCTGGAACGGAGAGTGGCGAGCTGGTTGTTCCACGCGGCCTACGTTGGCAGCAAGGGGACGCACCTGGTGGGCAACTACGATGCCAACGCGCCGATCTATGACTACTCGCTCACGTTGTCGCAGAACCAGAGCACGGTCAACGCGCGGCGCCCGTACAAGCAGTTCCAGGACATGGACGCGGTCTTCACCGGGCTGAACTCCATTTACAACGGATTACAGTTGTCCGCCAATAAGCGTTTCTCGAAAGGCTTCAGCGTCATCGCCAATTACACTTGGTCCCGGAGCATTGACGTCTTGTCCAGCAACGCCCAGGCGACCTCGGGCGCCGCGTGGAATCCCAACAACTTCAAAATGCAGCGAGGCCCTTCCGATTGGGATCGCACGCACGCCTTCACCAGCAGTTTCGTGTGGAGCTTGCCGAAGCTGGGTAAAGCGCTCAACTCGCGCCCGCTGGGTATCGTAACCGATGATTGGCAATTCAGCGGGATCGTCAGCGCGTTCACCGGCGCGCCGCTCACTTTCTCGTCGAGCAACGATCCGATTGCCGGGTCCGGTGCGAATGTGTCGAACAAGGCGCAGGCCGCACTGGTGGGCAATCCTTTCCTGGACACCGGACGCAGCCGCGGCGACAAGATCAAGCAGTATTTCAACACCGCGGCCATTGTGAATGCGTCGGCCGGAAGCTGGGGCAACATGGGCAGAGGGCTGTTGCGCGCGGCGGGAAGTTCGTCCACCGACGTCAGCATGACCCGCATCATCCCGTTGCGCTTCATCCGCGAGAGCATGAACATGATGTTCCGCGCGGAGTTCTTCAGTCTGTTCAACCATCCGCAGTTGGGTGTACCCGAGGTTCGCATTGGCCGTTCCACGACCGGCACCATCTCGACCGTGGGAGGGCAGCGGGTGATGCAGTTCGGACTGAAGATCAGCTTCTGATTTGCGCGGCGTTACTCGGCGCCGCGATGACATAAGTTAAGAAGGAAGTGAGACTGATGAGTGTTCTTCGCGGCGCCGGACTGATTGTGCTCTCCGCCGCCACGGCGCTTGCTGTAAGTGTTGACGTCCGCGGCTTCGGTGCCCGGGGCGATGGTGTCCACAAAGATACCGCGGCGATACAACGCGCCATCGATGAGACGGTTGCTAAAGGGGGCGGAACCGTGGTGGTTCCGCCCGGCCGTTACCTTTCGGGCACCATCTATCTGCGGAGTTTTATCACGCTTGAGCTGCAGAACGGAGCGGTGCTGTTTGGCAGCCCGGACAAAGCGGACTACGCCGAATACGAGAAGCTCTCGTATCCAATTCTCGAAGACGTGGAGACCATGTACTTTCGTCACGCCCTGGTTACTGGCGAAGGGCTTGAACACGTGGCGGTGACGGGACAGGGCGTGATCGACGGCAATCACTACAAGCGCGGAGGACCGAAGACGCTGGCGCTGAAGCAATGCCGGCACATTTCCATTCGAGGAATCACGGTACAGAACTCGGCCAACTATTCGTTGAGCTTCCTGGGTTGCGATTGGGTGGATGTGGACGGCGTCACCGTACTCAACAGCCAGGCGGACGGGATCGACCCGGACAACTGCCGCTGGGTGCGCATCGCCAATTGCCACGTGGAATCGCGAGACGACGCCATCTGCCCGAAGGCGAGCATGGCGCTCGGCCGGCCCGGATTCACCGAAGGCGTTACGGTGACCAACTGCGTGATTCGCACCAACTCGGCGAATTTCAAGTTAGGCACGGAGAGCGCGGGCGTCTTCCGCAACATCGCTTTCAGCAACCTGGTGATCCTGCCGAGAGAAGCGGGGCGGCGATCCACGGCGGGCTTCGAACTTTCGATGGTGGACGGCGGCCGGATCGAAGACGTGGTCATCTCCAACATCACGATGCAAGGCGCCAGCGCGCCGTTCTTCATTCGTCTCGGAAATCGCGGGCGGGGACAAGCCAGTCCACAGCCGGGGATTCTGCGGGGCGTGCTGGTGGAGAACCTGGTGGCGCGCGGCGTGGAACTCGCGGCGTCGGTGACGGGCCTGCCTTCCCACTCGGTTCGCGATCTAGTGCTTCACAACATCCTCATCGAAGCCGAAGGCGGGCGCGGCGGTCCCGTGGCGACGCCGGTTCCTGAGTTGCCGGCCGCGTATCCCAAGGCATGGATGTTCGGCCATTTGCCGGCGGTAGGTCTGTTCATGCGGCACGTCGACGGCCTCACCATGAGCAACGTGAGAGTGAAGCTGCAAGCTTCGGACGCGCGTCCTCTCATGTTGTCTGACGACGTGACGCAAGCACCGGCCGCCGCTCCGGGCAAGTGATAGACTTCGGCCATGAAAACGACGCGGCGCGATTGGTTTTCGATGCAGGCAGCGGCGGCGCTGGGTCCGTTGATCAATGTTCGCGATCACGGTGCGGCCGGCGACGACAGCCGGCTGGATTCGGCGGCCATCCAACGCGCTATCGACGCAGCAGCGGGGAGGGGAGGCGGCACGGTCTACGTTCCGGCGGGCCGCTACCGCTGTGGCACGCTGCGTCTGACAAACCACGTGACTCTTTGGATGGACGCGGGCGCCGTGCTCAAGATGAGCGAGCGCGACGAGGACTTCGATCCGCCGGAGACGCTCCCCTACGCGCCGAACGCCGATCGCGCAACGTCGCTCTTCCGTCACGCGCTGCTGTACGGCGAAGGACTCGAACACGTCACGATTCGAGGCGAAGGACGCATCGACTGCGGTCCCAAGCGCCGCGGAGGTCCCAAGCCAATCTCGTTGAAGCGATGCCGCGACATCACCATTACGGGCATCACTTTGGAAAACGCGTCGAACTACAACATCAGCATGCTCGGCTGCGAACGCGTGGTCATTGATGGTGTCACCATCCTCAATGGCTACTCCGACGGCATCGATCCGGACTGCTGCCGCTCGGTTCGCATTTCCAATTGCTTCGTCGAGTCGGTGGACGACGCGATCGTTCTGAAGGCCAGTCCAGCGCTCGGTGAAGTGGCGCATACCGAGCATGTCACCATCACAAACTGCGTACTGCGTACGGCTAGCATCCATCTGAAGTGCGGCACCGAGAGTCGCGGCGACTTCCGCAACATCACTTTTTCCAACTGCACGTTGATCGGCGGCATGGGCGGACGCCATGGCAATCCCGGTGTGGCGCTCTACTCTGTGGACGGCGGCACGATCGAGGGCGTGGCAGTGTCGAACATCACCATGCAGAACGTTGGTGTCCCGCTCGCGCTGCGGCTCGGAGCGCGGGGGCGCGGCCAAACGACGCCCGCGCCGGGTCGTCTCGAAGATATCGCGTTCTCGAACATCGTGGCCGTCGGCGCGAAGCACCCGAGTCCTTTCTGCGGCATCCCGGGCGCGCTGATCCGGAATGTGATGGCGTCGGACATTCGCATTCAAGTGACGCGAGCCGCGTCGGGACCCGCGGTGTTGGAAGATGTTCCGGAGAAGGCGGCCGACTATCCAGACCCGACGATGTTCGGCGAACTGCCAGCGTTTGGTATGTACTTGCGTCACGCAGCGGGTGTGACGCTGCGCGACGTGCATCTGGAAGGCGCGGATGGGGACGCGCGTCCGGCACTGGTAGCCGACGATGTCGAAAACTTGAAAGTGCTGTCTCCACGTGCGTCTTCTTACCGCCTGCACAATGTGCGAAGCACGCAGGTGCTCGACTTCGGTGGAAGAGAACGCGTGAGAATTACCGGCAAGAGCACGCGCGAAACTGTACTACGCGCGGCAAGCGCGGAGCGGCCGGAACAATTCCTGGAATGCGGCGGCGAGGTGTCCGTTGGAGAGGTGCTTTGCCGCCCATGAACTATTTTCGGAGAATCTTGTGCGATTGATAAAAACCTGGCGATCATTCTTGACTTGCATGATTTTCGCGGGCGCGAGTGCGTCCGCGGCCACGCAATCACTCAACGGCAACTGGCAATTCACGCTGGCGCGCGGCGACGCCGAAGTGGGGCGTCTGGAGCAGTCGTTCCATAAGCCCGGCTTCGACGCGACGTCGTTCCGTCCGCTTCGTGTTCCTGCGAATTGGGCCATGGAAGGCTTCGAGGAGCCGCAGTACGGACACATGAAGGATGCCGGTACGGGCTTCTACCTGCACCGCTTTGAGGTGCCCGCCGATTGGAGCCAGAAGCGTATTCTGCTGCACTTTGACGGCGTGTGGGATTCGGCCGAGGTGTGGCTCAACGGTGTGAACTTGGGCCGCCACGACAGCGGCTTCACGAGCTTCGCTTTCGAAGTGCAGAATTACATCAAGCTGGGTGAGACCAACACGCTGGCTGTCGAAGTCCGCCAGGTCACGCGCGACTATCTGTACGACGTGAACGACGACTGGTCGCTCGGCGGCATCTTCCGCGATGTATGGCTTGAGAGCATGCCGCACGAGCGCTACATCGCCTACGCCGACAGTTGGGTGAAGTTCGACGATCAGTTCCGCGACGCCGACCTGCACGTGCGCACAATGGTTCATCAAACCAAAGCCGCCGCGCTCGTCGCACTGCCTTACGCCTTGCATGTCACGCTCACCGCGGCTGATGGGCGCCTGGTGAGCGAGGCGCGCATTCCGTCGGACCCGCATCGCGACACGGGCCGCGAACATCTGTTCAAGTTACTCGTGCGCGCGCCGAAGCACTGGACCGCGGAGACGCCCAATCTCTACACGCTGCGCGTCGAGTTGCTCGAAGACGGCCATGTGTCGCAGGCCACCGAACACCGCGTGGGCTTTCGCGAAATTTCGGCCGCGGGTGGTGTGCTGCGCCTCAACGGTCAGCCCATCAAGCTACGCGGTGTCTGCCGTCACGACCAGCACCCCGAAGTGGGCATCGCCACACGGCGCAAACATTGGCTGGAAGATCTGCGATTGATGAAGCAGGCTAACGTCAACGCCATTCGCATGGTGCACTATCCGCCGGCGCGTGGATTCCTGGATCTCTGCGACGAGATGGGCATGTACATTCTCGACGAAGTGCCCATGGGTTACGGCGGTGATATGGGCGCCGATCCTTCCTACGCCGCGGCCGCCATGCTGCGCACTTACGAAACCATCGCGCGCGACCGCAACCATCCGTCCGTCATCCTTTGGGACGTGGGTAACGAGAACGCCATCACGCCGCTGCATATGGCGGCGGCGCGCTACGTTCGCGGCAACGATCCGACGCGGCCGGTGTTGTTTCCGTGGCACGCCGAGGAGTGGCTGCCGCCGGACATCGGCATCCTGGCACCGCACTATCCGGCGACGCCGCTGGCCGAGTCGATTGTCGCGCGCGCGGACCGTCCTGTGGTCGCCACCGAGTATAGCCACGCGCTGGGCAGTGACGGCTTGGGTGATCACGCGCGGCGTTGGGAAGCGCTCAGCGGCCCGCCGTCGGGAGCCGGCGGCACCATCTGGATGTGGCAGGACCAGGGACTCTGGCAGACGCGCCAGACCGCTTCCGGACCCAAGCGTGAGATGCTGCTGCTCGGCAACGGCACCGACGGCATCGTGTCGGCCGATCGAAAGCCGCAGCGCGATCTATGGGAGGTCAAGGCCAGTTACGCTAACGTGCGTGTGCTGGTGGAGAAGTTGGATGCTGCGCCGACGGTTACTATCCCCGTGCGCAACGACTTCGATTTCACCGATCTCGACCAGGTGACCGTCCGCTGGAAACTGATGTCCGGCGAACGTGTAGTGCGCCAGGGCGAACCGCGTTTGAAAGCCGCACCGCATACCACGACAGCTTTTGATCTGCCGGTGAACTGCGATCCCGGACAGGCCTGTTACGCGCACATCGCGTTCTTGCGGCCGGATGGAAGCGTCATCACCGAACGAAGCGTGACGTTCTCAGATCCCGCTCCGGTCGCGGCGCCGCCGGCGCGTGCGCAACTGCGCCAGGGCAAGACGGTGACGCTTGAAGCGCGCGGAGTGATCTACGAATTTGACCCCGCCACGGGATTGCTGCGCGCGGCATCGGTGAAAGGGAAGCGCATGATCGAAGGCCTCCGTCCCACCCTGTGGCGGCCTTTGAACATGAACGAGCGGAACATCTACACGCGCCGTTCGATCAACCCCGACAAGTTCCCGGATCTCGACAAGCACACCGTGACCGTGAAGAGTTGGCGCGCGACGCCGGCGGCGATCGAAGCTGAAACCGAGCATCGCGTCGATGAACGCAACCATTTCACCGTGCGTTGGAATTACACGCCGCTGGCCGATGGTTCGCTCAAGATCACTTACGTCATCACGCCACACGTCGAAGCGCCATGGGTCCCCGAAGCCGGTTTGGAAATGAGGACCGCGGACGGGCTTGACCGCCTGCGCTGGCTCGGGCTTGGTCCTCTGGACGCGTTTCCGAATCTGAAAGCGGCCGCGATGTTCGGTGTCTGGAAGTTGAACGCGGCCGATGCCGGCGGCGTCAAATCGGACGTGCGTTGGGCCGAGTTTACCTCGGCGGAAAATGCGGGCGTGCGTGTCGAAGGCAGCCCGTACATGCGTATCGCCGGCGCCGGCCAGTGGCGTTTACTGAACGCCGTCGAAGGCCGGCCCGCGGCGAAGTTCCAGCGCGCCGAACGAACTGAAGATCACCTGAACGCCGTGGCCGGTCCGAAGCTATCCGGGAGCGTCACGCTGCGCTTGATCCCTTAAGTCGTCGAGCGGCGATAGCGAGCACCGCAATACCAACGAGTGCGGCCGCGATGAGTGCGGCCGCGCCGTTCCATTGGAACCACTGCGAAGACTGTCCAATCATCGGGACCGCGCGTGAGACCGCTTCCAGCCAGAACACCGCGACGCCGAAGCCGACCACGTCCGCGCCGCGTGTGTTTGCCAGCGCGTAGAACAGCGCGATCCATCCGGCGAGCGTCAGCGCGCCCACGATGAATTGCACGGGCGTAAGCGCGCGGCCTAGCGATGCCACCACCGCCACGATGGCGAACAGCGCCAATCGCAGCCGCGGCGTGCACAGCTTGGAAACCGCGCTCACCACAATCACCGCGGCAGCCACCCAACCGAGGGCGGCAAACACCGCTTGCCCGAAGACCGCGAAGCCCGGCAGCGTGACGTCGGTCCCGGCGATGCTCCACATACGCACGCTCAAACGCGGGCCCGGCACCATGTCCGCCACCGCGCCCACCAGCCGCGAATAGCCGCCTAGCACCAAGGCCAGCGCCACGGTGTAAAGCAGAGAGGGCATTTCGAGCGGGCCGTCCTGTTGACCGATGCGCAGGAACACATCCACCGCCAACGCACCCAACATCCCCGCGGCCCCGAGCATCAGCACGCCGATCAAGCGTGCCACGATGATCTGTCCGAAGTAGTTCTCAAGCGGTTTGGCGGTGTCGTAAGCGTTCAGGAATGTCGGCCACTGATTGCAGTGTGCCAATAGCCCCAACGCGAGCGAGATGCCCGCCACCGTGAGATACAGGCGCCAACGATAGTTGTGTCCCGGCAGGCGTTTGATGAAGACAAACAGCAGTGGCAGCGAGAGCGCGCCGATCAATCCCACAACCAGGAAGCTCTGCACGCGCGGACGTTCGAATTCGCGTAGCCACTGTTCGGGAAGCTTGAGGAAGCGGCGGAAACTGGACGGCTCGTCGCCTTGCACGCTCACCGAGATACGCGCTTTGGCTTCACCAATCTTGAAGCTCGGGTCTTCCCAAACGAAATCGTGATCGGTGCGGTGGTCCTTCTTTTCGCTCGCGGCGTCGAGCGCGCGATAGCGGCTCAGATCGACGTGTTGCACATCCGCGGCGTAACGCGTGGCGATGGCGCGCGCTTCATCTTGCGAAAGGTTCGCGCCGGCGGCCTTTTCGTCCAGTACGTGATCCGCGCGAAACGCTCGTGCTTCGGCGTTCACGAATACCCGCCACTCTTCTTTCTTCAGAGGTTGGAAGTAGCGCACCATCCAGACGCCGGTAGTGGTGCGCTCGCGCACGGTGTTGTCGGCCGTCTCGCGGCCGGCCTCCCTGCGCAGGTATTCGAAATCGGCGGGTTGGAAGTTGGTGATGAACTCGGTCACACGGCGCCACTCGGTGGGCTGCAAGTTGCGCGCGGCCAGCGCTTGATCGGCGGTCTTCTCCGCCTCACACCGCGTCAGCGCGACGCGCACGAAGCCGCCGAATTCGAAAGGACGCATCGCGACGATGGCCACTGCGCCGGCCGCCGCCGCGATCAACAACCACTTCGCGTTCCAGCGCCGCGCCAGAGCAGGCGCTGGCGGAACGGTCTCTTCCACCGGTTCCAGAGGTGCATCCGGCGGAACTTCGAGTGCGTGCGCACTTTCATTCAATGCTTCGGGCACCGTCACGAAGCCGCGGTTCTTTCGATACGAGTGCAGCGAAATCACCAGCGGCGCCAGGATCGCCGCCACCACTACCAGTCCACTCAATTGGAAGTAGCCGCTTTCACTGCGGAACAGGAACATTCCGATGAGCACCGCGTCGACGGTGAAGTGCCATATGAGCGTGCTGAGAATACCGTAACGCAGCATCAGGAAGCCCGCCGCCACGCCGATCACGCCCACTTCGATGCCGCGGATGTAACCAGGTTGCTGCGGATAGTTCGAATGCAGGAAGCCCCAAACGAAAGCCGGAACGACGATCGCCAGCCAGCGCAGCTTGACGATACGATGCAGCGCGGGTACGGCCAGCAGGCGGAACCAGAATTCTTCCGACGTCGAAGCGAGCAGCGAGATGGCTACCGGATAGATCCATGGCAGTAGCGTTGACAGCAGATCCGAGTACTCGATCTCCTGCGGACTCCACACTCCGAACTTGCGTCCAATCAAGTAGAACGCCACCACGAATGCGATGTGCACGGCGGCGAACGCATATCCCACAACGCAGGCGTTGAACGCACGCTTAGTGCGGAGGCCACGCCAGGCGAAACCCGAAGCCAACGATAATTGATCCGGCTGCGCCTTCCGGTAGAGCGGCTCGCCGGCCGCCGCTGCCAGAATCACGTAAAGGAATACGAACACGCCGGCGCCTAGCCCGCGCAACAGGCCGATGGAGAGCGTTTCATAGTAAGGCGTGCTGGTGGAGCTTTGGTCGATGAAGAACGGCAACTGGTTCCACTCGTTCAGCATCATCAGCCCGCCAACCACGCCCGAGATGAGCAGGAGCGAACGCCAGTTGAGATTCTTGCGGCGTACCCAGATGACGATCAGCACCACGGCGCCCAGAATCAGCGGCACATAGAAGCCCGTCGCGATCTGCGAGTACAGATCGTTGGCGGCGCGCATGGTCGCGAAGTCGCGTTTCCATTTTTCGGGGATGTGCAAGTACTCCTGATAGGCGCCCACTTCACTGCCTTGCACGGTGACGCTGCGGCGTATGGTGGCTTCGCTCGCTTTAAAGCCTTCCTGCTCCCAGGTGAACAGGTAGTCGTAGCGATTGGGCCTCTCCTTGAGTTGCTCTTCGATGAAGCGCTGCGGCGCGTTGGTTTGCTTCCGCAAGAATTCTTCGGCGCGGGCGCGCGCCTGCTCCTTGGCGAGCCGCGCGCCAGCAGCGTCCTCGCGAATCTGATGCTCGAAGCCCACCATGCGTCCGTCCGGGCTCAGCCACACCGTCATCTCTTCTTTTTCCGGTGGGCGGAACCAGCGCGCGCGCCAACGCCACACTGACACTTCGGAACGCATCAGCCGGTTGGCTTCTTCCAGGCCGAGTTCGCGCTCCAGATACAGGCTGGCGGTCTGGTCGGGATCGAATAGCGTGAGTTGATGGAACCCGTCGAGCCGCAGTCCTTGCCCGGCGAGGAATTTCCCGGCCATCGCCGAGATCTGATCCTTTGAATAACGAAGGTTGATGGAGGCCTGTGGAAACGCAGCCTTGAAGTTGTATGCGGTGTAGGCAACCGCGATCGCCGCGAGTACGGCGAGCACGACAACACGCCGCGTATCTCGTCTGTCGAAACGTTCGGACGTCATGGCTTGAATTCTCTCCATTCAATCACTTTTACGGACACTGTTGTGCTACATTCTTCACGGAGATCCCATGCGCGTATCCCGACGAAACCTCTTACTGACTACGGCCGCCGCCGCTGCCGCGCAGCCCCCGACCGCGCCGAAGTCCGCCGCGAAACCTGCCGTTGCTCCCGCGCCCATCGGCCGGCGCTTCACCGGAGAAGCTCTGCGTGAGATCGCATTTCCGTTGGGAGGAATCGGCACCGGAACAGTGTCGCTCACCGGTTCGGGTGCGTTGCGCGATTGGGAGATCTTCAATCGTCCGAACAAAGGTAGCTTCCTGCCGTTCACGTTCGCGGCGTTGCGGCTCGAAGGCGGCGGAATGGCGAAGCCGCGCATTCGCGTCGTCGAGCGCCGCCCCATGCCGCCGTTCACGGGCCGCGACGGTCCCACGCGCCTCACCGCGCTCGGCCTGCCGCGTTTTCGCGAAGCCAGTTTCACGGGCGCCTATCCGTTTGCCAACATTCGTTTCTCCGACGCGGCCCTGCCCGTCACGGTTTCGCTTGAAGCCTTCAATCCGATGATTCCGCTCGCGACCGATGAATCGAGCTTTCCGGTCGCCATCCTCACCTATCGTTTGACGTCGCGCGCCAAATCGAAAGTCAACGCGGCGCTCGCGTTCAGCATGATGAATCCGGTCGGTTACCCCGGCCACGGAAGCTTCAGGGGACGTCACGCGGATTACTTCGGTTCGAACCTGAACGAATTCAAGAGCGATGGCGGCGTGTCGGGCATCCTCATGACGTCGTCGAAATATCCAGACGGCAACTTCCGCAACGGATCGCTGGCGCTGGCCACGGATGCCTCGAACGTGAGCTACCGCCTGCAATGGGAGCACGGCTCCTGGTGGGATGATTTCCAGAAATGGTGGGACGAGTTCTATGCTAACGGCCGTTTCGCCAACACGCCCACGAAGCCATCGGCCGACAAGAGCACCGAGTTCTCGACGCTCGCCGCGCACGTCGAGCTTGCTCCCGGCGAAAGCAAAGACGTGACGTTCGTACTCGCCTGGCATTTCCCCTACGGTGAAAACTACTGGTCACGCGAACCGGAAGCCAAAGGTAAGGCTTTGAAGAACGAGTACGGGTCGCGCTGGAATTCGGCGTGGGAACCTGCCACCAGAACGCTCGGCGGGTTGAAGACGCTACGCGACCGCTCGGCGCGCTATCGCGACACGCTGCACAGTTCCACACTGCCCGCGCCGGTGATCGACGCCGTATCGAGCCAGGCTTCCATCCTGCGCACTAACACGCTGATGGTTCTGGAGGGTAAACGCACGCTCGCCTTCGAAGGTTGCAACGACGAAGACGGCTGCTGCCCGATGAACTGCACGCACGTCTACAACTACGAACAGGCGCTCGCGCACTTGTTCCCCGACGTCGAACGTAGCATGCGCGAGACCGACTACCTGGTCAACTTGCGCCCGGACGGCAGCATGAGCTTCCGCACGCTGGTCCCGTTGAAGAAGGGCGGCAACGACTTTTATCCGGCGGCCGACGGCCAGATGGGCTGCGTCATGAAGACGTTCCGTGAGTGGCAGCTCTCCGGCGACGACGAGTATCTGCGCAAGCTCTGGCCCGAAGTGAAGCGCTCGCTTGAATACGCCTGGAAGCAGTGGGACGCGAATCGCGATGGCGTCATGGAAGGACAGCAGCACAACACCTATGACATCGAATTCTACGGTCCCAATTCGATGATGGGTTCGCTCTACGTTGGAGCCTTGCTCGCCGCCGCGCGCATGGCGCGTCATCTGGGCGAAACTGAATCGGCCAAAACTTACGAAGAGATGGCCGTGACGGGCGGCAAGCTGCTGGATCAATCGCTCTACAACGGCGAGTACTACGTGCAGAAGGTCGATGAATCGCGCAAGGAATCGGCCAAGTATCAGTATGGCGAAGGCTGCCTGTCGGACCAATTGCTGGGGCAGTGGTTCGCTGAGGTTGTGAACTTGGGCAAGCTTCTGCCGCACGACCATATCCGTTCGACGCTCGGCGCCATCTGGCGCTACAACTTCCGCCAGGACTTCGGCGATTGGCCGAACACGCAGCGCCTCTACGCGCTCAACGATGAGAAGGGATTGGTGCTTTGCAGTTGGCCGCGCGGCAAGCGGCCGGCGCTGCCGTTCCCTTATTCGGATGAAGTCTGGACCGGCATCGAATATCAGGTAGCGGCGCACTTCATTTACGAAGGCATGATCAAGGAAGGCCTCGCTGTGGTGAAGGCTGTGCGCGACCGTTACGAAGGCATCAGCCGCAACCCCTGGAATGAAATCGAGTGCGGCCACCATTACGCGCGCGCCATGGCGAGTTGGTCACTGCTACTGGCGCTTTCCGGTTATCACTATTCAGCTCCGTCGCGTGAGCTGCGGTTCCGTCCGGCGATCAACGCGGCGGACTTCCGCGTGCTGTACACAACCGGTTCGGCCTGGGGCAGTTACTCGCAGAAAGCCACCGCCGAAAAACTGGACGCGGAAATCCGCGTGGAAGAAGGAACGCTCACGCTCGCCACGTTGCGCCTGCACGCGCCGAAAGCGGAAGTGAAGCTAGTGTCGAAAACGCGCGCGGCGGTCCGCGTCGAAAAAGGCGAAGCTGTTCTCACCTTCTCGCAACCCGTCGAGCTCAAAGCCGGCCAGAAACTGGCGGTAACGCTGGCGTAGGCGCGAGGAGCGCCATGAGATAATCGGTGCCGGAGGAGCTGAATGATCAGGCTATCTGGGCTTATATTCTGCGCGGTGACGTTTAGTACGATGCCGTGCGTTTCCACGCGGCTGTTCGCCGCGAACGTGCAGTCGGGGCCGTATTCAAGTGTCGCCGGCACCTGGAGCGTGATCGATGACACGGGCAACTGCAAAAGCACGATCACTTTTCAGCAGGCTCCCGACGGCGCCATTACCGCGATGAGCGGCAGCACGAGTTGCCAGAACGGCAGAGTGACGGGTACGCAGACCGGCTCGAGTTTCGAGTGGGTCAACGCAAAGACGCTGCGCTATGACTACCGCTTCACTTCGAAGAATTCCGCGGCGCTCAACGACGGCAGCGCGGAAGCCGTGTTCCAGTCCGAGACGTCCGGACGGTTGAACGCGCGCGACAATAAGGGCAATACCGGCACGAATCGAATTCAGCGCACGACGGCTGTAGCGGCCGCCAAGCCGAAGCCCGCGTTCCTACAGATAGGCGGCACCTGGAGCGTGATCGATGACACGGGTAATTGCAAAAGCACGATCACGTTTCAGCAGGCGGCCGACGGCGCCATCGCTGCGATGAACGGCAGTACAAGTTGCGAGAACGGCAGAGTAACGGGTACGCAGGCCGGCTCGGACTTCCGGTGGGTCAGCGCCAAGACGTTGCGCTACAACTACCGCTTCACGTCGAAGAGTTCTTCGGCGCTCAACGACGGCACCGCCGAAGTTGTGTTCCAGTCAGAGACGTCCGGACGGCTGAACGCGCGCGACAATAAGGGCAATACCGGCACAAATCGAATTCAGCGCACGACGGCTGTAGCGGCCGCCAAGCCGAAGCCCGCGTTCCTACAGATAGGCGGCACCTGGAGCGTGATCGATGACACGGGTAATTGCAAAAGCACGATCACGTTTCAGCAGGCGGCCGACGGCGCCATCGCTGCGATGAACGGCAGTACAAGTTGCGAGAACGGCAGAGTAACGGGTACGCAGGCCGGCTCGGACTTCCGGTGGGTCAACGCCAAGACGTTGCGCTACAACTACCGCTTCACATCGAAGAGTTCTTCCGCGCTCAACGACGGCAGTGCGGAAGTTGTGTTCCAGTCCGAGTCGTCCGGGCAGTTGAACGCGCGAGACAACAAGGGCAACGCCGGAGCGAATCGAATCCAGCGAAAGACAGTTGGTAACTGAGCGAACGTCGCGCAGTTTGGGGCCACCCTCAAGTCCACGATTCCACGTCTGCTATTTCACCGTGAGCTTGCCCATGGTGTACCAGCCGTCGGGGTCCACGCCGGCGATGGCTAGTTTTACTTTGGGCTGCGAGGACTGCGGATCGACCAGAGCGATCTGGAGATCGTATTCGCCCGGCGGCATCCCGGCCGGAAGAAAGACGGCGTCGTCGTAAACCGCGTCGCCCGGCAGCCACTCGCGTATGTCGGCGTTGGTTGTGAAGACCTCGCTGTGTTGCGGACTCTTCAACCGCAGCGCCAGCGGGAAGCGCTTGTAGCAAGGAGCCACGCCTTTGTTCTCCCACCAGGTAGTGAATGGTAACTTGCCCAACGCCGTGACTTCGGATGGATAGGTGAACTTGCGCAGCACGAAGCGGTAGCCCATCTTCTTGAGCCAGCGATTCACTTGCGGCCACCACGCGGCCGGCACTGGTGACGACTTCGCATTGAACGACGAGATGTGCCACTTCAGCGATTGGTCGATGATGTAGTCTACGTCCCATCCCTTGTTCATCCAGTGCTGCATCACCCAACAGACTTCGAATGTCACCGGCGCTTTCTTCCAGGCGTCCTGCATTCCGAAGTTGACGATGCCCTGCGGATAGTAGTCCTGCATGTGCGACCATAACGGATTCGAAAAGCCGCCCATGTCGCCGAGGCAATCCACACGCCAGCCCACAGGCTTCTTCGACACGCCGTATTTGTTGGTCTTCTCATCGGTGAGCAGCATCACCAGCGGTGTGCGGTCGAACGATTCGATGTAGCTGTCCACCAGCGCGCGCCGGGTGGCATCGCTCAACTCGGCCGAGCCAGCGCCTTCACCCCACGCACCAACGATCGCCAGGTCGATGCTTTCCAGGTTCGGGTTACCGTCGTAGCGTTTGCCCAACTCGCGGATCATGCGCGTAAAGTAGCGTGCGTAGAGCGGATTCTCGGGGTCGGTACGCCACTTGGGGCGCGCGGTCTTTCCTTCCTCAGGACCCACCAGCGCGCGGTACCAGTCCGGAACGTCGTTATCCGGATTGGTGCCGTATGGCGCGATGCGCAACATCAGTGTCTGTTTGCGTTCGCAAGCCGTGCGCAGAGCGTTGTCGATGAGTTCCCAACGGTACTTGCCTTGTTCCGGCTCAACAAATTTCCAATAGACGCGGAAGTAGGCAATGGAGGTGTTCGGAAAATCCGGTTGTTTCGGTCTTCCTTTGACGTCCTGATAAGCGATGGGATAGCCCTCGGTCCACTTCAAGCCTTTGTTGAGCGCGTCACCATTGAAACGCTGGAACGTCATGAAGCCGATGCCGGGGTTCACCAGTACGTCGTCGATTTCCTTAGGGCGAACGACGACGGTGTCGGCCGCGAAGAGCGGAAACACCTTGAGTATTAGTAGACAAGTGAGGCCTATGTGTTTCATCATCGTGGAGCCATTTTAGAATACTGACTGGCGGCGCCGCCGTTCCATATGAACATTTCCGATGACGTGAAAGCCTTGTTAGCAAAACCCGAGTTTCCACGCTCGAACCGGTACGATCCCGAATGGATGCTCGATAACTACATGGGACCGAACGCCGTCTGGCTCGCCGAGTGGCTGTGCGAGGCATTGCCTATCACGCCCGGCATGCGCATCCTGGACCTGGGGTGCGGACGGGCCGTGAGTAGCATTTTCTTGGCAAAGGAATTTGGCGCGCGGGTTTGGGCGGCAGACCTTTGGATGAGTCAGGACCACAATTGGCGGCGCGTGGTGGAAGCGGGAGTCGAAGACAACGTCTGTACGATGCGCGTCGAAGCTCATGCGTTGCCGTTCGCGCAAGGCTTCTTCGACGGCGCCATTTCCATTGACGCCTATCAGTACTTCGGCACCGACGACCTATATCTGGACTATCTGGCCGGCTTCGTCCGGCCCGGCGGATTCATTGGCGTCGTCGTGCCCGGACTGGTGCAACCCATCGGAGCGGCGGTGCCCGCACACCTCGCCGAGACGCAGTCTAACGGAAAGCGCTTCTGGGAAGACGAGTGCCGCTGCTTTCATACCGTGAGTTGGTGGCTCGATCATTGGAGCGGTACCAGCAAGGTGGCGAAAGTTCAGGCCGAAGCGATGAAGGACGGCTGGCGGCATTGGCGCGATTTCGAACTGGCGCGCCAACTCGTGGGAAATAACGTCCTGCCGTCGGAACTGGAGGCTCTAGAAAACGACCAAGGCCGCTATCTGGGACTGGTGCGAGTGGTTGCGGAACGCAGTCCGGCACAGAGCGAGAACTATTACGACTCATCGCTTGGCCTTCGCGCGGGCGTGGATTCGTAACGGCCTATTGACACGCCGCTACGCCGGAGTAAAATGGTTGCTCGACGAATTCTGGGTTCCTAATATGCCAATTCCTCCGGCTGTGGTGCTGGTGATCACTGTAGCCGCCGGTGGTGCTGCCATTGCGCTTGCCGGTTTCGTCTGGGCCGTGCGGCACGGTCAGCTCGATCCATCCAATTCAGGTGCCAACGTGATCTTCGACGACGAGGATCGTCCACAATGACCGCTAC
>CAZDIZ010000029.1:0-9495 GCA_964505625.1 uncultured Solibacteraceae bacterium | reverse complement strand
GGCGCGGTGAACTGGTGGTACGGCCACAACGCGCTGGGCGTGTGGTTCACGCCGACGGGGCTGGCGCTCGCCTATTACTTCATTCCGAAAGTCATCGGACGTCCGGTCTACAGCTACTACCTGTCTTTATTGGGTTTCTGGAGCTTCGCGCTCTTCTATAACTGGAACGGTATACACCACCTGGTGGGCGGCCCGGTGCCCACGTGGATGCAGACCATCTCGATTGTCGCCAGCGTTCTGATGGTGATCCCGGTCATGGCCGTGGCGGTGAATCATCACATGACCACCATCGGCCACTTCCACATGCTGCGCGAGAACATGGTGTTGCGCTTCATGGTGTTCGGCGCTATGTGCTACACGGCGGTGAGCTTCCAAGGGTCGCTCGAATCGATTCGCAGCTTCCAGGAGGTGGCGCACTTCACGCACTACACCATCGGTCACGCACACCTGGGCGTGCACGCCTTTCTCACCATGATCCTGTTCGGCGCGATGTACTATATCGTGCCGCTGGTGGCGCGTTGGGATTGGCCGCAGCCGGCTTTCATCAAGATCCACTTCTGGGTGACGGGTGCGGGCGTACTGCTTTACACCATCGTGACGTGCACCGGCGGATGGTGGCAGGGCATGGTTCTGAACATGTCCACACGGCCCTTCATCGATTCGACGGTGCTGATGAAACCGTTTCTGGCCGCGCGCACCGGCTCGGGAATCCTGATGGGCCTCGGCCACCTCATCTTTGCGCTGCTGTATTTGCAGGTGCTGTTGCGCGTAGGCGCGCCGCGCAATGGAGGTGAACGGCCATGATGTTCATACGGTTGTGGCTGTTCTTCCTGGGCGTGCTGGCTACGGTGTTTCTGGGCTGGGCGGCGTTGGTGGGCGTGCCGGGAATTCAGATCGGCGCGGTGCCGCCGCAACCCGGTTTGCGTAACTACACTTTTGAGCAGGCGCACGGCCGCGAGATCTACATTCGCGAAGGGTGCGTTTACTGCCACACGCAACAGACGCGTCCCAACGGCTTCGGTTCGGATCAGAAGCGGCGCTGGGGCCGCGCGTCGGTGCCCGGCGATTACTTTTTCGACCGGCCGCATGTGCTCGGCACCAGCCGCACCGGCCCCGACCTTTTGAGCATTGGCGTGCGGCAGCCGAGCCGCGATTGGCACATGTCGCACCTGTACAATCCGCGCAGCGTGATGCCGCAATCGGTGATGCCGCCGTTCCCATGGTTGTTTGAGGAAAAGACCAGCGCAGGTCCGCTGGATGTGGTTGTGGATCTCCCTGAGAAGTTCCGGCCGCGGCCGGGCGTCGTCGTGGTCGCCGGCCCGGAAGCCATCAACCTGGTGAACTACCTGCTCGGAATGGACCGCAGTTATCCCGTGCGTGATTGAATATGGCTGACGAGCGACAACATCCAGATACCGGCGAGCCCACGGGCGAGCTTCCGCCGCTGCTCGGCGAGCCCGGCCGCACGGATGTGGACGACATCCACCAGATCCTGGTGAGCCGCGAGCGCGAAGAGCCGAAAGAAGGCCTGGAGCCCGCGCCGTGGTGGGTCTGGGCTGTTTCCGTGTTGATTCTGTTTGCGATGGGTTATTACGTGGGCCGCTACAGCGGATCCTTCACGCCGCGCGCGCACGAACTCGAACAGCCGCCGCTAGCAGCCGGTCAAGCCGTGGCCGCCGAGCCGTCTGTCGACGGCGCGCTCGTATATTCGGCCATCTGCCAACCGTGCCACCAGGATGGCGGTGTGGGTGTGGAAGGCAAGTATCCGCCTCTGGCTGGTTCCGAGTGGCTTGCGGGCGACGCTTCCATTCCTGTGCGCATCGTTCTGAACGGACTTACTGGTCCGATTCAGGTGAAGGGCAAGACCATCGTCAACGAGATGCCGGCGTTCGGCAATCAACTGAGCGATGCGGAGATTGCCGCCGTAGTCACCTACGTGCGTTCTTCGTTCGGCAACAAAGCTCCGGCCGCCGACGCCAAACTGGTGCGCGAATGGCGCGACCGCACGGCATCGCAAGGGCCCTGGACCATGGAAAAGCTGAAGGCGGCCAAATGAAGCAAGCGACGCTCATCGCCGTACTGCTCGCCGCCATCGCGGCCACCGGCTGCAAGAATGCCGCGGCCACCGGCCCCGCGCAGCCCATCGCATTCAGCCACAAGATACACGCCGGCGACAACAAGATCGAGTGCCTGTACTGCCACTCCGGCGCGCGCCGCTCGACGGTTTCGTCCATTCCCAGCGTGCAGCTCTGTATGGGCTGCCACAAGCTGGTGGCGGCGTCCAAGCCCGAGATCGTCCGGCTGCGCGGCTACTGGGAGAAGAAACAACCCATACGTTGGACCAAGGTGGTGTGGGAGCCGGACTACGTTTTCTTCAATCACGCTCCGCACGTGGCGCGCGGCATACGTTGCCAGGAGTGCCACGGGCCTATTGAGACCATGAGCGAGGTCCGTTTGGATCATTCGCTCAACATGGACCGCTGCGTTAGTTGTCACCGGCGCGAGCGCGTATCCATCGACTGTTACACGTGCCACCGATGAAGAGGAAGATACGAGAATCGGCAACGTCCGGCGGCGGCCGCCGGGACTTCTTGAGAGTCCTCGGCATCGGTTCGGCCGTGGGCCTGGCGGGCTGTTCCCGCACTGCGCCCGATGCCCTGGCGACATACGCGGTGCCGCCCGAGCAGATGGTGAAGGGCCACGCATTGTGGTTCGCCACCACCTGCCGCGAATGTCCGGCAGGGTGCGGCGCGCTGGCGCGGGTGCGCGAAGGCCGCGTGCACAAGCTGGAGGGCAATCCCGTTCACCCAGTAAATGGGGGCGGGTTGTGTGCACGCGGCCAAGCCGCCGTACAAGGACTCTACAATCCGGATCGTCTGCGCACGCCGTTCATTCGCGATTCGAAGAACACGCTGCAAGCGGCGTCGTGGCCCGACGCGATCGCGCGCTTCAAGGACGGCATCGCGCGCTATGCGATGTCGAAAGACTCCATCGCCGTTTTGAGCGGCTTGACCAGCGGCGCCATGGACGACGCCATCCGGCTGTGGCTACAGAGCGTGAACTCATCGCGCCATCTGCGTTACGAACCCATCGCGTATGAAGACGTGCGGGCGGCCAACCGCGCCATGTTCGGCGAAGCGCGCCTGCCGCAGATGCGTTTCGCGGAAGTCAAAGCCATCTACGTGTTCGGCGCGGATGTGATCGAGACGTTTCTTTCGCCGGTGGGATTTGCGCGCGGCATCGCGGACGCGCGCGCGAGTGGTGCCCGCATGGTGCACTTCGGATCGCGGTTGTCGCTGACCGGAGCGCATGCTGATCAGCACATCGCGGTCGCACCCGGTTCTGAGAGTCTGGCCGCGATGGCGCTGGTGCGCGAGTTGCTCGCGTTAGGCGGCGGCACGCATCTGGATGCGGGCACGCGTGCGAAATTGAAAGCCGCTTCAGATGCGTTCACGGCTGAGCGCGCGGGCCTCGATGCTGCGCTCGTGCGTGAGCTGGCGCAGGAGCTGAAGAACAAGCCGTCCATCGCCGTCGCCAGCGGCCCGGCCGCCGCGGCGGTGAACCTGCTGAATCTCGCGACCGGGGCCATCAACAATACCGTTCGCTTCGACCGCACCGCGGCCGTCGGCAATGCGGCCACCTACGCCGAGTTGCTGGAGTTGGGCCGTGCGATTGAAGACGGCTCCGTCAAGGCAGTTTTAGTTGTGGACGCGAATCCCAGTTATGGCGCGCCCGCGTTTGCGCGCTCGCTCAGTAAGGCTCAGTTCGTCGCCTGCCTCGCAACACATCCGGACGAGACCACCGCGACAATGGCCCACGTCGTGTTGCCGGTAGATTCTCCGCTGGAGTGTTGGGACGATACCGAGCCCTGGACGGGCGTGCACTCGCTTTCGCAGCCGGCCATGCGGCGCATCTTCGACACGCGCCACGCCGGGGAGTTCCTGCTGGAGGCGGCGCGGGCGCCGCAATTCAACTTCCGCGAATTCGTGCGCGAACGTTGGCGCGCGCTGCATAAGAGCGTTGGTGCGAAGGAAGATTTCGAAGCGTTCTGGATGGCAGCGCTAAAGCGCGGCGGCTACTGGCGCGATGTTAGCGAGCGCCGCGTGAGTTGGAACGGCGAGTTCAAGCCACCGTCGGAAGCGCCGGACGGATCAAACGGATTGCGTCTGGAAACCTATCCGTCGCTCGCGTACTTCGACGGGCGCTCGGCCAACCGGCCGTGGCTGCAGGAACTGCCCGATCCGATGGTGCAGGTGGTGTGGGATACCTGGGTCGAACTGAATCCGAAAGACGCCGCGCGTTTGGGCGTGCGCACGGGCGACCGTGTGCGTGTGCATTCGCCGCACGGAGAAATCGAAACCGGCGCCTACGTGTACCCCGGTATTCAGCCGGGTGCGGCGGCCATCCCGCTCGGCCAGGGGCACACGGCGTTTGGCCGTTACGCGAGCGGCACCGGCGCGAACGCCATTGCGTTGGTCGATCCCAAGCCAGGCGCATCGGGTGGCGTCGCATGGTGGGGCGCGCGAGTCGAAGTTCTCCCGTTGCACCGTAAGCACGATCTGGTAACGGTGGCCGGGCACGACTATCAGGAAGAGCGCGGCATCGCGCGTTCCCGCGTGGCCGGCGAACACGCCGAATCGCACGAAGAGCATCATCCCGAAATATCCATCTATCCGGCGCATCCGCACGACAAGCATCGCTGGGGCATGGCGATCGACCTGAACGCCTGCAACGGTTGCAGTGCATGTGTGACGGCGTGCTATGCGGAGAACAATATCCCGGTGGCGGGCAAGGCGGAAGTGGATCGCGGGCGCGAGATGAGTTGGATTCGCGTCGAGCGTTTCTTCGGGCCCGGCAAGGAAGGCTCCAGCCCGTTCCAGGTGGACCTCACCTTGATGATGTGCCAGCAGTGCGACAACGCGCCGTGCGAAAGCGTCTGTCCGGTCTACGCTGCTTATCACACCGAGGAAGGGCTAAACGGACAGGTTTACAACCGCTGCGTCGGCACGCGCTACTGTTCGAACAACTGTCCTTACAAGGTGCGGCGCTTCAACTGGTATCCGGGGCAGTTCCCGGCGCCGCTCGACTGGCAGCTCAACCCGGACGTCACCGTGCGCAGCAAGGGCGTCATGGAAAAATGCACGTTCTGCGTGCAGCGGATCGTGCAGGGCAAGGACCGCGCCAAGCGCGAAGGGCGTGCGGTGGCGGACGGCGAAATCGTCCCGGCGTGCGCGCAATCGTGTCCCACGCGCGCCATCGTCTTCGGCGATTTGAAAGATCCGGCGAGCCGCGTGAGCCAACTATCCAAGCACGAACGCCGCTATCGCGTCTTCGAGGAATTGAACACACGTCCCGCCATCACTTATCTGGAACGCATCAGGAGGAAACGGGCATGACCCAACCTCCGAACTACACACGCATCGACCAGGATCTGGTCCGCACCATGCAGCCCGCGGGTCGCGCCTACTACGTGGTGCTGCTGATTCTTGCGGCCATCGCCGGTTGGGGTGGATACGCCTGGAGCGTGCAGATCCGCGAAGGCCTGGGCGTGGCCGGCATCAGCCACCCGGTGGGTTGGGGCGTCTACATCACGACGTTCGTGTTCTGGGTGGGCATTGCGCACTCGGGCACGCTGATTTCGGCGGTGCTGTTTCTATTCCGCGTGCGGTGGCGCAGTTCCATCTATCGCACCGCGGAAGCCGTGACGGTCTTCGCCGTCGCCACCGCCGGGCTGTTCCCGTTCATACATCTGGGGCGCCCGTGGGTGGCGTACTGGCTGATGCCCTATCCGCAGATGGGCGGGCTGTTTCCGAACTTCCGCTCGCCGCTGGTGTGGGACGTCTTCGCCATCTCGACTTACTTCACCGTAAGCGCGCTGTTCTTCTTCACCGGCATGGTGCCGGACCTGGCGATTGTGCGCGACCGCTCGGTGGGTTGGCGCGAGAAGATCTACGGCTTCCTGGCGCAAGGCTGGCAAGGGACCAATCGCCAGTGGCGCCATTACGTGGCCGCGTATGTGTTCCTGGCCGGACTGGCAACGCCGCTGGTGATCTCAGTACACAGCATCGTGAGCTGGGACTTCGCCATGTCGGTGGTGCCCGGATGGCACACCACGATCTTCCCGCCGTACTTCGTCGCAGGCGCCATTCATTCCGGGCTGGCGATGGTGGTCACGATTCTGGTTCCCATGCGCCGTTTGTTCGCGCTCGACGCCTACATCACACAGCACCACTTGAGCAGTATGGCGAAGCTCATGATCCTCACGGGCATGTTGCTTGGCTACTCGTACGCCATCGAGTTCTTCATCGCCTGGTATTCGGGCAATCCGTTCGAACGCGAGATCTTCTTCTGGCGCGCGTTCGGCCATTACGCCTGGGCGCTGTGGTTGCTGGTGGCCTGCAACGTGGGCGCGCCGCTGCTGTTCTTCATCAAGCGCATCCGCGAGAGCACGCCGTGGTTGGTGGTGCTGTGCCTGTTTGTGAACATCGGAATGTTCTTCGAACGGTTCGTCATTATCGTCACCTCGCTCGCGCGCGAGTTCGATCCGTTCGCCTGGGGCCTGTACACGCCGCGTTGGCCCGAGATCAGCATCTTCTTCGGCAGCTTCGCCTGGTTCTTCCTACTGATTCTGATTTTCGCCAAGCTGTTCCCGGTGATTTCGATGTGGGAAGTGAAAGAACTGCTGCCCCTGCCGCGGAGGAAACCGCTATGAAGGGCGGCCACAGCGTCATCGGATTCTTCGCCGAAGTGGATCAACTGGAAGGCGCGGTGATGGGTGCGCGCGCGGCAGGCTACCAGCAGATTCAGATCATCTCGCCCGTGCCGCTGACCGGATTGGATCAAGACATCGAAAACAAACCCAGCCCCGTGCGATGGTTCACGCTGACCGGCGGCCTGATCGGTTTCATCACCGGATGGGCGCTCACCGCCGGCTCCGCCGCGCACTATCCGATCATCGTGAGCGGCAAGCCGCTGATGTCGCTGACACCGTTCGGCGTGATCGCCTACGTGTGCACCATTCTGTTTGGAGCGCTGTTCACGGTGGGCGGCATGCTGCTCAGCGCGCGTCTGCCGCGTATACAAGTGGGCCGGGGCTACGACGCGCGGCTCACCGGCAATCGTTTCGGATTGCAGGTCATCTGCGCCAGTGATCAATGCGCGAGCGTGGATGATCTGCTGCGCAACTTCGGAGCCGAGGAGGTGAAGTATGTGGAAGTATAGCCCTCTCCTCCTACTGGTTCTGCTCGCCGCCTGCGAACGCTATCCAACGGGCGGCGATCTGCGCATCCGCCGAGACATGGCGAGTCAGCCGTCGCTCCGCGCGCAGGAAGATCCGCGTCCGCTTGCCGAAGGCTCCGTATCGACCGAACAGGAAGCGCCGGTGGCCAAAGCCGACGCCGAAAAAGTTCTGATCAATCCCACGCCCGCCACCGAGAAGAGCATCGCGCAAGGCGACAAGCTGTTCCACATCTACTGCACGCCGTGCCATGGCGTTGCGGGCCGGGGCGACGGTCCGGTGGCTCCGAAGATGGCCAAGGTGGCCAACCTCCACGATGAGAAGTATCTGAAGGCCGCCGACGGATTCTTCTACTACACCATCCGTTACGGCACCGAGGTCATGCCGTCGCAAGCCGAAAACCTGGCGCCGGCCGAACGCTGGCACGTGGTGAACTACATCCGGAAGCTGCAACGAAAATGACTCAGGCCGCGACCGAATCGAAGATCGTCCGCATTTCGCAACTGCTCACGCTGGTGGGCGTGGCCGCGTTCGCGACGGCGCTCGGAACCGGGCACGCCGAGCGCGCCTGGCAAGCGCTGCTCATCAACCTGTTGTTCTTCACCGGCATCGCGCAATCGGGCGTCGCGTTCGCCGCCGCTTACACGGTGTGCAAAGGGCGTTGGGGCGACGCCTACCGGCGTTTGGGCGAAAGCCTGAGCTTCTTCCTGCCCATCTCGTTTGCGCTGTTGGTGGTCTTCCTGATCTTCGGCGCCGCGCACGTGTTTCCGTGGGTTGCGCACCCAATCGAATCGAAGCGGCTCTGGTTGAACCTGCCATTTTTGGCCGCGCGCGACATTCTGGCTTGCGCGCTGCTGTTTGGCTTGAGCTTCTTCTACGTCCACGATTCGCAGCGTTGTGGTGGCAAGCGCACCACGTTTCTCGCGCCGGTGCTGCTG
Source organism: uncultured Solibacteraceae bacterium (assembly GCA_964505625.1). Lineage (GTDB taxonomy): Bacteria > Acidobacteriota > Terriglobia > Bryobacterales > Bryobacteraceae > JAJFUV01. The sequence continues at coordinate 1,320 of CAZDIZ010000029.1, read as the reverse complement.
ATCGCGCACGGCCTGGTCTTCACTCTGCTCGCGTTCGACCTGGTGATGTCGCTTGATCCGCACTGGTATTCGACGTTGTTCGGATGGTATTCGTTCGTCTGCGCCTTCTACTCGATGCTGGCGGCGCTGGTTGTCGCGAGCGCCATCTGCCGCAACGTGTGGGGACTCGAACGCTTCATCGGCGCTGAAGAGAGTCACGACTTGGGCCGTCTGCTGTTCGGCTTCTGCCTGTTGAGCGGCGGCCTGTTCTGGGCGCAGTGGCTGGTGTTCTGGTACGGTAATCTGCCCGAGGAAATTGTCTACGTGATACACCGCTACTATCAGATGCCGTTCGCGCCCTATGCCTGGGTGATGACCTACGGCGGGTTCGTCGTGCCGCTGGTGATTCTGCTCAGCAAGTCGCTCAAGCGGCAGCCCAAGCTCCTGATGTGGGCCGGCGTCTGGATTCTGGCGATGATGTGGCTGGAACGCTATGTGTGGATCGTACCCGCGATTTCGCGCGATACGACCGCGCCCATCGCGATCGAAGCTCTGGTCGGCGTTGGATTCGCCGGCGCGTTTCTGTGGTGCTGGATTCTGCACAACCGCCGCTACCCGATCGCCGCGATGACCGAGCCGCCCATGCATCGCGACCACTAAAACAAGAGGACGCATGGATCATTTCTTACAGATGCTGCCGGCGCTGTTTGCCATGGGACTGGCCGGCGTCCTGCACTGTGCCGGCATGTGCGGCGGGTTTTCCGTGCTGATCACATCCAGCCGTCCACCGGGCCGCGCCACTTCGCTGCTGCTGTACTTTGTGGGCAAAGGCCTGGCTTACGTATTAATGGGCGCGCTGGCCGGAGCGTTGGGCGAAGCAATTCTGCGTACAGCGCCGGTGCGTACGGGCGGGCGAATTCTGGTTTTCGCCGCCGCCGCGGTGCTCATTTTCGTGGCGCTGGAAACGTTCGGAGTGTGGCGGCTGCCGGAACCCGCCACGCGCTGGCTCGGCGCGGTGGGGCGTATGTTCGGTCAACTCGCGCACGCCGGAGGCGCCAGCGGAAAACTCGTGGCGGGCATGGCGAACGGATTTCTCCCCTGTCCGATGACCTACGCGTTTGTCGCGGCTGGCGCGTCGATGGGCTCGCCCGTGTGGGGTGCGGCCACCATGCTGGTACTTGCGACGACCAGCGCTCTGCCGCTGGCGGCCATCTCAATCGCCGGCGGCAGACTCGCGCCGCTCATCGGACGGCGTCTCAACTGGGTCTCGGGCGGACTAATGCTACTGATGGCCGCCATGCTGCTGCGCAAAGGCATCTTCGGCGGCATGATGCACGGCCA
>CAZDIZ010000028.1:34200-46035 GCA_964505625.1 uncultured Solibacteraceae bacterium | reverse complement strand
TCGCAGCCGTCGGCGGATGTCATGAACTACGTCTATTCGATTGCGATGGGCGTGCTCTGGCTGGGCGGCTTCTTCCTGTACGGGCTGGGCGCCACCGCGCTCGGTTCGCTTGGTCCGGTGCTGGGTTGGCCGATCCTGATGACCGTCATGGTTCTGGTGGCGAACTTCTGGGGTTTCGTCACCGGTGAATGGAAGGGAGCCGGCTCGCGTGCCCTGGGATATCTGGCCGCGGGAACGGGCATCATGATCGTGGCGATGATCGTGATCTCGCTGGCGGCTCGCGCGTAAGGAGGGGATACATATGAAGACGCGATTTTCGCGCCGCGAACTGACGATGCTCGCGGCGGCGGGTATGGTGCGCGCCGAATCGCAGCCGGGCGCGGTCTATACGGGCGCGTTGGATGGATATCAGGACAAGGTCGATCTCAAGACCATGGACCCGACCGCGTGGGGCCTGAGCCGTTATCAGCTAGGGCAACAACGGCTCACCTTCCGCGCCAAGTCGCGCAAGGAAGCCATCGAATGGCAGAAGAAGCTGCGCGCAAAACTCATCGAGTTGCTCGGCGGATTCCCCAAGGCCGCCGCCGCGCCGCGCGGCGTAACGCTCGAAACGCGCGAGTTTCCGGCCTACATGCGCGAGAAGTTTGTGTTCGAAAGCCGGCCCGGGCTCACCGTGCTCGGCTACCTGCTCACGCCGAAAAAGTCGAAGCCGCCGTATGCGGCCATGATCTGCGTTCCGGGACACGGACGCGGCGTCGACGACATTGTGGGCATCGACGATAAGGGCCAACCGCGCACCGACAAAGCCGGCTACCAACACGACTTCGCCATACAGGCCGTTGAACACGGCATGGCCGCCGTCGCCATCGAGCCGTTGGGCTTCGGCTGCCGCCGCGACGCGGCCGCGAAAAAGAGCAGCTTGGGCGCGTCGTCGTGCCAGCCTTCTTCCGGAGCGGCGTTCCTGATCGGCGAGACCATGATCGGCTGGCGCGCTTACGACGTGAAGCGCACCATTGACTGGATCGAGACGCGCAAGGAGTTGGATGCGAAGCGCGTGGGCTGCATGGGCATCAGCGGCGGCGGCACCTGCACGCTGTTCAGCGCCGCGGTGGAACCACGCATCCAGGTGGCCTATGTCAGCGGGTACCTGAATACGTTCCGCGCGAGCATCATGAGCATTTCGCACTGCATCGACAACTACGTGCCCGGCATTCTTCACTGGGCTGAGGCTTACGACGTGGCCGGTCTGATCGCGCCGCGCGCGTTGTTTGTCGAATCCGGCGAGTTCGACAACATCTTCCCCATCGCGGCCAGCAAGGAAAGTTTCGAGCGCACCAAGAAAGTCTACGAACTGTTCGGCGCGGCGGACAAAGCCGAACAGGAAGTCTTCGCCGGCAAGCACAGCTTCCACGGCGTGCGCGGCCTGCCCTTCGCGGCCAAACAGTTGGGCGTCTAGAACGCCCGAACAGAACTGTACCGACCAAGTGCCCCACGAATCGGCGCGGGTATTGTCGCCGCCGGTTTGCCTGATCATACGCGAAAAACAGGCAATGACATTCTTTTCCTTGAAATCTGCTGCTGCGCATGTATAATGTGACAGCAACCAGCGAGTCGCTGGCTCAACACCTAACGTCTATGGAGGAAGAATGCGACTGAAGTCCATCACCTTGGCCGCGGGCATCGCCCAAGCGGCTTTTGTTGTCGTGAACGCTGTCAGCTTCGTTCTCACGGTACGCGAGCTTTCGTGGTCGTCAAACTGGCGATACCTTATTGCGTGGCCGGTAGGCGTTGTCGCAAACGTGTTGCTTGCGGCCTTCTTGATCACCTTGGCAATACGCCAGAAGTGAAGGAGGGAACGAATATGCGAGAAGATGCGGAGTCCTTCCTGGGCATTGAGCCAAATGCAAACGCGGAGCCGGAGATCGCTGGGGACATCGTCGAGTCAAGCATATGGTCGTTCGATGGCCGCATCGGCCGGGCATCTTTCTGGACTCGTCAGTTACTGCTCACCTTGGTGGGCGTTGGGGTGAACATACTGGTTACGCTGCTGAGCGACGCGCTTCCGCCGCTCGCGATAGTGGCGGGCATCTTATGGCTGGTAGTCGCTGTATGGATCAGCCTGGCGATTCAGGTGAAACGGTGGCATGATCTCGACAAATCAGGGTGGTTCGTACTTCTCAATTTCACGCTGATCGCCCTACCGGTTGTGATTATCATCCTCGGTTGCGTGCGCGGAACGAGCGGTCCCAACGGATTCGGGGCGGATCCATTAGCCTCCTCGACATTCGCCGACCTGACAGAGGAGCCTCCCGCCAGCGACGCTCAGCAGTGAGCTCTGAGTTGCACCGCCCAGGCGAGTCGGGACCGGGCGTGACGGGCACGCGGTTTGTCGACTCCGGGGAGCTCGACAACATCTTCCCTATCGTGGCCAGCAAGGAAAGTTTCGAGCGCACCAAGAAGGTCTACGAGCTGTTCGGAGCAACAGACAAAGCCGAGCAGGAAGTCTTCCCCGGCGAGCACAGCTTCCGCGGCGTGCGCGGCCTGCCGTTCTCGGCCAAGCACCTGGGCGTCGGCTAGTACGCCGGATCGTGATTCGCCGATTCCTTTTGCGCTCTCGCGGTAATACTGTCTGAGCACATGGAATCGCGTAGCGAGCAACGTCTACTTAAGCAAGCGCGGAGCGGCGCCAAAGAAGCGCTGATGCAACTGTTCGATCGGCATCACCGTCCCTTGTTCCGTTTCGCCTATCGCCTGACAGGCTCGGTGGCCGATGCCGAGGACATTGTCCAGGAATGTTTTCTGACCCTGCTCGGAACCGGGAACGGTTATCGCCCTGCGGACACGCCACTTCGCACGTACTTGTTCGGTGCGGTGCGGAACCAGGCGTCGAAGCGGTGGCGGGAACGGCAGAGCAACTCCGGACAATCGGCCACGCCCGTTGACAACCGGTCGCCCGAAACCGCGACCATCCAGGAACAACTGCGTCGCGCCGTCGAACGCGCGATCGGACAGCTTCCGGAAACGCAGCGCGAAGCGCTCATTCTGGCGCACTACGAAAAGATGCCGCTGGCGGAGATCGCCGAAGTGCTGGCGATCGACGTTGGCGCGGTGAAATCGCGGCTGCAGCGCGCCCGCGCAGCTCTCAGAGAAGCGCTTGCTGACTACGCTCCCGCTGCTCACATTCCTCACCAGGAGCAGAACACATGACCGACCAGGATTTGGATCTATTGCTCGATCGCTGGGACGTTCCGGAAGCGTCTCCGACGTTGCGGAGTTCCCTGCGCGCCGCGATTCCACGACGGCCGCGCCGCAAGCTATTTGGTATTGTGCCGCTCAGATGGGCTCTGGCGGCTCTGGCGGGCGCGGCAAGCATGGCCGTCGCCGCTGGGGTGGTTTCCTGGCAGCCTGTCATCTCAAGCGGTTCAGGCCAGTTCGACAGTGGAGTCTATTATCGGTCCTCGATGCGCGTCGCGCCACCGCTCGCGATTTGGAAGTGGTTCCAGCTTGGGACCTGCGGCGGAGGCCGCGGCGAGAACATTCTATACAATCACAGCACCCAGACCTACGTGGGCTATGAGATGGAAATCACGCCGCTCGGCAACGGACAGTACTTGATGAGCCCGAAACCGTTGACCAAGACACTAAGTCAACTGACGCCGTTTGCCGTGGGCAACTATCGCGCGGTCCCGCCGCCCCCGTTGCCGGCATCCCGCGTTGTTCGCGTGGGCGAAGCCTTCGATGTCGACTTGATCGTCGTTCCCGGGAAGGACGAACGGGTGTTCAGCCGGATCGAGCTTTCCGCGGTTCCGTTCACGGAGGCCTCGAAGGCGGAACGTTCACCCGAGCAAGAGCAGTTTGCCGGCATGATGTTAGAACTCAGCGCCCCCAAGCTCTACCAGAATGGCGCGCTGATTGCCGAGGCGCCCAATGCGGGGAAGGGCGGCTCGGTCTGGTTCTACTTGCCGGATCGTGGCCGCTATTTGCTGTCCCTAACAAACAGCGGCAACCACAACTTCACCGAAGCCGGCGTTCTGCGCGGGAACACCATCGAATTCCAAGCCGGCGGCGAGTCCTTCCGGTTAACGGGAGTCCAACCGGTGAATGGTGGCGGAGACCGCGCCGTGTACGTGTACCACCAGCAGAGCTTCCATCTGAATCCCGATCACCCGTTGAGCAAGCGACCGCTGTTCGGCACCGCCGGCTTGCCCGTGCTGCTGAAGTAGGGAAGACCCGCGCGGGCTTCGCAGTCCGCGCGGGTTAGAATGGCCTATATGGAACTCAGTGGCAAGAAGGTTGCGATCCTGGCTGACAACATGTACCAGGAGATGGAAATCTGGTATCCGCTTTACAGGCTGCGCGAAGCCGGCGCCGAAGTAGTGGTCGTGGCGGCCAAGGCGGGTGAAACGTATACGAGCAAACTGGGCTATCCGGTGGTGGCAAACGCTTCCTACGACGACGTAAAGGCGTCGGACTTCGACGGCGTGGTGGTGCCCGGCGGTTTCGCGCCGGACATCATTCGCCGCCACGCCAAGGCCAATCAGTTCGTGAAGGATATGGACGCGCAGGGTAAGCTGGTGGCATCCATTTGCCACGGCGCCTGGGTGCTCTGCTCGGCCATGGGAATGTTGAAGGGCCGCCGCGCCACTTGCTTCTTCGCGATCAAGGACGACCTGATCAACGCCGGCGCCACCTATGTGGATGCCGAAGTCGTCGTGGACAAGAACCTGGTCACTTCTCGTAAGCCCGACGATCTGCCAGCGTTCTGCCGCGCTTCAATCGAAGTGCTGAAGAAACAGTAGCCAGCGCCTTGCCCTCCCAACCCGTGGCGCTCGTAAGCTCGCACTCAATAGTCGTTCGTGCGTGACGCAGCACCGCGATAAGTGTACTTTCTCTTCGCGATGCAACCCGTTTGCTGTGCCTTCGAACAGCAATGGTTGTTTGCAGAATGGAACGATCTGCTCTGAAATTATTGACAAGCGCCACTCATAAGATCTAGTCTGCCCACACGGAAGATTAGTCGCAGTAACCAAAGGAGTATGAAAGATGTTGACTTCGCATCATCGTTCCATTGGACGTTTACCTTTCTTAGCTGTCTGCGTTTGCTTCATCAGCGGGCTTAACATTATTAACCCAGCCATCGCCCAGCAGGCGACCGGCACCATTGTCGGTAGTACAACCGACCCCTCGAATGCGTTGGTGCCGGGCGTTCGGATTACCATTACCGAGATCGCCACGAACCTGAGCCGTACGGTCGAGTCCAACAACACGGGCGAGTACCAGGCCCCCTATCTTGTTCCCGGCGAATACAGCCTTTCAGCGGAGAAATCAGGGTTTCGGAAATCGGTTGCGAACCGGGTGACGATCACGGTAGGACAAACGGCTCGCGTGGACTTCCGCTTGGAAATCGGCACGTCCAACCAAACCGTTGAAGTGGCGGCCGACTTGGCGCAGTTGCAGACGGAGAACACCGCGCTCGGGCAGACCATCAACCGCCAGACCACCGAAGACTTACCCTTGAACGGGCGATCGTTCGCCCAACTTGCGCAACTGGTGCCGGGTGTTACTCCGGCCGTCAACAGCAGCATTACACTGCGGCGGAACCGGGGTTCCATGGGGACCAGCATTGCCATCCAGGCAAACGGGTTCGCGGCCACGCAGAATATGTACACTTACGACGGCGTACCGGCCATGGACCTGGATAGCTACTCATTTAGTTTCTCGCCGTCCATCGACGCGATTCAGGAGTTCCGTGTTGTAACGACCGGCTACACGGCGGAGTACGGGGGCGCGCCGGGAGCATTCGTAAACCTGGTGACCAAGAGCGGTACGAACACGTACCATGGAACGCTTTGGGAATTCAACCGGAACAACGATTTCTCAGCCCGCAACGCTTTCAACGCTACGACGCAGCGGCTGAATCGCAACCAGTTTGGAGCCAATATTGGAGGTCCGGTTCCCAAGTTCAAGGAGAAGCTCTTTTACTTCTTCAACTGGGAATCCGGGCGCCAAGTCGCCGGCACGTCGAGTTCTTTCATCAGCGTCGCCCCCACGGCTTACCGCAGCGGCGATTTCTCGTCCAGCACTGTGACGATCTACGATAAGACTTCCGGTTTGCCGTTTGCCTCGAACAAGATTCCATCCAGCAGAATTAGCGCGGCCTCGACAACGTTCATGAAATACACGCCGCAGCCCACCGCTGCAACCGAGGCCAGCAATTTCCTCACTCCCTCATTGACCGTACCGACCTCGGAGAACCAGTACGTCCCGCGCTTGGATTACTATCCTTCTTCGCGCGATCACCTGTTCTTCCGGTACATGTTCAATACTCTTACGACGAACACAATCCTGCCGACGTTTGGAAACGATGAGGACAACAATAACGGCCGGACGCAGAACATGGCTGCCAACTGGACCCGAACCATCAGCCCCCGGTGGGTGATCAGTTCGCTGGCCGCTTGGGGCCGGTTCTTTGAAACCGAGCTTCTCGGAACCACTGGCAAATCCGAATACAACGTCGTCTGCGGCCAGATGAAACTACCCGGCGTTGCCTGTGACACCTACAATTACGGGCCTCCGTCGATCAACAATGGGTTTACGAACTGGACGGTCCGCTCGAACGGTCCGCGCACGCGCATGAACCAGCTCTGGTTCTACGACGTGAACAGTTCTCTGCAAATCGGAAAGCACCTGGTCAAGTTCGGTGGCAGAGTTTACCGCCAGAACTGGACCTTCGACGAAGCTCTGTATCCTCGCGGCACCTACGTTTTCGACGGCCAGCAGACAGCCGGTTCGCAGTCGCCCAAGGCGGCGCACCGCTTCGCCGATTTCCTGCTGGGAGGAGCAAGCTCGGTGACCCTCAACACCACGCCGATAGCGGTGCGCCAGAGCAATTGGAACATGGGCTACTACGTGCAAGACGACTGGCGCATCACTTCTCACGTCACCGTGAACCTGGGCGTCCGCTGGGACTACTTCGGGCGTCCGCTGGCGGCCGGAGATCCTGCCCGGATGAATACGTTTGAACTGGGCAACGGATACGGCCGCCTGGCCTCGCGCCAGGTCTTCCCCAACACGGACGGTTATCCCCAACAGGTAATCTCCAACTACTACAGGAATTGGGGACCGAGAATCGGTATCTCCTGGAATCCGCGCGGCGGCAAGACGGTGCTACGGGCAGGATACGGCATCTATTTCTCGCCGGAAATCAGCAACTCGTACACCAACCTGTCCTTCAATCCTCCATATACGGTTTCGATCGCCGCTTCGGGTACGGCCGCCAGCCCCATCCAGTATGACAGCGCGGAAGCGCTCGCCAGACTGAAGACGACTGCGGGCGCTTTCGGCGCATACGGCGTGGACCCGCAAATTCGCGACACCGAGGTGCCGCAGTGGAATGTCACCATCGAGCGCCAGTTACCGGCAAACGTTGTCGTGCAGGCCGCCTATGTGGGCAACCAGGGGCACTTCCTGACCAGTCTCTGGCAGGCCAACCGGGCTCTTCTCCTCAATCAATCGTCCATCCAACGGCCTCTATCCACTTTCGGCGGCATTACGATGTACGGTTCCATTGGCGACTCGAATTACCACGCCTTCCAGCTTCAGGTACAGAAGCGCATGGGGCACGGACTCAGCGTCCTGAGCGCTTTCACTACTTCGCACGCTTTGGGCAACGTCGATGGGAACAGCTTCGGCACTGGCGACGGCGCCATGCTCATTCAGGACATCTTCAATCTCCGCAATTCGTATTCAGATCTCAATTTCGACGTGCGGCAGCGCTTTTCGACGAGCCTGCTCTACGACCTGCCGATCCTGGCCAAGTCGAAGGGATTCGTGCATGCCCTGGGCGGAGGATGGCGCTTAGGCACCATTCTCAGCGCGCAGAATGGCACAGCGGCGGGGGTAAGCTACGGTGTCGATACCACCATGACCGGACAGGGCTCTCGTCCAGACCAGATCGGAGTGCCGACGCTTTCGGGCAGCGAACGCTCCGCGAAGAAGTGGTTTAACACAGCCGCGTTCGCCGCGCCGCCCTCCTATTCGCAGTGTGGAAGCTGCGGTAGATTCGGCAACGCGCCGCGCACGTCAATCCATAACCCGGGCTTGGCGACCGTGGATCTAGTCCTGAGCAAGTCCTTCCGGATTCACGAAGATGTTCGCTTCGATTTCCGCGCCGAGGCCTTTAACGCCTTCAACCACGTCAATCTAGGCTCCGCCACTATGAGCCTGACTTCCACATCCTTCGGTATTGTCGGCAGTGCGAATTCGCCCCGGATCGTCCAATTCGGCGGCAAGTTCAGCTTCTAGTTTGGGGGCGGGCGCGCCAGCTTGGTGCGCCCGCTTTCCTTGTAGTGCAGAAGCCGGATCCTGCTACGGCAGCATCTTCAACTTTAGATTGCGGAACTCGATGCGGTAGCCTTCGGCTTCCAGGCCCACGAAGCCGCTGGGCACTTCGCAGGTATTGTAGACACTCGTCACCGCGCCGTTCACCCAGAAGCTGATGCGGTTGCCGTCGGCGGTCAATTCGCTCACGTTCCATTCGCCGGCGGGCTTGACGCGCTGCTCGGTCAACTGATTCTCCAGGTTGATGCGCATGCGTATGCCGCGGATGAGTGTGTCGCCGAACAGATAGCCGCCGCTCGAGTCGCCGATTTGCCCCTGGTGCCAGATGCGCCCGTCGGCGCTATTGCGAATGTAGATTCCGCTGTTGTAGTTCTTGCGTCCTTCCACCAGCGTGTATTTCCATTCAACGTGGAAGATGGCGTTGCGCGCCACGCGCGTGTAACGCAGGCATTCGTGACCGCCGTTACCTTCGCAAATGAGCACGCGCCGCGCGGAATCCACTTTCCACTGCATGACGTCGGAGAGCGGCTTGTTAGCTGGGATGGGCACGCGAACCCAACCCTTCAGCGAACGCGGCGGCAGAATGTCTTTCCAGCCGCGCGGATTCGCCTGGAGCGCGCTGGGCGTGTCCGCGGCGGACGCCAGCACGGAAAACAACAGGAGTACGAGTAGTCTATGCATCGAGTTTTTCAAGATCGGCCGCTTCGCCGAACTTCGCGCCTTTCAGATTCGGGTCGATGTTGCGGAGCAGGCCGTTGAGCACGCTCCCGGCGCCCACTTCAACGAACTTTTCGACGCCCTGGGAAGCGAGATAGCGGATGGTGTCGAGCCAGCGCACCGGATTCGGAATCTGCTCGAAAAGTCCCTGGCGCGCTTCGGCGCCCGTGCGGATTTCCCGCGCCTGCCAGTTGTTCACCAGCGGATAGCGGAGATCGGCGAACGCGGTCGCGTCAAGTTCCGCGCCCATGCGCTCCTGCGCAGGTTTCATGAGCGCGCAATGAAACGGGGCGCTCACCGGCAGCGCCACGGCGCGCTTGGCGCCGGCGGCCTTGGCCAATTCCATGGCGCGTTCAACCGCGCCTTTGTGGCCGGCGATGACGATTTGATCCGGCGAATTGAGATTCGCCGCCGAAACCACTTCGCCCTGCGCCGCGTCGGCGAGAATCTTGTCGAGCGCTTCGGCCGGCAACTTCAGCAGCGCGGCCATGGCGCCCACGCCCGCGGGCACGGCTTCCTGCATGAAGCGCCCGCGCTTGCGCACCAAGCGCACGGCGTCGGCAAAGTTGAGCGCGCCCGCGGCTACCAGCGCCGAATACTCGCCCAGGCTGTGGCCCGCCACGTACTCCGGCACGCGGCCGTTGGCTTCCAACACACGCCACGCTGCTACCGAAACGGTCACCAGCGCCGGCTGTGTGTTCTCGGTGAGCTTCAGGGCTTCGTCGGGCCCTTCGAAGCACAACTTCGAAAGCGGGAATCCGAGTGCCTGGTCGGCTTCGTCAAACACCGCGCGGGCAGCGGGGAAAGCGTCGGCGAGAGTCTTGCCCATCCCCGCGAACTGGGAGCCTTGGCCGGGAAACACAAATGCGGTCTTCATTACCCTCCAGCGTAACCTCTTCTCGCGATAGAATCATCTTTACTTTAAGCGGAGTGTCTCCTAGTGCGCCTATCTGAGATTTGCGTCCAACGGCCGGTATTCGCCTTCATGCTGATCATGTTCCTGGTCGTCATGGGCGTTTTCAGTTTCGTCGACCTGGGAGTGGATTTGTTCCCGCGCAGCGATCCCGCGACGGTCTACGTGCGTGTAAAATTGCCCGGCGCGAGCCCCGAAGAGGTGAACTCTCAGGTGGTTCTGCCGCTGGAGGAAGCCATCGCCTCGGTGAGCGGCATTGATGAAATGCGCGCCGTGGTGGCGGAAGGCTCGGCGTCCATCATCGTGACGTTCGTGCTGGAGCGCAATATCGGCGAGGCCGCCGAAGATGTGCGCGAGAAGGTGAGCGCGGCTATGCGCAGCCTGCCGCCGAACGTCCTGCCGCCCACGGTGGCCAAGGCGGACCCGGACAGCGATCCGATCGTCACGCTGGCGGTCAGCGGAAACCGGACCGTGCGCGAGCTAACCGAGATCGCCGACAAGCAGGTGCGGCGCGCGCTGGAGACCGTGGATGGCGTGGCGGGCGTGGACATCAGCGGCGGCAGCTACCGCCAGATCAACGTGTTCATGGATCTGGACAAGCTCAACGGCTATCAACTCACCGCGCAGGAAGTCAAAACTGCGCTGGAGAGCGAAAACGTCGAAGCGCCCGGCGGACGCATTGTGCGCGGTCCCGTCGAGGTGGGCGTGCGAACGCTGGGACGCGTGGAAGCCGTTCCGCAGTTCAACGACATCATCGTCAAGAACGTGCGCGGCTCGCCGATCCGCATTCGCGATATCGGCCACGCCGAGGACGGCATGACCGAGCGGCGCAGCTTCGCTTACTACAAAAACAAGTCCGCCGTGATTCTCGATGTGCGCCGGCAGACCGGCACCAATACCGTCAAAGTGGTGGAAGAGGTTCAGCGGCGGCTGCCCAGTCTGAAGAAGCAACTACCCGCGGGCGCCTCCATCGACCTGGTCAAGGAACAGGCCACTTATATTAAGAACTCGGTCGCGGCGCTGGAAGAACACCTGCTGATTGGTAGTCTGCTCGCCAGCGTCATCGTCTTCATCTTCATCCGCGACTGGCGGACGGTGCTCATCAGCTCCATCGCGATTCCAACCTCCATCGTCACCACGTTCACCATCATGCGCATGATGGACTTCACGCTGAACTCGATGACGCTGCTTGGATTGACGCTGGCGGTGGGTATCGTCATCGACGACGCCATCATCGTTCTCGAAAACATACACCGCTTCATCGAGGAGAAAGGCCTGCCGCCGTTTGAAGCGGCCATTGGCGCCACCAAGGAAATCGCGCTGGCCGTCATGGCCACCACGCTTTCGCTGGTCATCGTGTTCGTGCCCATCGCCTTCATGTCGGGCTACGCCAAGCGGTACCTCAACCAGTTTGGCTGGACCATGGCCATGTCGATCATGGTCTCGATGTTGGTGGCGTTCACGCTGACGCCATCGCTCAGCTCGCGGCTGCTCAAGCGGCGCTTGAATCGCAACGGCACGCCGCAGAAGCATCATGAGGGCACCATCTTCGATCCGGTGTATGTGAAGACGCTCGATTGGAGCTTGCGCCACCGCTGGGTGATCATCGCAATCTGCGCGGTCACGTTCGCATCGACGTTTATTATCAACCGTTACATCGGGCGCGACTGGATGCCGCAGGACGACCAAAGCGAACTCTCGGTGAGTTTGGAAATGCCCGAGGGCACATCGCTGGCCGGGACCGAGAAGGTCACCATGGAAATCGCCCGGAAGATTGAGAAGGTGCCGGGCGTCGTCGTCGTGATTCCGCAAACGCAAGGATTCTTGGAACGCGTGACCATGGCGCAGCTCACTGTTCTGCTGGG
>CAZDIZ010000028.1:29488-34100 GCA_964505625.1 uncultured Solibacteraceae bacterium | reverse complement strand
CATCGACCGGCAACTGGCGAGCGACCTCGGCGTGCGCGTCAGCGACATCGCCGGCGCCGTGCGCCTGTTGATGAGCGGCGAAGACGAGATCTCGACTTACAAGGAAGGGTCCGAGCAGTACCCGGTCACCATGCGTCTCACGCCCGGCCAGCGCGACAACCCGGCCGCACTGAGCCGTTTGCTGGTGCCATCGGCACGGCTCGGACTGATCCGTCTGGATTCGATTGCCAAACTCGAACGCGGGCTCGGACCCAGCCGCATCGACCGTTACAACCGGCAGTTTGCCGTCGGCATTTACGCCAACGTGGCGCCCGGGCATTCGCTGGGCGAAGCAGCCGCCGACACGCAGGCGATTGTCGATAACATCGGCCTACCGAGCGGGTACCAGATGCGCTTCTCCGGCCAGGTAAAGATTCTTGAAGAGACCACCACGAACATGATCCTGGCCATCGCCCTAGCGTCCATTTTCATGTACATGGTACTGGCGGCGCAGTTTGAGAGCCTGGTGCACCCGTTCATCATTCTGCTCACCCTGCCGTTGTCCATCCCCTTCGCGCTGATTTCGCTGATCGCCACCGGACGCAGCCTGAATCTATTCAGCGCCTTGGGTGTGCTGCTGCTGCTCGGCATCGTGAAGAAGAACGGAATCTTGCAGATCGACTACATGAACCGTCTGCGTGAAACCGGACGTCCGCTGCACGAAGCGATTCTCGAAGCCAATCGCGTGCGCTTGCGGCCTATCTTGATGACAACGTTCTCGATTGTCGCGGGTCTGATCCCCACGGCCATCGGTATCGGCGCCGGCGCCAGCCAACGCTCGGCCATTGCTGTCACCATCATTGGCGGACAGACGCTCTGTCTGATCCTGACGCTGCTGGTGGTGCCGGTCGGTTACTCGCTGGTTGAAGACGCCAAAGCATGGCTCGCGCGGCGGAATCCGGAACGCGCCGAAGCGCCCGCCGCGGGCGACTGATCGCGCTTTAATAAACTTTCATAGTTTCCCTGCAATTTTTTGAAATCTTCTGACACTGTACTTGCGTCAATTGTGGTGTGGAAGGGGAAAACGATGATAACCACAATGCAAACCCTGAAGCCAGCGGTAATCTCGAAGGGCTCTGTGTATTGCCCAATTTGCACGCACACCGTTGAAGCCGAGGTTGTTTCGACGGGACGTGGTGTGCGCGTCAAACCCGGTCAGAAATGCCCGCGTTGCACTTGCAGCCTGGATGCCGGCCATGTAGTACGGTTGGATCGGGCGGCCTAGTACCGAATACCTTGTACATCCCCGGCAACCTTGGTTTATAGTTGAATTGTGGGGTACGCCAAGCGAAAGACAGTTCCGCCTTCAGATCCCGTGATTTCCACGGAGATCCTAGAGCAGGCCAAGCGGAGCCTCAAAAGCGACCGGCTGCCGCAAGCTAAGTGTGGCGTGTGCGGCGCCGAAGTTGCCCCCAATTCAGCCGAGGGTTTGTGCTGGGTATGCCGCCGCCTGAAGATCAGCGCTTGGCATGACTCTGAGCAGCAGGCTCCGGCGCAAGAGTAGCGCCTAGATTCCGCGCCAGTTCCACCAAGTGTTCGCTGCGCGTCCCGCAGCATCCACCAACAACCGGTATCGAGAAACGGCGGTGTATTTGCGCCATGGCGGCTGCGAACTCGGACGGCGAACTGGCCCGGAAGTCCGTGGTCTGTGAGAACTTGGCGGGATCCACGCGCGACGTGTTGCCCTGCACTCCCACAATGCGCGCGAGCAGCGGCGAGTCTCCACATGCTTCCAATCCAGCGCTCAGCGCGTCGGGATGAACGCAGTTGACCCAGTAGCCGAGCGGCGTCGAGCGCGCGCTGTCGTCGATCCGCACGATGGCGTCCGTCAAAGGCGTGCCGTCCAGCAACTCCCCTTGGGCGGTGATCACAAAACTGATCAGACACGGAATCGTCAGCACGTCGGCGATCCCCAGCGCTTCGCTCACTGCCGGCATGGTGGAAACCAACACGAACCTGGCCCCTGCAAGTTCTTCGGCTTGCCAGCAGTGAAATGACCGTGCTTGTTCGCGGCTCAGCGCGGCGCCGGGCGAATAGCAGTCGCCGCGAGGTCCCATGAGCGCGCCGGTGCAACCGGAAAACTGCTCGACAAAGGCGAGCGCCTGGGCGTTCGCTCCGACGCAAGCCAGGTCTCGATTAGCCCGCCAAGTTGGTGCAAACAAGATGATGGGAAGATTCGCGCGGCGCGCCACCCCGGCGTACTCGTCATAGATGGCGGACAGCCGGTTGCGGCCTTCGATGGTCGCGAGCAGCGTCATGGGATCGCCGCCGACACGTTCCCACACAGCCGCTTCGGTGAGCGCGGGCGAATTGATTTGGAGGGTGCTTCGCCAGCCGTGGTCTGCTGCCGACACCAGCCGCCCTACTTCTTGGCCGGATTCGCGGCGATGCCTTGGGCGAAGTAGTTCGCCACCTTGGCTTCGTTGCGCGCTACTTCGAAATACGCCGCTTTGAGCAACTGATCCTTGCGGTTGAGCAGCGTTTCGCGGATGGTCTGCTGAACGCGCGGATCGTTCAACTCACGCTGGCCGGCCGGTTCCTTCGAGATGACCTTCAGGATCTGATAGCCCTCCTGCGTGTGGATGATGCGCGAGCACTGTCCGGGGTGCAACTCCATCACGAGTTTGCGCAACTCGACGTTCGCCTTTTCGAGCGCGGATTCGGGAATGAAACCCAGGTCGCCGCCGTTCGGCGTGCTGTTGGGATCTTCCGAATAGTTCTGCGCGAGCTGAGCGAAGTCCTCGCCCTGACGGATGCGGGCGTCGAGCATGGCGATCTTCTTGCGTGCCTGCTCCTCGGTTTGCGCCTTGTCGTTCTTCAGGTTACGGGCGTTCGGGTCCGGGTGCGCCGTCACCATGATGCGCGCCATGTGAATCTGCGGCTCGGCCAGGTTGAAGCTGGGCTTGTTGGAGTTGTAGAAATCGGTGACGTCCTTGTCGGTGATGGTAATGCGCGAAGTGATTTCCTTGTTGAACAGTTTGTCGACGCTCAGGTCGCGGCGGAACTTGGTTCGCAAGTCCTGCATGGTCATCTTGCGCGCGTCCAGTTGCCGCTGGAATTCTTCCTGCGTATACGGCGCCTTCACCTGATTCAGCTTCGCCTCGACGTCCGCATCAGTGGCCATTAGGCCTTGTTTCTCAGCGCGTTGCAGCATGATCTCGTTGTCGATCAGCGTGCGCAACACTTCCAGCTTCTGGATGCTGGTCTGATCCGAACTCTCACCGGGAGGCGAGGAGGGGAACTGCGCCTGGTACTCGCGTTCGAGGTCGGAGTAGGTGATGGGACGATTGTTGACCGTGGCGGCCACATTCGCGGGAGGAGACTTCTTGCAACCAACCAGAAGCGGCAAAGACACCACCGCAAGTATAACGGCGGACAAACGGATGCTCGACATACGGTAATTCTCCATTCTACAGGAGTCGTCCACCTAGTTGAGCGCAAAAGTGAGGTTAAAATGGTAGCTGTACGTCTAACCCTACTGACAGAGAGCTAATCTCATGACAATAAAGCGCTTGAGGCTCGCGCTGCTGCTGGTGCCAACCATTCTGGCGGCGCAAAGCCTTGCGGAGTTCGAAAAGCGGATCACCGAGTTCACGCTCGCCAATGGCATGCACTTCATCATTCTCGAGCGCCACTCGGCTCCGGTCGCTTCGTTCCATTTGCACGTGAACGCGGGCGCGGTGGACGATCCCAAGGGACGCACCGGCGTCGCGCACATGTTCGAACACATGATCGGCAAGGGAACGGCCAACGTAGGCAGCAAGAACTACGCGGCCGAGCGCGCGGCGCTGGCCGAAGTGGAAACCCTCTACGACCAGTTGGAAGCCGAACGCAACAAAGGTTTTCGCGCCGACGCGGCGGCCATCGAACGGCTCCAAGCGCAGGTCAAGATCGCCATCGATAAGGCCAATGCCTTCGTCGACCAGAACGCTTACCCGCGCGTGATCGAGGAAAGCGGCGGCGTCGGCTTCAATGCGGGGACGGGCGTGGACATCACCATGTTCCATTACAGCCTGCCGGCGAACCGCGCCGAGTTATGGTTCCTGATGCAATCGGATTGGCTCCGCAACGTGGTATTCCGCGAGTTCTATAAGGAACGCGACGTGGTGCGCGAAGAGCGCCGCATGCGCATTGAGTCCAATCCGCAGGGCAAGCTGCAGGAGACCATCATCGCCACGGCCTTTTCGGCGCACCCCTACCAGAACTTCATCGCTGGCTGGGCCAGCGACATCGAGAGCCTGCGTGTGACCGACGCAAAGGCTTTCTTCGAAACCTATTACGTGCCGGGCAACATGACGGTGGCCATCGCGGGCGATGTCGATCCCAAGCAGATGCGCGTTCTTGCGGAGAAGTACTATGGCTCATTGCCGGCACGCCCCATGCCGCCGCTGCTGCGCACGGTCGAGCCCAAGCAGGAAGGTGAGAAGCGGCTGGAAATCGAGTCCCCCACGCAGCCGGTCGTCCTGATCGGTTACAAACGGCCCGATACGCTGAGCGCGGACGACCCGGTGTTGGATATCGCGGCCGACATTCTCTCCAGTGGCCGCACGGGCCTTCTTTACAAGGACTTGGT
>CAZDIZ010000028.1:23168-29388 GCA_964505625.1 uncultured Solibacteraceae bacterium | reverse complement strand
AACAATCCTGGCATGGCCATGCAACTGGCCGCCTATCACGTCACGTACGGCAATTGGCGCAAGCTATTCACTACCATCGACGACATCAACAAAGTGACCGCCGATGACGTGAAACGCGTGGCCAAGGCCTATTTTGGAAAAAACAATCGCACGGTGGCGTACACAACCGCGCCCAAGCCGGCGTCTCAAGGAGGTGTGAAATGAAGCTGAGGCTCCTGTTCCCATTGCTCATCGCCGCGACGCTGGTTGCGCAGACTCCCTCCGGCACCGCAGCAAAGAAGGCCGCCCCGGCGAAGCGCACGCAGGCCGCGGCGTCCACGACGTATCGCGATTTGAAGTACCCGCCGCTGGCCGAAGTAAAGATCCCCGACGTGGTTTCGTTCACGCTGGCCAACGGCATGAAGGTGTATCTGCTGGAGAATCATGAACTGCCTACCGTGAACGGTACGGCGCTGATTCGTACCGGCAACCTGTTCGATCCGTCCGACAAGCTCGGGTTGGGTGAGTTGACCGGCACGGTCCTGCGCACGGGCGGCACCAAGGAGTTGACCGGCGATCAGATCGACGAGCGTTTGGAGAACGTCGCCGCGTCGGTGGAAAGCCAGATCGGAGAGACCAGCGCGCAGGTGTCGTTCTTCTGCCTGAAGGACAACACGGCGGACGTGCTCAAGGTTTTCCGTGACCTCATGACCGCGCCCGAGTTCCGTCAGGACAAAATCGACCTGGCGAAGACTTATCTGCGCGGCGCCATTGCGCGGCGCAACGACAACGCGTCGCAGATTGTGGCGCGCGAATTCGAGGAATTGCTTTACGGCAAGGACACGCCTTACGGCGCGCGCCTGGAATACGAGCACGTCAATCACGTGCAGCGCGCGGATCTGATCGCATTCCACAAGCGTTATTTCTTCCCGAAGAACACCATGCTGGCGGTCTACGGCGACTTTTCCGCCGCCGCGATGAAAGCGCAACTGGAAAAGCTGTTCGCCGATTGGACTGTCGAGCAGCCAGCGATTCCGCCGTTCCCGGAAGTGCGGAAGCGTCCGCGCCCCGGAACGTTTCTGGCCGTGAAGGATGACGTCACGCAGACCTTCTTCAAGCTTGGCCATTTGGGTGGACGCTTTGACGATGCGGACTATCCGTCGCTCGAAATCATGTCCTACATCCTGGGCGGAAGCTTCTCCAGCCGCCTGGTGAAGAAGGTGCGCACCGAAAGCGGCTACGCCTACCACATCGGAGCAAGCTGGTCGGCGAATTTCACACATCCCGGCACTTTCGCCGTGAGCGGCAGCACCAAATCGCTTTCCACCGTGGACGCCCTTCAGTTGGTGCGTGCGGAGATCGATAAGATGCGCGCCGAACCGGTTACGGACGCCGAACTTGAAACCGCCAAGCAGACCGTGCTCAACAGTTTCGTATTCAACTTCGACACGCCGTTCAAGACGCTGTCGCGCATGATCCGTTACGAATACTACGGCTATCCGAAGGACTTCATCTTCCGGTATCAGAAAGCCATCGCGGCCGTGACCAAGCAGGACGTGCTGCGTGTGGCCAAACAGTACTTGAAGCCGGAAGAGCTCACCATCGCCGCGGTGGGTAAGCCGTCGGAGTTCGGCAAGCCGCTGGCGGACTTGGGACTGCCGGTCGCCACCATCGATCTGAAGATTCCCGAACCCAAGCAGGAGCATGCCAAGGCGGATGCGGCCAGCCTGGAACGCGGACGCAAACTGCTTGCTTCGGCGCAGCAGGCCCTCGGCGGCGTCGATAAACTGGCGGGCGTCAAGGACTGCACGATACTCGCCGAGGTGGAATTCTCCGGCGCGGGCGGCGCCAAAATGAAGATCAAGCAGACCACACGCTGGCTCACGCCCACGCATCTGCGCCAGGAAAACGAGTTGCCGTTCGGCAAGATGTCGATGTACTTCGATGGCAGCATCGGTTGGCTGGTTTCGCCGCAGGGCAGCATGCCGCTGGGCGGCCCGGTGCTAAAGCAGGCGCAGGGTCAGGTCTTTCGTACTCTGTTCCCACTGTTGACCAGCGATCGCGATCAGAGCCGCTCGGTGAATGCCGCTGGTGGCGGCGTCATCGAGATCTCCGACAAGCAGGGTAACCTGGCGCTGCTAAGCGTGGATGAGAAGTCCGGCATGCCGGTGAAACTCAGCTATCAGAGCGCACAGGTCAGTGGTCCGACCAGCTCGGTGGATGAGGTCTACAGTGACTGGAAGGAAGTCGATGGCGTGCGTCTTCCGCACAAAATCACCATCCAACAAGGAGAACGGGTGGCGGCCCTGGTAACGATCCAGCAATGGACGCTCAATTCGGGCTTGAAAGTTGATGATGTGAGCAAGCGGCCATGATCGAACGAGTGATTCTGTTTGTGCTCTGCACCACGCTCATGCTGAGCGGGCAATCCCGCCAGGAGCGTGGCAAGAAGGTGATCGACGAGGCGGTTGCCGCGTTGGGCGGCGACCGCTTCTTGAATATGCGCGACCGGATTGAGTCCGGCCGCGCGTATTCTTTTTATCGCGACAAACTCGCGGGCCTGGCGCGTGCCACTATCTACACACGTTATCTGACGCGGCCCGAGCCTCCGCAACGCGATTTCTTCGGCGTCCGCGAGCGCCAGAACTTCGGCAAGAAAGAAGAATACGGCGTGTTGTTCACCGACGGTAAAGGATACGACATCACTTTCCGCGGAGCGCGTCCAATGGCCGAAGACATCGTGTCGCGCTACACCGAAACCACGCGCCGCAACGTGCTCTACATTTTGCGTATGCGGCTGGGCGAACCGGGCCTGACGTTTGAATCGCAAGGCTCGGAGGTGTACGAAAATCAGCCCGTCGAGATCGTCGATATCGTGGACGCCGACAATCTCGTCACCACGGTGTACTTCCATCAATCCACGAAGCTGCCCGTCCGCCAGATCTTCAACCGGCGCGATAGCAAAACCAAGGAGCGCTTCGAGGAAGTGACGCTGTTTTCGAAGTACCGCGACGTAGGCGGCGGCGTGCAGTGGCCGTTCGCCATCCAGCGCTTCCGCGACGGCGAGAAGATCTACGAGATCTACTCGGAAAGTGTGGTCATTAATCAGAACCTGGCCGACAACATGTTCACGCTGAGCGGGGACATGAAGATACTCAAACCGGCGAGGTAGCCCGGCGCAACTTTTCGGCGCCGTTCGTGTTTGTAGTCTCCAGGAGGCATGGAAATGCTCACCAGGAGATGGATGACACTAGTGGCGGCAGGCGCTTTGACCGCCGGATTGTTGGTTGCCCAACCGCGTATGGGGCGGCGGGCGTGGCGCAACGCGGATGGCGCGCCGGGGGCCCGCGCCGGCGACCGGCTTGAGCGCATCGCCAAGCGGCTGAACCTTACCGACGAACAGAAGGCCCAGGCCCGCGCGATTGCCGAAGACGCACGCACGCAGGTGAAGGCGCTGGCTCCGCAGCTCAAGGATCAGCGCGAAGCCGTTCGCGAGGCGGTCCAAAAGAACGCCGACGATAACACGATCCGCAACCTCGCCGCCAAACAGGGAGATCTACACGCGCAACTGGCGGCGATCCGCATCAAGTCGATGGCGAAGTTCTATGCCATCCTGACGCCGGAGCAGAAACAGAAAGCCGCCGAGATGCGCGAGCGGTTGCAGGACTTTCTACGCAACCATCGCGGAGGCATGGGTTCGTAGCAACTGGTTCGCGACGAGTTTCCCTCCGGCCGCATCCGATACAATGAAGGGAAATGCCGGAGGGAAACTTGCGTATTGTCGTTTCGGGGGCTGCCGGTTTTATTGGCTCTCACTTAGTCGAGCGGTTACTGGCGGACAAACACACCGTCATAGGGCTCGATAACCTCATCACCGGTTCCACACGGAACCTCTCCCACCTGGATGGCCATCCTGGCTTCCGCTTTGTCCACTACGACGTGACCGAACGGTTTGAATCCGACGCTCCGGTGGACGCGGTTCTGCACCTGGCCTCGCTCGCCAGTCCGAAAGACTATCTGGCCCATCCCATCGAGACGTTGGAAGTAGGTTCCGCCGGAACGCGCAACATGCTGGAACTGGCGCGTAAGCACGGCGCACGCTTCCTGCTGGCTTCGACGTCAGAGTGTTACGGTGATCCGCTGGTGCATCCCCAGGCCGAAACCTATTGGGGCAACGTGAATCCGGTGGGTGTGCGCTCGTGTTACGACGAGAGTAAACGCTACGCCGAGGCCATCACCATGGCCTACCATCGCGTTCACGGTGTGCGCACCAACATTGTGCGGATCTTCAACACCTACGGCCCGCGCATGCAGCTCGACGACGGACGCGTGGTACCGGCTTTCATCGATCAGGCGTTGCATCGCACGCCGCTCACCGTTTACGGCGACGGCAGCCAGACGCGCAGCTTCTGTTATGTGAGCGATCTGGTGGAAGGGCTCTGCCGCCTGATGTTTTCCGACGAACGCTTCCCAGTGAACCTCGGCAATCCGGCCGAAATGACCATCCTCGAATTCGCTCAAGCCGTTCAGAAGGTGGCCGGGAGTAATCTTCCTATCCGGCATGAGCCGTTGCCGGAAGACGATCCCAAACGCCGCCGTCCGGACATCACCAAGGCGAAGTGGATTCTCGGTTGGGAGCCTCGCGTACCGCTCGAAGAAGGTTTGCGCAAGACCTGGGAATACTTCCGGGACTTGCAATCCGAATAAGAGCTTCATACCATTCGAAAATCATGCTTTCGCGCTTGATTCTGGCGATTGCTCTGACCGTGCCTTATCTGGCGAACGGCCAAACCTACGATTTCGCGCGAGTGGCGGGCGACCTCATCGACCTGGAAGCTCTTTCACGCGTGGACTTCCTGCCGACACACATGGTGTCGAGTTTCGACCGCGCCGGCGGTAATAACGACGCGATCGTCGGTGCGTGGCGCAAGGGCGACGTCTACACCATCGCGGAGCTGGAAGGCCCCGGCGTGATCCGGCGCTTCTATTCGGCAAAGCCCGGCGGCCATATGCGCATTTACATCGACGGCAGCGAAACACCCGCCGTGGACATGAAGTGCGAGGAGTTTTTCTCCGGCCGCCACTATCCGTTTGTGCGGCCGCTCACGGGCCCCATGGGTGGAAGTAACTACTCTTACTTTCCGATTCCCTACGCGAAGTCCATCAAGATACAAACCACGGCGCTGCGACCCGCGGAGTTTCCGTACGGCGTTTACTTTCAAGTGACGTATCAGACTTTCCCCAAGGGTACCGATGTGCGTTCGCTCGCCCTGCCGCTCGCCGGCGAAGCGGATGCGGCGTGGCGGCGCGTGCTTCAGAGGTGGAGCAACGCCGGCACGGACCCGAAGCCGGCGCCGCCCACCCAAGAGACTCTGGTGCGCGAGGTGCGCATCGAGCCCGGTAAACGCGTTGAACTGGCGCGCATCACGGGCGCCGCGGTCATTGATCAGTTTCATCTGAAGCTAGACCCGTGTGACGAACCGCTGCTACGTTCGACGTTGCTTAAGATGCACTGGGACGATGCGCCGCGCGACAGCGTGGACGCGCCCGTCGGCGACTTCTTCGCCAATAGCTACAACCTGACACCTTACAAGAGCTTGCCCATGGGGCTCACCGCCGATGGTTGGTACAGCTACTTCTCGATGCCGTTCGGCAAGCGCGCCTCCATCAGCCTCGTGAACGAGAGCGCGGGTCGCGCCATCACCGCGCGCGTGAAGCTGGTCTTTCACCGCACGGCGGGCCTGGCGGAGAACGCCGGTCTGTTCCACGCCAAGTGGCGCCGCGAGCAGACCGTGGCCACTGAACTCGGCTATCGCAACATCACCGGAGAGTACAACTACCGTGTGTTGGACGCGCACGGCAAAGGCCGCTACATCGGTATGAACTTCAACGTGTACAACCGCCACACGCTGTGGTGGGGCGAAGGCGATCCTATGATCTTCGTGGACAACGAAGCCTGGCCGCCCGCCATACACGGCACTGGCACCGAAGAGTACTTCAACGACGGCTGGGGATTTCATCAGTACATCAGCGCGGTGGGCGCCGACAAAGCGGCAAAGGAGCGCAACGTGGTTCCGGTTTCGGGAGTGCTGGTGGGCGGCGTGGACGAGCCGATGGAGTGTTTCGCCGGCAACGCCATCTTCAGCTTTCACATCGCCGATGCAATTCCCTTCCGCAAGCGCATCCTGGTGACGTTCGAACACGGCCAGGAACAGAACGATCTTTCGAACGACTATTCGAG
>CAZDIZ010000028.1:8963-23068 GCA_964505625.1 uncultured Solibacteraceae bacterium | reverse complement strand
TGGGGTTGAGCATCGAGGACCGGGATCGCCTTCGGAAAGAGTCCAAGGAGTTCAAAGGCACCGAACAAGAGCGCCGGCGCATGGTGGACCGGCAACTTATGGAGCTGGCCGAAAAACTCGGCCTGAAACGGGAGTAGACCAAACATGAAGAGAGCCATTCTTGCCGTTGCGTTGTTGGCATTGCGCGTGTGGGCGGCGCCGCCGTCCGGCATGGACCCGGAGCGGTTGGCGCGAATTCCCGCGCGCATGAAGCAGTTTGTCGAACGTGGCAGTGTCGCGGGAACCGTGACGCTGGTGGCACGGCACGGAACCGTGGTCAGTCTCGAAGCCACCGGCTATCAGGACGTGGAGAAGAAGGTCCCCAT
This sequence comes from uncultured Solibacteraceae bacterium, assembly GCA_964505625.1. Classification (GTDB taxonomy): domain Bacteria; phylum Acidobacteriota; class Terriglobia; order Bryobacterales; family Bryobacteraceae; genus JAJFUV01. The sequence goes on along the minus strand of CAZDIZ010000028.1, from coordinate 22,703 downwards.
GCGCACGGACTCCATCTTCCAAATCATGTCCATGACCAAGCCGATCACCGCCATCGGCATCATGATCCTGGTCGAGGAAGGCCGCATCGGGTTGAACGATCCGGTTGAAAGGCATCTGCCGGAATTCCGCGGGCAATGGGTGATCGACAGCAAGCCGGACGACAAGACGCGCGTTCTGACGAAGGTATCGCGCCCCATTACCATCCGCGATCTTCTGACGCACACCTCCGGCATGAGCGGCGTGCCGCCGGAAGGGATGAAGGAACTGCTATTCAAACTGAACCACACTCTGGCCGACGCGGTGCTCGTATATTCGCAGCAGCCGCTCGAATTCCAACCGGGCAAGAAATGGTCTTACAGCAATCCCGGCATCGCCACGCTGGGCCGCATCATCGAAGTGGTCTCCGGCATGCCGTTTGAGAAATTCCTGGAAGCGCGCATCTTCCAGCCGCTGGGTATGAAAGACTCCTTCATCTTCCCGCCGGATGAAAAACGGTCGCGCATCGCCTTGGTGTACAAGCTGGACGCCGGCAAGCTGAAACCCGCTGGCATGGAAACTCTGGCGGGCGATCCGTGGATCTACCGCAAGGGCGCCAAGTATTCGATGCCCGAAGGTGGACTGTATTCGACGGCGTCGGATCTGGCGATCGTATATCAGGCGATGTTGAACGGCGGCACCTACAAGGGATTCCGGCTGCTATCGAAGGCGTCGGTCGAATCCATGACCACCGTACACACCGGCGATCTCAAGCCGACCTATGGCTTGGGTTGGGCGGTGACGCAAGGACCGGGTTCGCATGCGACGCTGACTTCGCCGGGCAGCTACGGGCACGGCGGCGCGTTCGGCACCTACGGCTGGATCGATCCGGCAAAGGATCTGGTGGGTGTGTTTCTGATTCAGCGCTTCGGCGGCGGAACCGGTGAAGAGCAGACCGCGTTTCAGACCATCGCCAACAGCGCCGTGATCGACTAGAGCATCTCAACGGGCGGTGTCGCGTTCGCGCGCTCGGACTCGCGCGCCCAGCGCGCGGACCACTCCGCCCCTGCCAACACCACCATGGCGGCGATGGTGCTCCACAGAATGATGCTCGCCGAATAATAGAATGGCCCGACTTCGAGGAACAACTTCCGCCGCAGGTAGGGCCACGTGATCAGATTGACGTACTTCAGAACCTCCAGCACCAGGCCCACGCAGATGGCCACTGGGATGACCGGAACCGGCGCGATCTTGCGGTTCGGCAACAGCCAGTAAACCAGAAAGATCACTACCATCATCATGGGCAGCGCGGCGAACTTGAAGAAGAGCAGATTCATCGAAACCGGCAAGCTCTGCCCCGCCGGCAGCATGTTGGACCAGAAGTCGCGATTCAGCGCCGTCAGCAGCGTGGACGCGAGCGCCAACGCGCCGCAGACAAAGATGAGGCCCAGACTGACAAGCTGGTTGTGGAAGTAGTTCCGGTTCTTAGTGACGCCCCAGGCGCGATTCAGCGCCACTTCAAGCGGTTCAAAGATTCCATTGGCCGTGAACAACAGCATGATGATGGACAGCACCTGGAACGGCCCGCGGCTCTGCACCATCACCTTCACGTTGTACTGTATGAACTCGCCGAGCGAGTCCGGGAAGTAGTCTTTGAGCCCCACTAAAATCGCGTCAGCGGCCGAGGGCCAGTGAAATACGCTCTGGCACAGAGTCACGATGACGATCAGGAACGGAAAGAAAGACAACAGAACGTTGGCCGCGATGGAGAAAGCATAGACGTGCACCTCGGTCTCCATCAAATACCGCAAAGTGGGGCGCAGGTCCCGTAAGAAGCGCCGCCCAAGACCCGCCGGGCGCGGCGCAAACAGAGTGTCCACACTACCATGATAGGACCGCGGAAGTGCCGTGCGCGAGGACGCGAACGGTGTTCATGATAAAGAGATACTATAGAACTGTTTGGCGTATACAAACCACCGACAAATCATGCCGAATTCTATTGCTTTCACGCCGCTTATTTCCGCGCTTCTCTTGGGGCAACTCCTGGCGTCGCAGTTTGGCGGGGTGCAGCCGATGTCCAGCCGCAATAAAGCGGCCCGATGGTCGCAAACCCAACAACGACTAGCCGTCGGCGACAGTTACTACCTCGTGGTGCGTGAGGACGGGACGGTATGGGCCTGGGGCATGAACTCCTACGGGCAACTCGGTGACGGAACCCGACAAGCACACTCCACGCCGGCGCTAGTAAACGGGCTCAGGGGAGTGGACAGTGTCGCGGCGGGGCTACAACACAGCGTTGCATTGAAGAGCGATGGAACCGTGTGGACGTGGGGCGACAACGCGCGCGGCCAGTTGGGCGACGGAACGATGACAAGCCGGTTTGCGCCGGTCCGCGTTACCGGGTTGACCGATGTCGTAGCGATTAGTGCGGGGCAGACGCACACGCTGGCCGTCAAGAGCGATGGGACGGTGTGGGCTTGGGGATACAACTGCAGCGGTCAGTTGGGTGATCGCACATTGAACGACAGTGCCGTGCCGATACAGGCACAAGGTATCGCCGACGCGGTCGCCGTTGCGGCGGGCGGGCAATCCAGTTTCGCGTTAAGGAGCGATGGAACAGTTTGGGCGTGGGGGCATGGCTACTACGGCCAAATGGGAAGTGGAACCCAGGTCGATCAACCCACGCCTGCGCGAGTACAGGCTCTTAGCAACGTCGTCGCTATCTCGTCAGGATCGGCGCATGGGCTCGCCTTGAAGAACGATGGAACGGTCTGGGCTTGGGGACTAGGAACGGTCGGTTCAGTGGGAAACGGCCAGACGGCGAATCAACTCAGTCCGGTCCAGGTGAACGGCCTCACGAACGTCGCCAGCATCACGTCGTCTCTACACAGCAACGCCGCGGTAAAGAGTGACGGCAGCCTGTGGACATGGGGCGGCAACTTCGCCGACCGTTCGGGCGTCCGATCCAGTTCTCTCCGCCTTGTTCCGGTCAAGGAGGAGTTGACCGGCGTGGTGACCGCCACCGTCACCGGGGACGACAACATCGCTCTGACCAGTGACGGGACAACGTGGATTTGGGGCGAATTGGGCTTTATTGACCTCGACCTGCTTGACCGTACCATCAGCGGGATTCCAGTTAAGGTGCTGAGCTACACGCGGTTCCGGCGCATTGGAACTGTGGCGGCAGGTTACGGGCACAGCCTCATGATTCGGCGTGACGGGACCGTTTGGGCTTGGGGCGAGAACTCGCGCGGACAATTGGGTGACGGAAGCACCCAGCCTCACGCCAACCCTGTTCAAGTCAGCGGCCTCGCAAACGTCAAGATGGTTGCGGTGGGCGCCTACCACAGCCTGGCCTTGAAATACGACGGAACGGTGTGGGCCTGGGGCGCCAACTCTTGCGGGCAACTCGGCGATGGGACCACCGAGGATCGTTTGACACCCGTGGAGGTGCAAGGCCTGAGCGGAGCAACGGAGATCGCCGCCGGGGCACAACACAATCTGGCGGTAAATAGCGGGGCGCAGTTGTGGGCGTGGGGAGATAACTCCCGCGGTCAACTAGGGGACAAGACCACAACCATGCGCACAGTAGCGGTGGCGGCGAATCTGCCCGCCGGCGCCCGCAGCATCGCGGCGGGCGAAAGCCACAGCCTCGCCAGATACGATGGCGGCCGAGTGATGGCGTGGGGCGGCAACAACCGTGGGCAACTTGGGGACGGCACCACCTCCGACCGGCTTGATCCGGTGGAGGTGACGGGCTTGACCGGCGCGGCTGTGGTTGCGGCGGGAGGAGAACACAGTCTGGCGCTGATGGATGACGGGACCGTGCGCGCGTGGGGACGCAATGATGTGGGACAACTCGGCGACGGAACGAGGTTGGATCGTATAGCACCCATCGCGACGCGAGGCTTGTCGAGCGTAGCGGCACTTGACGGTGGCGCTTTGCACAGTCTGGCCGTCCATAGCGACGGCACGGTACGGATGTGGGGATACGGCGGCGATTCGCGAACAGACATCTTTGGAAACGCCCGTACTCTACCGGTCCAGGTGGCGGGGCTCGCCAAAGCGTATGGGATCTCCGCGGGGCTTCGGCATAACATCGCGGTGAACACTGACGGCACGGTGACTGTTTGGGATTTGGACTCAGGCGCGCGCTCCACAACAGTCGCAAAAACCGGGGGAATCGAACTGAGCGCGGTGCCCGGCTTCGATCCCATGCCTTTAGTGAAGAGCGTGGCCATAGGCGCCACCCGCACGCTGGCTCTCAGAAGCGACGGGACAGTCTGGTCCTGGGACGCCGCTATCAACAATGGTGCGGTGCAGGCGCCCGGACTGACAAACGTAACCGCCATCGCGGCGGGGGCCTATCATGCGCTGGCGCTTAGAAGCGATGGAACGGTGTGGGCCTGGGGCAGTAACAGCTACGGGCAGTTGGGTGATGGCACAAGCACGTACCGCGCCGCGCCGGTGCAAGTCAGCGGGCTCACCGGTGTTGTCGAAATCGCAGCGGGGTACGATCACAGTCTCGCTGTGAAAGCCAACGGCACCGTGTGGGCGTGGGGCTACAACATCTTGAGGCAATTGGTCGACGTGCCGGATGAAGCGGTAAAGACTCCAGTGCAGGTTACCGGACTGGAGAACGTGGCGCGGATCGCCGGTGGACGGGCTTACAGTCTGGTCCTGAAAAGCAACGGAACGCTGTGGGCGTGGGGCACTAATAGCTACGGCCAACTGGGCGACGGGAGCAAGACCAGACGTACGGCTCCAGTTCAGGTCAGTGGACTCGTGAACGTTGTCGATATGACCGCCGGTGAAGCACACACCCTCGCCGTGAAGAACGACGGCACGGTGTGGAGTTGGGGACTGAACTCGTCGCTGCAATTGGGCGATGGAACTCAGACCGACCGGTCCGCGCCGGTGAAGGTGAGCAGCGTGACACGTGCCGCGAAGGTGGCTGCCGGCTCCAAGCACAGTCTGGCTCTGCTAGCCGATGGCACCGTCACGGCCTGGGGCGTGAACCAAAGCGGGCAGCTGGGCGATGGAACCACTACCACAGGAAGAACGCCCGTTCCAGTGACTGCGTTGACCGGTGCGACGGCCATTTCCGCCGGTTACGCCAAGAGCGCGGCACTTAATAGTGACGGTACGGTCATGGCGTGGGGCGAGTCGCCGGCCGGAGAGTTGACTGCTGGCGTGCGCAGGCTCAAAGCGCTGCCGGCGCCAGTTGCAGGCGTCGGCGGTGCCGTCGGGATTTCGGCCAATTACGGCTATAGCGTTGCACTTCAAACCGGCGGCGTCGCATTGGCGTGGGGATACAACGGGTGCGGGCAACTCGGAGACGGAACAACAACCAATCGCGCCGAACCGGGTCCGGTAAACCAACTGCCGGGTACGGTCGACGTTTCCGCCGGTTATTGTCACGTCGTGGTCTTGCGCAACGACGGCACGGTATGGTCCTGGGGCAACAACTTGTACGGACAGCTTGGTGACGGCACCAACACCACACGGACCACGCCGGTGCAAGTGAGCGGCCTGTCGGATGTCATCGCCGTTGCGGCGGGCGCTTTCTGGAGCATGGCATTGAAAAGCGACGGCACAGTATGGTCCTGGGGCGACAACAGCTACGGCCAATTGGGCGACGGAACGGCAGCGAGGCGCCTGACGCCGGTCCAGGCGACCGGCCTGCTGAGCATGCTGTCGATAGCCGCCGGGTGGTCGCACGGAGTGGGCTTGAAGAGCGACGGCTCGGTGTGGACTTGGGGCGACAACACTTATGGCGAACTCGGCGATGGAACGACACGGCTTCGGGCGTTCCCATCTCGGCTAGACAGCGTCTCGAATGCGGCTGCGATTTCCGCCGGGTACTATCACAGCCTTGCGTTACTGAAAGACGGCACGGTGTGGGCCTGGGGCAGAAACTCGACCGGGCAACTCGGCGATGGAACCACCACGGATCAGCCGAGCCCACGGCGTGCCGGCTATTTGTCCGGCGTGGCGCACATCTCGGCGGGAGCGCAGCACAGCCTAGCGGTGATGGCCGATGGTACCGCGTGGGCTTGGGGAGACAACCTGAGCGGCGAATTGGGAGACGGGAGTCTCACAAGCAGTAGCATTCCAGTGGCCGTGGCCGGCGTGAGTGGACTGACCCGAGTGGCGGCGGGAAGCGACCACAGTCTAGCGTTGGCCAGCGACGGAACGGTGTGGGGCTGGGGCGCTAACCAAACCAATCAGTTGGGCGGCACCAGTGCGGGCTCTCTGGCCCCCGCTGTCGCACTTGCGCCGGCCACGATTGTGGCGCCCATGGGTGATTTCAATGGTGATGGAGTCCCCGATATTCTCTGGCGCAACACAGCTACCGGCCAGAATACGATCTGGTTCATACGCGGTGCGGCCAAGCTCAGTGAAGCGGTTCTACCCACGGTCGCAGATCTCAATTGGAGCATCGCCGGCAGCGGCGATTTCAATGGTGACGGCAAGGCGGACATCGTTTGGCGCAATCGCCGGACAGGCGATAACGCCGTCTGGTTTATGAATGGTCCCGATGTCATGGGCCAGGCGTCACTTCCGAAACTTGCCGGCGAGACGTGGACGTTGGCGGGAATCGGCGATTTCAACTCGGACGGCAGCCCCGACTTTCTGTGGCGCGACACGGCGACCGGTGAGATGGCCGTGTGGCTCATGTCCGGAGCGGCACGCGTAAGGATCGTTGGCTTGCCGGCTTCCCCAGACAGGAATTGGACGGTTCGTATGGTAGGGGACCTAGACGCCGATGGCAAGCCCGACCTCATCCTTTCGGACTCCTACTCCGCGTCTAACTCCGTGCGGCTGATGAATGGCATCGATTACGCCGGGTTCTCGACCTTGGCGGCGCGCCCCAGCGAGGCTTGGAAGATCGCGGCCGCTGGAGACTTCAACAAAGACGGGTGGACGGATCTTCTGCTCCACAATGCGACCACCGGCGAACTCCGCTTGTGGTTCATGAATGGCACCGTTCGCGCCGGCTCCGCTGCCTTGCCGGCAATGGAGGACACAAACTGGAGAATCGCCGGGGGCGGCGAATAGAATACGCGTTCCGAACTCATAGCGCGGATCTCTTACACTGTTGGAATGAATCGGCGCAGTTTTCTTAAGACCGCGAGTAGCGTGGCGGCGGCCGTGCCGCAGGTTAGTGGAGCGGGCTCGGGCGCGATTGACTTTCGTTACGCTCCGCTGAATTCGCAAACCGCATACTGCTTTCCCGACGATCATGCGAAGAGTCTGGTGGGCGACCACGGTGAATTGCGCTACGGCCATGCTCCGCGCACCAAACCAGCCAGCTACTTCACGGAAGTGGTGGAGTTCAGTTTGCTCGGAATGGAGGCGGACCAGTTGGTCTCACAGCAACTGGAGTCACCTTCGACGCCCATCGTGCATACGCGGTTCGAGCGGCCGGAGGCGTATCTGGAGCTGATCACCTTCGCCACGAATTTGGATGGCGAAGGGCGCGTCGATAACGTCATTCTGGAGGTGCGTCCCCGCTCCGCGCGGCGTCTGCGCGCGGCGCCGCGCGTGGCTATTCGCACCAGCCGGGAAACCGTGGCCGAAAGCTCGGGCGGCGCAACTCAGGTCCGGGTCGGCGGCACGCTGTTCATGGCCACGCGAGAGAGCTGCGGCACGAGAAACGAAGGCCGTGGAATAGCGCTGACTTTCAAGACCGGCGTGGCCAGTCCCGAGCTTCCGCTGCGCGTCCTGTTCCGTTTTCCGCAGCAGGGCCAGGACCTTGAAAAGATCCGCGCGGGATTGGATGCGCCGGAGCGGCTGCTGGAATCCGCGCGCGAGTATTGGCGGAACTGGAGTGCGTTCGCGGGCGGCGTCAATTGGCACCTCGGTGGGCGTTATCACGAGTTTCTGGTCGCCTGCGCGCGCAACATACAGCAGGCTCGCGAAGTGCGCGACGGCAAGCTCACGTTCCAGGTCGGCCCCACCGTGTATCGCGGATTGTGGATTGTCGATGGGCATTTTCTGCTCGAATCGGCGCGCTATCTCGGCTACGACGCCGAAGCACAGCAGGGCCTGGAGACCACCTGGGCGCAACAGGACCCAGACGGCGGCATCTACGCGGCAGCGGGCCGCGCGCACTTGAAGGACACCGGCATTGCGATCTTCACACTGGTGCGCCAGGCCGAACTCGCGCAGGATTGGAGCTACATGCGGCGCATGCAGCCCAACATCCTTCGCGCCGTGCGTGCGCTGCGCAACCTACGCGACAAGAACCTCACCGCGAACAACGCATGCGCGCGTTACGGACTGCTGCCGCCCGGCATGGGCGACGGCGGGCTGGGCGGAGTGCGCGATGAGTTCACCAACACGCTCTGGGTGATGGCGGGGTTGCGTGCGGCAGCCGAAGCAGCGCGTGCGCAAGGCATCGCCGGATTGGAAGAAGCCGGCACGCTCTACACGGAACTGCGCGGCGCGTTTCTGAAGGCGGCCAAGGAAGAGATGCGCCCGCATCCGGCGGGCTTCTCCTATCTTCCGATGCTCATGAAATCCGACGCGCAATGGTCGGCGGCGGATGAATGGGACCGGCCGCGTCCGCAGTGTGGCCAATGGGCACTGTCGCACGTCATCTATCCGGGCGTGCTCTTCGAAAGAAACGATCCGGTGGTGCGAGGCCACGTCGCGCTGATGCAGGAAGTGACTCAGGAAGACGTGCCCGCCGAAACCGGCTGGATCTTCCACGAAGGCTTGTGGACCTACAACGCCGCGTTCGTGGCTCACATGTATCTTTGGGCGGGTCTACCAGATTGGGCGCGGCTGACCTTCCACGGCTTCCTCAATCACGCCACGCCCACTTACGTGTGGCGCGAGGAGCAACCGCTGCGTGGGTCGCTGGTAGCGAACTACGTCGGCGACATGCCGCACAACTGGGCGAGCGCCGAATGCGTGCTGTACTTGCGGCACATGCTGGCGCTTGAAGACGATTCGCGATTGCGTTTGCTCGAAGGCATTGGCGACTTCGAATTGTCCGCAACGGAGCCCTATGCGATAACGAATTCTCCCACGCGGTTCGGACGCATTTCGATGACACTCGAACCGCAAGCTCGCGGTAAGACTTGGCGCGTGCGTTTTGCGCGCGGACGCGGGCCAGCACCTTCGCGGATCACGCTGCCGGCGCGTTTGGGCCGCCTGACGTTTTCCGAATTGCACGGCGCGGCCATCCAGCGCGATGCCGGCGAAGTCGCCGTCGCGCCGGAAGCGGCCGAGTGGAGCGCCGTCTACACGGCCGGTTGAGCGTTTACTCGCCGCAGACCGTCACGGTGACTTCGCGCGTGCGCGCGCATTCATCGAAATCGCACAGCACCACTTGTTGCCAGGTGCCTACGCCCAGGTGGCCGTCCTCGACCGGGTAAGACTTGGCGGTCCCCATCAGCGCGCTGCGCAGATGGGCGTAGCCGTTGTCGTCGCCCCAGCGCGCGTTGTGCGCATAGTCGGAGTTCATGGGCGCGATCTTTTCGAGTGCGCGCTTGAGGTCGGCCACGCAGCCGGACTCGTACTCGATGGTGGTCACCGCCAGCGTCGAGCCTCGTCCGGAGATGTTGGCGATTCCTCTTCGGATACCGCTTTCCGCTATGATTCGCTCGACCTGCGCGCTGATGTCGATCACGTCCGCGCGCCCCTGCGTAGAGACGCGAAAGCTCTTCTGAAACACGGCCATAGGTATACATTAACGCTCACGGGCACCCGTTATCGCATATAATCGACAGCACAGGAGATCATCAGTCATGTCAACATCCTTTCCTCCGACGCCTCCGCCGCCACAGCAGCCTCCCGTGGCGCCGCCCAAGAAGACCAGCCCCTGGGTTTGGATCCTGGGTGGGTGCGGCGTATTGGTCGTGTTGATTGTGCTGGCGCTTGTCGCGACCGGCCTGTTCGTTGCCAAGAAAGTGAAAGACGCGGGCCTCGATCCGGAGCTGATGAAGAAGAACCCCGCGGTCGCCGTCACCAAAATGATGGCCGCCATGAATCCCGACATTGAGGTTCTCGACGTCGACGAAGATCGCGGCATCATCCGCGTTCGCGACAAGAAGAGCGGCAAGACCATGACGATGAACTTCGAGGACGTCAAGCAGGGCAAAATCGTCATGAAGGGCGAGGACGGCGAGGAAGTCACGTTGCAGGGAGGCGAAGGCGCCGGCGGATTGTTCTCGATGAAGTCCAAGGACGGCAGCGTGAACATCGGTGGCAAATGGAATCCGCCGTCTTGGGTGCCGACTTACCCGGGCGCCACGGTGAGCGCCGCCGCCAGCGGACAGGATGCCAACGAGTCCAGTGGAGCAGGCTACTTCCAAACCAACGATTCGCTCGAGCAGGTTCTGGATTTCTACGAGCGTGAATTGAAGAACGAAGGCATGCAGGTGTCCCGCAACGTGTTCTCGCCCGACGGCAAGAACACCATGGGTACGGTCACTGCCGCCGATGAAGGCAACAGGCGCTACGTGAACGTGAGCTACGGCGTTTCGCCGAAGGGCAACATGGTTCACGTGACTTACACGGCCAAGAAATAGCGGAATCAAGCAAGGCTCGCGAATACCATGCGTTGTGACTCCATAAAACGGTTTGTGTCTGCGTTTGTATTGGCTGCCGTCGCGGCCTGTGCGCAGAATTACGATGTCACCTGGGACTCTCCCAGCCGCGATAGTTCCGGCTCCATGCCGCTGGGCAACGGCGACATCGGGCTGAACGTTTGGGTGGAAGAAGGCGGCGATCTGCTGTTCTATATCTCGAAGACCGATGCCTGGTCGAGCGACACGCGGCTGCTCAAACTGGGGCGTGTGCGCGTGAAGCTCACGCCGAATCCGTTTCTCAAGGGGCAGCCGTTCCGGCAGACACTACGCCTGAATGAGGGAGAAATCGAGATCGAGGCCGGGCCGAAGGACGCTCCCGTCAAACTAGTGGTTTGGGTGGACGCCAACGCGCCGTTGATTCGCGTGGAGGCGACGGGTAAGCGGGCGTTTCGCATGGAAGCCAGGCTGGAGTTGTGGCGCAAGACCGCGCGAACGCTCACGGGCGCCGAGGCTGTCAGCGCTTACGGTTTGGAAGGCGGACCGGACCCGGTGGTAACGACGGCGGACACCGTCGCGCCCAATCCGAAACACGTGGTGTGGTTCCATCGCAACAAGACTTCTCCCTGGCCGGCCATCATGAAACGACAGGGCCTTGAAAACCTGATCGCGAAGTTGCAGGACCCGCTACTCAATCGCACCTTCGGCGGTGCGTTGATTGGAACCGGCTTTCAGAAGCTGAGCCCGACAGCACTGCGCGGGACCACGTTCGCCCGGCAACACACGCTGACGATCCCGATTCTCTGCCGCCAGAGTCCAACCTCGCAAGCATGGTTGAAGGAGCTTTCCGGCGAGATTCTGAAAGCGTCAAAGACGCCAATCGAAACGGCGCGCGAGGCGCATCACAAATGGTGGGCGGAGTTCTGGTCGCGCAGCTACATCCGCGCCAGCGGCACGCCGGAGGCCGAGGCCGCCAGCCGCGGTTACGCGCTGCAACGATTCGTCACGGCGTGTGCCGCGCGCGGAGCGTCGCCGGTGAAGTTCAACGGGTCCATCTTCACGGTGGACGCGCGCGAACCCAAAGAGACGTTCGACGCCGACTACCGGCGTTGGGGCGGGCCGTACTGGTTCCAGAACACGCGCCTGGTCTACTGGCCCATGCTCAGCTCAGGCGATTACGAGATGATGGAGCCGCTGTTCGCGATGTATCGCGACGCGCTCGCGATGGCCAAAGGCCGTACGCGCATCTACTTCAATCACGACGGCGCGTATTTCCCGGAGACCATGCATTTCTGGGGCACCTACGCGGACTCGAACTACGGCTGGAAGCGCGAAGGCAAGCCGCCGTCCTACATCGAGAACACGTACATCCGCAACTATTTCACGGGCGCACTTGAGTTGGCCGTGATGATGCTGGACTGGTACGAATACACCGGCGACCGCCGTTTCCTTGCGCGCGCGGCGATTCCCTTCATCAACGAGATAATCACCTTCTACGATCAGCACTACAAACGGGACAACATGGGGCAGGTGGTGATGCAGCCCGCGCAGTCGCTGGAGACGTGGCAGGATGTCATCAATCCGCTGCCGGACGTAGCCGGGTTGAGGTACTTGCTGAACCGGCTGATCGTCATGCCCGGTGGCCAGGATATGAACTGGGTTCGTTTGTTGGCGCGGTTGCCGGAATTGCCCGTGGCTACCGAGGGCGATCGCAAGTATCTGTTGCCGGCCGAAAAGATCTTGGGGCCCATTCGCAACAGCGAGAATCCCGAACTCTACGCCGTATTTCCGTTCCGTCTCTTCGTCTATGGAACGCGAGACTACGCCATCGGGCGCGAAACTTTCGAACGGCGCCGTTTCAAGCGTAGCGTCGGTTGGTCGCAAGACTCGGTCCAAGCAGCCTACCTGGGGCTGACGGACACGGCCGCGGGATACGTCGTCCAGAACTTCACCACACCGCATAAGGGCAGCCGCTTCCCGGCTTTCTGGGGGCCCAACTTCGATTGGATTCCGGATCAGGACCACGGCAACGTCGCCATGCTCGCGCTGCAACGCATGCTGCTCCAAGCCGAGGGCAAGTTCATCAACTTGTTGCCGGCGTGGCCGAAGAACTGGAACGTCGAGTTCAAGCTCCACGCGCCGAAGGGAACTACGGTGGAAGGCGTGTGCCGCTCGGGCAAACTGGAAACGCTCAAAGTAACGCCGGAAAAGCGGCAGGACGACGTTCGTACTCAGGAAGGATGGTGAGCTTACTGGGGCAGCTTGCCCAGTTTCCGCCAAATCCAGCGATGGAAATTGTGCGGAAAGCCGTCCGGTGTGAGGAACATCATAATGCACTCGTTGGCGACGACGTCGACACCGTTGCCGGCGCACCACTGCACGGCTTCGGGCGATGACGCGCCTTGCTGAAACCACACGCGGCGAATGCCCGCCGCGGCGGCATCGCGCACCACCTGTTGGGAAGCGCGCGGCGAGGTTACTATGAGTGCGGCGCCCGCCTGCTCCGGCAGCGCGGAGAAACTCGTGAAGATGGGCTCTGTGTCGATGGTGCCGCCGTTCGGATTGACCGCCAGCGCCGCGTAGCCGGCTTTTTTCAGCGCGCGGTAAGCCATCGCGCCGAAACCTCGCCCGCTGCGCGAAACACCGGCCACGGCGATCGCGGATTGATCGAGAAACTCTTCCACTCTCTTTTTCGAAGTCATCGCGGCAGTTTCAAGCCCGCCCGCCGAATCGCAGCAGCCGCGCCGGTAGCGTAATCACGGCAGCGACCAACTCCAGCACGCCTCCCACCGCGATGCCGACGAGACGGAACGGAAGCAAAAAGACCCACAGCAATGGATACAACACCAATGCGGCCAAAGCCAGTGGCCAGCACATTACCAGAAGAATGCACCACAGTAGGAACTTGATCATACCAGGAGCGCCTTCGCCTCCGTAGCTAATGATACGCGGAGGCGAAGGCGGAAGTTCCGGAAACCTTACCCTTTTGTGACCTCCGGGTACACCTTGCGGATGGCGGCGATCACGTCGTCGCAATCGCGCTTGGTGTATTTGGGGTCCATCAGCACGCCACCGAAACGGCTATGTATATCAATGGTTTTGGGGCAGCAGGCGGCGCCGTACTGTATGGCCTTGCCGCGCGGCGAATTGAAGCTCGGCCAGGCCGGATGAGCCGTGGCCTTGCTTTCGATCAACTTGTCGGTCGGCAGGATCACCGAGCCG
>CAZDIZ010000028.1:2135-8863 GCA_964505625.1 uncultured Solibacteraceae bacterium | reverse complement strand
ATGAGCCGTGGCCTTGCTTTCGATCAACTTGTCGGTCGGCAGGATCACCGAGCCGGCGGGACCGTTGGCGGGCACGTTCTCGGCCTTCATCATCTCCAGGAACTTCTGACGCTGCTCCTTGGTCTTGAACTCCATGTACACGCCCGTGCCGAGTTCGCCCGCCGCATCGTTCAGCTTCCGCATTTTGATTCCCGGCAGATCGGCGATGCCCTTGTAGACGCGCTGCGCATTGGCACGCACATCACCCACAATGCGGTCCAGCTTCCTCAACTGCGCCAACAGCACGCCGCCGGTGAACTCGCTCATGCGGAAGTTGGTTCCGACGAACGATGCCGTGCGCGGTTCGCCGAGCTTCTTCAGGAACGGGTCGCGCAGACTGCCGATGTCGTGGAAGCGCGCGGCACGTTCAAACAGCAGCGGATCGCTGGTAACCACCGCACCACCCTCGCCGGAGGTAAACGTCTTGTTGGCTTGCAGACTGTAGATGCCCAGATCCGCGATGGAGCCGACCGGGCGGCCCTTGTAGCTGGCACCCACGCTCTGCGCGCAATCTTCCATCACGCGGATGTTGTGCTTGCGCGCGATGGCCATGATGCTCTCCAGGTCCGCCGGATTGCCTTGCAGGTGCACCGCCATAATGAGCTTGGTGGCCGGCGTGATATGCCGTTCGATGTCGTTGGGATCGAGGTTGAAGCTCTCGTCGATTTCAGCGCACACCGGCAGCGCTCCGGCGAGCACCACGGCGTTGAAGCAGGAGTACCAGGTCCAACTCGGAACAATCACTTCGTCGCCGGGCCCGATCCCGAATGCGGCCATGGCGCATTGCAGCGCCGCGGTTCCGCTCGACACCGCCAACGCGTACTTGGTCTGCATGCGCGCGGCCAACTCGGCTTCGAACGTCGCTACTTTGTCCGGCGGTTTGCCCGGACCATACCAACGGAAGGGCCGTCCGGTTTCGAGGACGTCGAGCACCATCTGGCGCTCCTTGTCGTCGTAATACTGGACACCCCAGAAGTTCCCGCGCAGCGGCGTGCTGCGCACCGGTGCGCCGCCCTGCGCCGCCAAGCGCGGAGCGGTCTCACCCACGGCGGCAGCCGCGGCCGTGGCGGCGATGAAATCTCTACGATTCATGGTTGATCTCCCTTTCCTTTTGGATAATTCAGCCTTCCTCCACCATGCGGAAACCGGTGAGTGCGGCGAAGTCCGATACCAGACGGCGGTAGTCGCCGTAGAACGTGACGCGATGCCAACCCCAGCGATCCCACTCGCCCAGTAGTTTGTCGATGTCCTTCACTTCCGCGGCGATCTTGGTGCGGCAGGCTTTGTCTTCGTCGACGTTGCTCACCGTCTTGGCCGTGTGGATGACGATTTCCTGCGTGACCGGATTGGTCTCGAGAGTGGTGACGGTCTCGCCGATCGGCATCAGCGAACGGATTGCAGCGCCCTTGCGGTCTTCCGAATGATCGCGGATGTGATACGGATTGCTCTTGCCGTTCGGACCGTACACCTTGCTGGGCGCGACGCAGTGCGCGTAGATGATCTGGTTCTTCGACGTGTCGATCACCGGATCGGAAATGTAGCCGGGCCGTCCGGTCAGGCGGCCCACGGCGAGCATCGTGATGGTTGAGCGCAGGTCGGCCTCGCAAGCGCCCACCTGTCCTTCATTGTTCAAATGGAAGAAACCCAGGCACGGATAAGCGCTGAGCTTACCCGCGTAGAACAATCCCAGGCAATCCATGGTGATGGCCTTCGACTTGTACTGGTCCATCAGATTGCGCATAGCCACGTACATGCGCCCGGATTTCTCGATCTCGTCGACCTTCGGCTCCACCACCTTCTGCGCGCCCTTGATCCAGAGCTGCGCCATCTTCTTGCCTTCGGCCACGTCGGCCTTCTGATAGGCTTCGTTGATTTCGTCGCCCTTCACCTGTTGGACCTTGGTGCCGAAAACATCCTGGATCGCGCGCCCGGTCATGCCGGGATCGCGATTGATGACGTCGAGGATCACGTCG
This sequence comes from uncultured Solibacteraceae bacterium, assembly GCA_964505625.1. Classification (GTDB taxonomy): domain Bacteria; phylum Acidobacteriota; class Terriglobia; order Bryobacterales; family Bryobacteraceae; genus JAJFUV01. The sequence goes on along the minus strand of CAZDIZ010000028.1, from coordinate 6,851 downwards.
GATTTGAGCGCGTGGATCGTTTCAAAAATGCGAACGGCTTGCACAACATCCTGGAAATTCGTCGATGATACGCCCGCCACCTTCTGTCCCTTGCGGCGCGCGCCGGCATAGCAGCCCAGGAACTCGCCCGAACCGCCATAGAGATCGTCGACGAAGATGCAGCGCTTCCCGGCGTCAGCCAGGATGCGGCCCACGCCGGTCCACAAACCCAGCATGTAGACCAGGTAGCCATCCACTTCGGCGTCCGTGTCGAGTAACTTGCGGCCTTCATCGGCGCTCATGGCCGTCACAGGCAGGAACTCGACGTTCGGGCACGCCTGACGCAATTTCTCGGTAAGAGCGTTCTTTCGTCCTTCATAGTCGAAACCGACATTGGGCCAGGTGGGCTTTTCGGTCGGGATATGTGTGAACACCAACCGCAGCTTGGGCTTGGTGGCAGTGGCGGCGACGGCCGGAACGACGCCCGCGGCCGCGCACGTCGCCGCGGCGGCACAGGCTGTGCAGCGTGACAAAAATCCGCGGCGATCAATGACAGTCAATTCCGTAGTATTAGGATGTTTCGACATAGGTACCCCTTACTCAGATTCAGACTTGTTCGGCTGTCCACCGGAAACCGGGCGGAGCCGCCGCTCGTATGTTCGGACCAATCATATCCCCGAACTCCGGCCGCGAGCAAGGAACGCACTGGCCGGCATTTGCCCCCCTGTGTCCAACATTGCGAGAATGGGGGCGAATGGTCGTCGTTGGGATCTATTACGCGCTGGCGTTCGCCGCCGGCGGCGGGATCGTCGCCTATCTGACAAGCCCGCTGTTTGGACTGCCCTTGTTTTTGTTGGCGGCCTTCTCGCTGTATTTCTTCCGGGATCCGGATCGCGAAATACCAACGGGCCCCGTTGCTGTCTCTCCGGCCGACGGCAAAGTGGTTTCCATCGCGCGGTTGAGTGAAACCGAAACGCGTCTCAGCATCTTTCTGAACGTCTTCGACGTGCACGTGAACCGCACGCCGATCGCCGGAACCATTTCGAACGTGGTCTACCAACCGGGCAAGTTCCTGGTGGCCAGCCGCGAAGAGGCCTCCACGGTGAATGAGATGAACACCATTACGGTGGAGGGCGAAGGCACGCGCATCGTCTTCAAACAGATCGCCGGTTTGATCGCGCGCCGCGTGGTGTGCTGGAAGAAGCCGGGCGACACCGTCGCAACTGGCGAGCGCATCGGCCTCATCAAGTTCGGCTCGCGCATGGATGTGATCTTCGGTTCCGAATGGGAGATCACGGTCCGCGTGGGTGAGCGCGTCGCGGCCGGTTCGACTGTCGTCGCCAGGAGGCGCGGCTGATGCGCAGCTTCAATCTTTCCGAACGTTTGATCGACCCGCGCTCGCCGGACCGCCGTCCTCGCCGCGCTGCCTACGCGCTGCCCACCATCTTCACGGCAGGGAACATCTTCCTCGGATTTCTGGCCACCATGCGCGCGTTTCAGGGCGCCATGATGGCCTCCAGCGGTAACTTCGGCCACAACCCGCACTTTGAAGCCGCGGCCATCATGATCGGCATCGCCGTGTTCCTGGATGGGCTGGACGGGCGCATCGCGCGCATGACCAACACAACCTCCGACTTCGGCCGCGAGATGGATTCGTTGGCCGACTGCATCAGTTTCGGCATCGCACCCGCCGCGTTGGCCTTCGCCTGGGGTTTCCAATTCGTCGATGGGAACTGGCAAGGGCTTGTGCGAGAACACATACAGCGCGCCGGATACTTCTTCACGTTCCTGTTCCTGCTTTGCGGAGCGGCGCGGTTGGCGCGCTTCAACGTGCAGAACAATCCGGTGCCGAAGAATCCCGGCCGTCCGGATCGAAAGTACTTCGTGGGCCTGCCGATTCCGGCCGCCGCGGGCTTTGTGGCCGCCGTGGTGTACGCCGCCGGATCGGCCCCCTTGCGGGCATGGGTCTGGTCCATCGCCTGGCTGTTGCTGCTGGCGATGCTAAGTTTTCTGATGGTCTCGACGTGGCGCTACCGCAGCTTCAAGGATCTGAACCTGTTGCGCCCGGGCTCGCCGCTTACCGTTATCATGTACGGCGCGCTGATCTATCTGATCTGGAACTACTCGCAACCGGTGCTGCTCGCCATGGCCATCACATACGTCGGCAGCGGCATTGTGATCCGCATCGGCGGTGTATTGCGGCGCCGTTTTCGTCCCGGTTCCGCCGAGCCGCGGCCTGCCTGAGGACTAGCAGAATGTCAAAACCTTATCTGGCAATCGTGGGCGGACAATCGCTGGTGGGACGCGAAGTGCGGAGCCTGCTTAGCGAACGGAACTTTCCGGCCAAAGTGCGGCTGATTGGCGCCGACGCCGAGGAGATCGGCGCGGTCACTGAACAGGACGGCGAACCTGTCGTGGTGAGTTCGTTCGACCAAGACAATCTGACCGGCGCCCGTGTGGTGTTTCTTGCTGGAACGGCCGAGGCGAGTCGCAAGGCGTACGATCTGCTCTCACGCGTTAGCCCGGCGCCGGCGCTGATCGATCTCTCCGGCGGCCTTGAAGATCTTCCCAGCGCTCGTTTGCGCGCTCCGTTTGCCGAACCCGCCGGTTACAGCGTCCCGGACGGTTCCATCCACGTGATCGCGCAACCGGCCGCGATTGCGCTGGCGATGGTGCTGGGGCGTCTCAACGCGGCTCATCCCATTCGTTCGTCGGTAGTGCAAGTGTTTGAACCGGCCAGCGAGTGCGGCCAGCGCGGCATCGACGAACTGCAACAGCAGACTGTCAATCTGTTGTCGTTCAAAGCGCTGCCCAAGGCCGTCTATGACGCGCAGATCGGCTTCAGCATGTTGGCGCGTTTCGGTGAGGACGCGCCGCGTTCGCTCGAAGACGCCGAACTGCGCATGGAGCGGCACCTGGCGTCGCTGCTCGCGAACCAAGGCAATGTTCCGCCGCCTTCGCTGCGTTTGTTGCAAGCGCCGGTGTTTCACGGATACAGCGCCTCCATTTGGGTGGAGTTTGAAACGAACCCGGGCGTGGCAGCGATCGAGAAAGCGTTGGCCTCGGATCACGTCGATGTTCGCGGTGCGGAACTCGATCCGCCGACGAACGTCGGAATGGCGGGCGTGAGCGGCATCGGCGTAGGCGCGGTGGCGGCGGATCGCAACCATCCACGCGCGGCCTGGCTGTATTTGGCCGCCGACAATTTCACGTTGGCCGCGGAGAACGCTATCGCCGTGGCCGGCTCGCTGATGGCGGAGACCGAATGAGGCGGCTTGCGATGAAATGGATGGCTGGGTGCCTGATGTTCGTGGCGCTCGCCGGATGCGGCTATCACACTTCCGGCCACGCGGACTTGCTGCCGAAGCGGATCAAGACCATCGCCATCCCGGCTTTCGGCAACAACACCACACGCTACCGTCTGCCCGGCATTCTGCCCAAAGCCATCGCGCGCGAGTTCATTTCGCGCACGCGCTACAACGTGGTGGCCGATCCCGCAGAAGCCGACGCCGTTCTGACCGGTGGTGTGATGACTTACGCTTCTTACACCACCACGTTGCAGAACGGCCGCGCCAGCGGCATCGAGATGATCGTCTCCTTGCAGGTAACGCTCACCGACCGCGCCACCGGCAAGGTTCTTTTCACGCGCCCGACCATGGAAGTGCGCGAACGCTATGAAGTGGCCGCCGATCAGCGCGCTTATTTTGACGAAAGCGACGCCGCGCTCGATCGCATGAGCCGCAGCGTGGCGCGTTCGGTGGTCAGCGCCGTGTTGGAGAATTTCTGATCGCATGACGGTGGAACAGTTCATCTCCGGCGTCCGCTCGGGTCGCGTGCCGCCGGTGTGTCTGTTTCTGGGACCGGAGCCGTATCAGCGCGACCGCGCGCGCCGCGCGCTCATCGACGCACTGCTCACGGCTGAGGAGCGCGAAGAGAGCCTGGTTCGTTACGACCTGGAGGAAGCGCCGCTCGCCGCCGTGCTTGACGACGCACGCGCGTTGTCACTGTTCGCCACGAAACGCCTGATTCTGGTATCGCGCTCGGAAGCCGTACTACCGCGAGGCAAGGCCGCGGCGAGCGAAGACGATGCCGGAACGGGCGATTCTCCAGCCGAGTTGCTGGCCGCCTATATTGCCGATCCGACACCAGGCGTGACGCTGGTGTTCGAAGCGGCGCGCTACGAATTCGAAGGCGAGGATAAGACCAAAGTCGAGCGGCTGCGCAAGTTCTTCGCGGCGGTTCCGGCGGTGGTCGAATTTCCGCGCATGGACGCGCGCGCGGCCACTACGCTGGCCGAGCAGTTGGCGCGGCAAGCCTCACTGCCCATCTCACGCGACGCGCTGCAATTTCTGGTGGAAGCGCTCGGCGCGGACGTGGCGCGCATTGCGGCGGAAATCGAAAAGCTTCGATCGTTTGCCTCCGGCCGCGACAAGATCACCGTGGACGACATCGTCGAGATGGTACCCGACGCGCGCTCATCGAATGTGTTCGCGCTGGTGAACGCGCTGGCGAACGGCGACCGCGCACGCTCGCTCGACGTGTTGGACACGCTGGTGCGGCAGGGCGAGTATCTGCCGCTGGCGCTGTCGTTTCTGGCCACGCAGTTTCGCCTCGCTCTGGTGGCGCGCGAAGCCGGGCTGCGCAACGCGCAACAGATCCAATCGCATTTCTCTTCGAGCGGCACGCCCATGTGGCGCTCGCGCGCCGAGCAGGTTCAGCAGACCGTCGCCGCTTTCT
>CAZDIZ010000028.1:0-2035 GCA_964505625.1 uncultured Solibacteraceae bacterium | reverse complement strand
ACGCCCATGTGGCGCTCGCGCGCCGAGCAGGTTCAGCAGACCGTCGCCGCTTTCTCGAAAAAGCAGCTCGAAGCCGGTCTGCGCGCCATTTTCGAAACCGACAAGAACCTGCGCGACGCGCGGCCCGACGACCGCATCATCGTCGAGGACTTCATTTTCCGCCTGACGGCGCGTAAACGTACTTCCGCCCCGCAGTGAGCGGTGTGAACTCTTTCCAGCCCGGCTTCATCGCCTTCACTTCCACGCGGCCCAGACTCTTGCCTTCGGCGTCATAGGCCACCAGCACACCGTCGCGTTCGCTCTTGAAAGCGAGCCGGTTGTTTCCGTACAGGTCGATGAATTCCAGCACGTCCTCGCCGCGCCGCCGTGCAACGACGCTTCCGGTCGACGCGAGATTACCGTGCTCAGTCCAAGTGCCGCGCCCGTCCAGGAATTCGTACTCGGGAGCCAGTACGTAGTCGATGCGGCGCCCGGCCGTAAGCGCGGAGAACTCGCGCAGTTTCGCCGCGCGGTTGAACACGAGCCACCCGGAGACCGGCAGTTCCAGATCGCTGCCGTCGGCGTCCTTCACCGTCCACGAGCGGTTCGCGCCGCGGTTCACGTACACCTCGGTGCCGTTTTCGTAAACCACGTGCAGGCGTCCTTCGGCTATCGCGCCGGTTGCGTGCGCCGCGCTCGGCGAGATCATCTTTCCCGCGGCGTCGGCGTACTCGATGGTTATCGGTGTCTGGAAAGCGTACTGCTGCTGCGCCTGCTGCATCATGTAGTAGCTGCGCGTCAACGCTTCGATACCGAAAGCATCCTCGCCGAATTCGCGCACCAGCCAGCCCATGTTGCCATAGCCGATCGATGTCGCCAGGAACAGATCCAGATACTCACGGCGCTTCGGCGACCTGGTCCAGTCCTTATCGATCTTCTCGAGATAGTAGAACGTGTAGCCCATGCCGTACCCGGCTTCGAGCGGCACCAACTTCATGACCTTGAATGCGACGTCCAGCGGATGGGTCAACAGGTTCACGTCCGTGTACACCCAACCGTAGCTGCCCGATTCCAGGCCCGCGTACAGCCATTGATACGTCGCCTCGCTCTGCGTCGGCCCGTAGACGCGCTGATCGTTCAACAGCAGTTGCCCGTACGCGTAGAACGTAGCGGCCATGGTGCCCGCGCCGGGCACGCGCGCATCGTAATCGCAGTACTGCCACGGACCCACGGCCGAGTGCACGTCGGTGTACGACATCTTCGTTCCGAACTTCGCCTTGATGCGCTGCGCGTAGTATTCGTCGAACTCGACTGCTTTCGATGGCTTCAGCGCGTAGTTGCGCGCCCACGCACGCCGCCATTCGCCGTCCGGCAGCCGTTGCACGAAATCGGGATTCCAATTGGCGCTCACCGTGGCGAAGTCCGTGTAGTTGGTATAAGCGCCCTGCAGCCAGCCGAGACCGTTCTGCGCCTCGACGTACCACTTCAATTTCGCGTCGCCGCCTTTCTGCGGCGCGGCCATCAGGCGCATGGTGGTGCTGTCGCCTTCATCGCGCCAGGTCACTTCGTGGCTGTGCTGCATGACATGGTCGAGGCCGTAGGAGGCGATGCGCTGGCAGCGCCGGTGATCGTCGTTCCAGGAGCCGGGCTCGGTGACTGTCCACAACACCTGCCGCCCTTCTTTCTGGCGCAGCGACGGCGGGTTGGCGATCGTCGGCAGTGTTTCTTCGTAAGTGGGCGAGACGGTCACAAACAAGCGCTCGTAAAGCGGATTGCGCGCGCCGTCAGTTTTGGCCAAGTAGCGCACGCCGCCGCTCACTTCGACAGCGGTGGTGGTCGCTTGCGGCTCTTTCGGCGAGTACGGCTCGCTTCCATTTGACCGGTACCAATCGAACCACACCGAAGCGAATAACGGCCGCGCACCCGCCGACATGGCCACGCCTGGATTCTGGCGCCGGCCGAAGGTGATGTACGGAATGGTGATTCGCTTCGGGTTGGCCATGCCGGACACGGCGCCGAATTTCAGTTCGACCGCGTCGCCGCCTTCGCACCAAAC
>CAZDIZ010000027.1:24345-46279 GCA_964505625.1 uncultured Solibacteraceae bacterium | reverse complement strand
CCAGCGCTACACGCTGCACTTCTACCTGCCGGAAGAAGCCAAGCCCGGAGAAGAAAGAACGCTAGACGTGCTGCTCGCCCCCGCCGCCCGCATGCGGTATCCAGACGCAAAGCTGCGCTTTCGGGATTCGTACGTTGTGCCGAAGAAGGACTAGCGGCGGTAGGGCCACCTAAGGAATCAAGGGGCGCTCGATCACTTCCCAGATCGCCGTTTGGAGCCAACTTCCAGACCGCCATCCGTGGGTGAATGCCGAATCAGAATGGCTGCGGTGGCGGGAGCAGGCGGCCCCTCGCGCAGTCAGTAATTCAAGGTGCGCGGCGGGATTGTCCCAGCCGACGAGTCAGCCTAGAATAGAAGGAAGGTTGACCACCCGTTTGAAAACGGCCCAAGACATCTGTGTCAGCTCCGTCGCCGATCTCTCCAACCTAATCGAGTCACGGTTCAGAGATGACAAGGAGACTACCGTACTTTACAGAGGTCATGGAGCCACGTCCTTCAAGCTCCGTCCAAAGGTTGGTCGTCTACGCCCGCCGACGAACTCGACAAAGAAGACTGTTAACGAGGCGCTGATGCTCGAGCTTTTTCGTCGACAGTCAGCCGATCGTCTGGATGTCGCGGTCGCGGATGACTGGGAGCTTTTAGCGATTGCCCAGCATCACGGTCTTGCCACCCGCCTGCTCGACTGGACGCGCAGCCCACTCGTTGCGCTCTATTTCAGTGTCTGTAAAGAATGCGAATCTCGCGATCCAGACGGCCGCCCTCGATGTGAAGACGCGGAGATTCTGGCGTGGCGTTCTCCCAAGGAGAACCTGAGTAAGCTCCTCCCGAAGAGCGGTCCACTCAAGATCGAGAAGACGATCAGATACATTCCGCGAATCGTTACTCCTCGGCTGCGTGCGCAGAGTGGAGTGTTTACAGTCCATTCGACTCCTACGCAGGACTTCGAGCCTGACGGAGCACTCGTGCGGGTGCGAATTCCGTACGGCAAGCGGAAGGGATTGAAAGATTCACTGTTTCGGCACGGGGTGCATGAGGCCGTACTGTTCCCAGATATGGATGGATTGGCGCGCCACATCGAGTGGTGCCAGACGAAGTGCTATTAGGCAGCGGATGCTTGGCACCGCGAGTTGGGGCGACCCGCGTGAGACCCGTCGCGCTGCGCATCGCGCAAAGGACAACCCGTGGAGTATGGATTTTGAAAGCGTCACTCGTTCACAAATCGGTTGACAAATCCCCTACACGAAAAGTCCGGTAAGTCCGCTTCACGGAGACTGATCCTTGCTCCAACGATCCCAACCCTTGGTTTGCACGGGCTCAGCGGGGCCATTCTCTTTCGCCGCCGCGTGAACCGCGCTGGTACTACTCCCGCTGCCACTCCGCAAGCGCGGTGAGTTTGGCTTGGGCGGATCCGGTGTCTATGGCGGCGGCGGCGAGCGTCATGCCTTCCAGGAAGTTGCGGGCCTTTCCTGCTGCTACTAGTGCGGCGGCGCTGTTTACCAGTACGATGTCTCGTTGTGGTCCTTTGGCTCCTGATAGCACCGCCTTCGCGATTTCGGCGTTCTCGGCTGGGTTGCCTCCCTTTAAGTCGGCGGGGGCGGCTGGCTGCACTCCGAAATCTTCCGGCGCGAGCGTGCGATGGGCGATGGCTCCGCGCGTGATTTCGAGCGCCAGCGTTGGGCCGGTGGTGGTGATCTCGTCCAGTCCGTCGGAGCCGTGCACCACGAAGCCTCGCTCCAAGCCCAAACGCGCCAGCGCTTCGGCGATCAGTTCGGCCGCGGCCGGCGATGGCGCGCCCACCAGTTGCGCGGAGGCGTTCGCGGGATTCGCCAACGGCCCCAGCAGGTTGAACACCGTGCGCATCTTCAACTCAAGGCGCGCCGGCTGCGCGTGACGCATGGCCGGATGCAGCGCGGGCGCGAACAGAAATCCAATGCCCAGTTCGCGGATGGCGCGTCCGGATTCGGCTGCCGTCAGCCCCACTTCGACGCCCAGCGCTTCCAGCAGATCCGCGCTGCCGCAGCGGCTCGATATCGAGCGGTTGCCGTGCTTGGCCACACGCACGCCCGCGCCCGCGACCACGAACGCCGCGATGGTCGAGATGTTGAACGTCGATGCGCTGTCACCGCCCGTGCCGCACGTGTCCAGCAGCGGACCCTCGCCCGTGCCCGCGTCCACCGTGTTCGCCGCTTCGCGCATGGCGCGCGCGAAGCCCACCACTTCGTCCGCCGTTTCGCCCTTCATGCGCAGCGCGATGAGGAATGCGGCGATGCGCGGTGTGGTCTCCTGGCCCGCCAAAATCACGCTCATGGCGCTGTGCGCGTCGGATTCGGTCAGGTTTTCACGGCGGACAATACGGTCCAGGTATGGCTGAAGCGACATGTTATATTGTGGGAAAGACTTTCTTGCGATCCTAGCACAGGCACTCCCCTATGAAAATACACGAGTACCAGGCGAAAGCGATCCTGGCTCGCTTCGGCGTTCCAGTACCGCAAGGTGAGGTCGTTTCAACACCGGATGAAGCATCCGACGCCGCGCACCGGATTGGTGGCGCGGTGGTGGTGAAGGCACAGATACATGCCGGAGGGCGGGGCAAGGGCGGCGGCGTGAAACTGGCATCGAGCCGCGACGAAGCGGCCGAGGTGGCACGCAAGATACTGGGCATGACGCTGGTCACGCATCAGACCGGGCCGGAAGGCCGCGTGGTGCAACGCGTGCTCGTCGAGCAGACGCTGCCGATTGAGCGCGAGCTGTACCTGGGCATCGTGCTCGACCGCGCGCAAGGCAAGCCCGTGCTGATGGCGTCGGCCGCGGGCGGCATGGACATCGAGGAAGTGGCCGCGAAGACGCCGGAGAAGATTCTGAAGGAACCCTTCGAACCGGGCTTCGGGCTGGCTCCGTATCAGGCGCGCAAGTTGGCGTTCGGCATCGGCGTGCCGGCGCTGTGCGTGAATGCGGCGGCCGCCGCGATGATGGCGCTGGCGCGTGCGTACGAAGCCGTGGATGCGACGCTCACCGAAATCAATCCTTTCATTCTTACCAAGGACGGCAAGGTGTTCGCGCTCGACGCCAAGATAACTTTGGACGACAACGCTCTTTTCCGGCACAAGGATCTGGCCGAGTTGCGCGATTTGAACGAGGAAGATCCGCTCGAAGTGGATGCTTCGCGCTTCGGGTTGAACTACATCAAGCTGGATGGCACGGTGGGCTGCATGGTGAACGGCGCCGGGCTCGCCATGGCCACCATGGACATCATCCAGTACGCGGGCGGGAGTCCGGCGAACTTCCTGGATGTGGGCGGCGGCGCCAGCGCCGATCAGATCAAGAACGCGTTCCGCATTCTGCTAACGGACAAGAACGTGCGGGCGGTGCTGATCAACATCTTCGGCGGCATCCTGCGCTGCGACACGCTGGCCACCGGCGTGGTGGCCGCCGCGCGCGAACTCAATGTGGCGGTGCCGATCGTGGTGCGCATGGAGGGCACCAACGTCGACCAGGGACGGAGCATCCTGAAGGACTCCGGTTTGAACTTCACGGTAGCCGACGGCATGCGCGACGCCGCCGAAAAAGTGGTGAGGTTGGCCCAATGAGCATACTGCTGCACGAACACACACGCGTTCTGGTTCAGGGCTTCACCGGCCGCGAAGCCACGTTTCACGCCGAGCAGTGCCTGGCTTACGGCACCAAGATCGTTGGCGGCGTTTCGCCCGGCAAGGGCGGCACCAGGCATCTGGACTTGCCGGTGTTCAATACGGTTGCCGATGCCGTCGCGTCGACGGGCGCCACGGCGAGCGTCATCTTCGTTCCGCCGCCGTTTGCCGCTGATGCCATTCTCGAAGCCGCCAGCGCGGATCTGGAACTGGTGGTCTGCATCACCGAAGGCATTCCGGCGCTGGATATGGTGAAGGTGTGGCGCTACCTGGACGGCCGCCGCACGCGTTTGATCGGTCCGAATTGTCCGGGCATCATCTCACCGGGGAGGTCGAAGATCGGCATCATGCCGGGACGCATACACTTGCCCGGACACGTGGGCGTGGTTTCGCGCTCGGGCACGCTGACCTATGAAGCCGTGCATCAATTGACGCAGTTGGGCATCGGGCAATCCACCTGCATCGGCATCGGCGGCGATCCCATCATCGGTACGAACTTCATCGATGCCATACGGTTGTTCAACGAAGACCCCGCGACGCACGCGATTGTGATGATCGGCGAAATCGGCGGCAACGCCGAAGAGACCGCCGCCGCTTATGTGAAAGCGAATGTGAAGAAGCCCGTGGTTGGTTTCGTGGCCGGGCAGACCGCGCCGCCGGGACGGCGCATGGGCCACGCGGGCGCCATCATTTCAGGCGGCAGCGGTAAGGCTTCCGACAAGATCAAAGCTATGCAGGACGCCGGCATCACCGTGTGTGCCACGCCGGCCGAGATCGGCGAAAAGGTGAAGAGCAGAATATGAGTCAACTGGAACGCACGTTGGGAATCATCAAGCCGGATTCGGTGGCCGGGGGCCACACGGGCGAGATTCTCGCCATGATCGAAGCGGCGGGGTTCCGCATTCTGGGCATGCGCATGACGCGGCTGAGCAAGCTGCAAGCCGAAGGCTTCTACGCCGTGCACCGCGAAAAGCCGTTCTTCGCGAGTTTGGTGGAGTTCATGACCGAAGGGCCCGTCGTGGTCCTGGCGCTCGAGCGCGAGAACGCCATCAAGGCGTGGCGCGATCTGATGGGCGCCACCAATCCGGCCAAGGCCGACGAGGGCACCATCCGCAAGAAGTTCGGCACGGCCATCGACCGCAATGCGGCGCACGGCTCCGATGCTCCGGAAACAGCGGCGTACGAAGTGGCGTTCTTCTTCAGCGGCTCGGAGTTGGTGTAACCGGGTCCGCGCCGCGCGCAACCACTTGACGCAAGCGCAGTGTGGCGCTCGCGGTGCGCGCCTGTAGAACGTCGTCTTCCGCGAAGGCGGCCATCAGGATCTCGCGGTCCTTGGTGCGGTTGCGATCGTAGATCACGAAGATGCGTCCGTCGCTCGCTTGCGTGGCGTCGGGATAAGAGACGCCATTACGCTCGTCGAGCATCAGCGGCGCGCTCCATGTTTTTCCGTCGTCCGAAGACAGGAATGCCGCCAGGTGACTGCGAGGTTTGTAGCCTTCGCGCGTAACGACTCCCGGCGGCGAGGCGTGGCGCACCAGCAGCATACGGCCGGATTTCAGCCGCCCGATGAAGAATCGCGCGCTCGGATGCGGAATCCCCGTGTCGGCTCCTTCGCTCCAGGTACGGCCCTGATCGGCCGAAACGCTGTGCGCGATGCCGTAGCCGGTGCGAATCAACATCCACAGGCTGCCATCGCGGCGCTCGACGACCATGTGCTCGTTGTGGCTCACGTTCGCGGCCATGGCGTATCCCAATTTGTGGAAGCTCTTGCCGCGGTCGCTCGATTCATACACCATCGATTGGCCCGCGTCGCGCAGCGGGAAACTCAGGCCCTTGATGGCGGCGGGCGTCAGGCCCAGCAATTGCTGCCGGTTGATGCGTTCGGCGTCGGACTGGAACGGCCACATGGCGATGGGCAGCAGCCATTTGCCGGACGTGAGCACCACGGGCTTGTTCATCATGACACCGTCGGAGATGCGGCGCGGCTTGCTCCACTTGGGGTTTTCCGCATCCGGGTTCGACGTGTTGATGAACCACACGCCGCCGCGGCCGTCCCAGTGGACCAGGCTCTGCGCCCAGAACAGCCACAGACGACCTTGCGGGTCCATCCACAAGCACGGATCGAAGGCGCGGCCCCAATCGGGAATGTCCACGACCAGTTTCGGCGCAGACCAGGTGCGTCCGTCGTCGGCGCTGGTCACCAGGACCACGTAGTTGAGCGGACCTTCGGTTCCGCCGCCCGCGTACCAGGTGGCCCACAAGCGGCCCTTGGGTGCGCGCTCAATGCCGGGAATGCCTTGGAACATCGACCAGCCGATGGTGTATTCCACTCCGGGCGGCGAGTGAACTTCGGCCGGCTTCATCGCCGGGTCGTAAGGCGGCGCCGCCGCAAGCAGCGCCGCCACGAACCACAGCAAGTGTTTGATCACGGGATCAACTCGTAGAAGCAAGTGGATGGCTGCGCGGCGGCACGCTGACGCGCGGCGAATTCGTCATCGAGCGCATCCAGGTTCGAGAGAATCGATTGCATGCGCGGCAGCGTCTCGTTCTGGAAAGGCACCTGCAATTGGCGCCAGCGCGTGTTGTGCACGTCGGCGCGCTTCAACGTGAGCGCGTGCACGCCGGCGGCCTGCTTGGCCATGGGCGTCGGCAGTTCGGCCAGGTTGATGCCGGATGCGAGTTGCTCGCCCGAGAACGCGCCCACTTCGGCGCCGTTGATCTTCAGCGTGTACTTCGCGCCGTTGAGGCCGGTGACGCGCAGCGTCTGTTGATTGAGCGTCTGGACGAAGTCCGAAGATTTCACGGCCAGCGCCACCACCTGATCGCTCATGTTGACCGGCATGGGCAGCGCGGCGTCGAGTTGATTCCAACTCAGCCCGGCGCCTTTCTGCACATCCGTGACCTTGGTGTTGGCGGATTCGGTGACGGTTCCCGCCGCGGCGTCGATCACCACGCGGGTGACCAGCGGCGTGGCGCCCCAAGCCTTTACCACCGCGGCGGCCATCAGCAGATGACCGGCGGGGCCGGGATGCACGCGGTCCGGGACAATGCGCTCGGCGAGCTTCGCGTCGGTGTCGAATGCGCGGCGGAGCGCTTCCACCACGGGCGTGTTCTGGTCGGCCACCAGCGCGCCGCGCTTTGCGGCGAGTTCTTTCAAGTACTCACCGTAGCGCACCAACACGGCGTTGTAGCCGCCTTCGACCGTGTGCGGACGCGTCACGTCGTCAAACGGCGAAGGCTGGATGAGCGTCAGGCGCAGATCGGGCGCTCCGGCTTTGACGAAGTCGAGCATGTGCTCGTAGCCGGTTGTGTAGTCGCGGAAGATATCGGCGTCGAAGGGACGATAGCGTCCGTCGTTCATGCCCAGCATGATGGTCATCACCGTGGGCTTGTAGGCCAGCACGTCGCGTCGCAGGCGCTCGTCGACGGGACCGCCGCCACCGCCGGAAACGCGGTCGCCGCCCCAACCCGAGTGCACAAAATGCACGGGCATCGCGGGATAGCGCGTAACGATGAATGTCTCGATGAAGGTGGTGTAGAGGCGCTGGTCCGTGATGCTGTCGCCGTAGAACACCACCGTGTCGTTGGGACGCACGTGAAACGCCGTTTGTGCCTGCGCGAACAGGGCGCAGATCAAAACCAGAAAGAGCGCGGCCGCGCCGCGACGAAACTCGAATCTCATAACGGCCTATTTTACAGCGTTCGGAAGTTGCTTCCGATGCAGGTACTCCTGGTCGTGATCGGCGTAGACGGCGTCGAACACCACCGGAACGTCCGCGGGAGGCAGCGCCGCATTGTCGCGCGCGCGTAGCGTCCACAAGCCCAGCAGGCGCGCGGGCGCTTCGGCGTTCGAAGTGGCCAGGCGCAGGTTCGCTGCGTTCACGCGCTCCACGAGCGCCACCGCTTCGGTGATCTTCGATCCCGGACGAGTGGGCACGATGCGCAGATGAATGGTGACGCCTTGTGCTTGCGCATCGTTAGCAACGCGGCGCAGAGTCGATTCCCAGGATTGCCAGGTCTCCGTTCTCTTCATGTTGGTTTCAGGCACGCGATCCAGCGCGAGAACCAGATCCTTCGCTTCCAGGATCTTCATCTTCGAAAGCACATCCTGAATCACCGCGAGACTGGCTTCATACTCGCTCCGCATGTTGTCCACCAAACGCAGATCCGGATAGAGGTTGATGCCGGAGGTGAGGTCCACCATCACACGGAGCTTCTGCAAACCCGTCCAGCGCGATTCGCGCTTGAGCGCTTCCGCGGTGCGCTCGTGCAGATACTTCCAGTCCACCAGTACGCCGTCGTAGTGCTGGAAGAACGTGGGGCGCGCGAGGATCTCTTCCTTGATGGGCCGCGCGCCTCGAATAGTGAGGATGCGGTTCTGCGGGCGCAGCGGCGGTGTGACGTGCGCGATTTCGGCGGCGTTCTCTTCGCCGAGCGTCACGCGGAAAATGCGCACGTCGCCGCCCGCGATGGTGCGCGCGTCGCTTGCACCAATCGCGGCGTTCTCGAAACCTTCGGGCAGTTGTCCGGCGGCGCCCTTCTCGGATTGGTCCAGCTTTAACTCGCTTGTCGAAGCGATTCGGCCAATGCGCGAGCGGATGGAGAAGGGAAGCGGATGCAGCGTGTTGTTGGCGATGCCAATGGTGTAGTCGCGAGGCGCGCGGCGGCAGACGATCACGCTCAACCCGTCGCCCGCTTCGAACAGCATCTGAGAGCGGAACTCGCGGTCGAGAATCGTGCGCGCCTCCGCGGTCAATGGACAGGGATTCGAGAATTCCACATCCACGGCGCTTTTCACTGGTGTCGCGGCGCACGCATCGAGAGCGAAGTCGCCCGGCAGTGCGACATAGGAAAAGTCCAACCGCGCATGGCTCGCCACACTCGATGGAACGATCAGCCGTCCGCCACCCGCTACGTATTCGCGCAGCTTGTCGCGCAGTTCTTCGCCGATGTGCACGTCGCCCGCGAGCACCAGCAGCGGATAACGCCTCAACACCCACGCGGGCGCATCGCTCAACAACACGTCGGTCGAGTCGCCATAGGGCGTGGCGCTCAAGAAGCCGGTTTCGTCGTGGAAGTACGATGCGTCCTGATAGCGCGGGTAGAGCATCTCGATGATGCTGTGCGTGAGATAGTCGCCGCGCTCGTACGGCAGATTGCCCCACACACGATAGACGTCGCCCGTGTAGAGATGCCGCGGGAACGACCAGCCGGAGTAGAAGTCCACCATCAACGCGATGGGCGTCTGCATCACGCCCGGCTGTCCGTTTTCCTTCACCCAGCGGTTGGCGGCCTGTTGGATGCGGCCGATGGGTGTGAGCTGGTCCTTCTCCAGCCAGCCGGATTCGAAGCCCACCACCATCGAGTTGTACAGGATATGACTGTAGAGCAGCCGCTTCATCAGGCTCAGGCTGGTGCCCTTAGTGGGACCGTGCGCGTAACCCTCGCCCTTGCCCGGCGGGCCGTAGTTCTTGAAGCCCCAACGATTGAACACCGACGCGTTGCCGAACCACGGCACGCCGTACTGCTTGCCAGCGCCGCGAATGAAGGCGTAGTAGACCTGGCTGTTGGGAAGCGCTTGCGCCGTTTCAGCTCCCAGCATCGTGTAGAGACCTTCCTTCAGGAAGTAGTGGCCGAAGTTGAGCGAGACCAGCGCCGACATGCGGCTGCCCAATTCGTTGGTCATGCGCTCGAAGAAACGCTGGAAGTTCAGGTACTGTTCGAATCGCGGCGCCTCCGGCGGCCATAACAGCCTGGCGTAACCGCCCACGTAGCGGCCGTCCTGTTCGCCCACGTCCATACCCAACCAGCGGTGGCCCAGCTTGGACTCGAGCATCGGAAACACGCCTGGCGGCGGAGTGAACTGCCGCCAGTCGCCGCCTGGGCCGGAGCCGGGCACATAGCCCCAGATGTCGAACAGAAACAGCTTGCGGCGGTTGATCTCGTCGGCGAGATCGCCGAGGTTCGACGCGAAGAGGATTGGATACCGGGGCCACAGCACATCGCCCAAATCGTGCGTGCGCGTGTGTTTTTCAATTTCCTCGGCGTACCTCACGATGCGGCCGTCCGTCACCTCGAAGCCGCGCAGCGATGTGAACTGCGTACGGCGCGAGAAGATGTCCCAAGTAGGAGGCTGCACGTGACGCCTCGTATCGTCGGGGTGTTCACGAGGATTCAGCAGTTGCGAATAGACCCGCGGGCGCGGCGTTTGAGCGAGCAGACACGATGCGAACAGGAACCACCACAGCGCTTTCGGCATTTCCCAATTGTGCCGCAGGTGGCGGCGGCGTGCGCGCCGCCTTTTGGGAAAACTGCGCGACGATTGGTCCGTACAGTCCTCGCCATCCGTATCACATGATGCGGAGCCCGGAGGCGCATACCGGAGGACCGTCGTGGCTGGACTCCATCAACGGGACTGCTGGGCGAACCGATGATTCGAGCGCGGCGGCGGGAAGCGCGACGGGCTCCGCACGTTGTTACAGTATGCCGTTCCACCTCTGCCGCGTCCGAAACTGCACGGGCGGAATCCAGTATAATCGTGGTCGCGGATTGGGACGCCCTGGCATATTCTCACGAAGGGCTGTTCCTCGTTTGGTCCGATTAGGGGAAGTCCTTCGTAATGGAGATTGGGGAGTTTGAGAGCGTCTACCGCAAGTACGCGGCGGCGATTCTCGGGTATGCTAGGCGAGCGGTTGGGCGCGAGGATGTAGCCGAAGACATCACCAGCGAGGCTTTCCTGGAGTTGTTCCGCAACATCGCCAAGATTGATGCCGCGGAACTACCCGCCTGGCTCTACACTGTCGTGCGAAACCGCGCCATTGACTATTGGCGCCGGCAGCGGTTGGAGTGTGGATACGTGGCCTCCCAGATGCGGAATCCGCGCGTCGCGGCGTTCGATCTGTCCGTCCTCGACAACACCAATTTGAGTGCCGCGCACCGCCTCTGCCTGACGCTCCGCTACGTTCATGGCATGAGCCGGGAGGAGATAGCCTCGGCGACGGGATTGCGAGAGACGCAGGTGAAAGGCTACTTGCGCTATGGCCTGGAGTTGTTGCGCAAGAGCTTGGAGGTGCGCCAGGAGGCGAAGTCGAAATGAACGGCCCGAAGCCCGATTTCGAACCCGAAGAACTCGCGATGATCGAGGAACTGGGCTTGACGCGCGCCCCGGCGGACTGTCCCACGCCGGCCCGGCTACAGGCCTTTGCGATTCACGCGTTACCGGACGATCAGATCGACCGGCTTGCCCGCCACCTGGCCGAGTGCCCGCTATGCCGCCTGTTAACGGAAGACTACGCTCGAATGGAGCGTCCGGATCCGGAACCCGAAGCGGTGGACAAGCTTTGGCGGCGCATGCAACCGGCCCTACTTGAGGCGCGGCCCAAGCCGCACTGGCCGCGCTGGTGGACTCGTATCGCGTGGGCCATGGCGCCCGTTGCCGCGGCCGCGTTGTTGGTGCTTGCCGCACACAGTCCCGCTCTTCGTTTACCGACCCCGGTGGCGGTGTCGATACTTGATTATCAACAGGCTGCTCCGGTAAAGCCCGCGCCGATCGTGGTCGCGCTCGAAGAGTTGCTCACGTGGAGAGGCGCGGAGACGGGCACGGCCCAATCGGAAGCAGCGGCCGCGTTTGGCGCCTATCAGCGCGGGGACTACGTTGAAGCTGCGCGGTTGTTCGGCGCCATGGCCTCACAAGATTCTCGAAAATACCGCGCCGTGTTCTACCAGGGTGTGGCGCTGCTACTGGCCGACCGGCCTTCAGAAGCGATCGCACCGCTTGAACGGGCGAAATTGTTCGGCGAGACCGGAGAACGAAGTGAGGCGCAATGGTACCTCGGTTTGGCTCGGGTGCATGCGGGCGATCCGGCACAAGGACGCCACGAGTTGGATGAGTTATGCTTGAGCGGTACCGGACACGCGCAGGATGCGTGTCAGGTTCTGCGGCGTTTGGCTTCCTTGGAAGCGGCGCTGAAGCATAACTAGTGCATGATTCGAACCACAATTGCCTTCCTCATAGTGTCGTTCTGCGTCTCCGGTCAACAGGCGGATCGTGAGGAGACGTTGGAAGAGAGTCTGCGCCGGGGATTCGCGGCCATCGAGCGCAGCGACTACCGGTTGGCCGAACCGGAATTCCAGCAGAGTCTTGAAATCGCCGTCGCGCTCGGGAACCGCCGTGCGCAGGCAGAAGCCCTGCGCGGCCTCGGCCGGGTTTCCAATGCGCGAGGTAACTACACGCAGGCGCGAGCCTTCTTGACGCAAGCCATCGCGATCTTCGCACAGGACTCGCGACACTCCGCGAACCTGGCGCAAGCGCGCAACGACCTTGCCTATACGGAATGGGCCACGGGAAACTACGCTGGCGCTGCCGCGCTCTACCGGGAAGCGTTCAACGGGGCCCGCGCGGCCGGTGACAAAGCCGAAATGGCCAGGATCGGCTATAACCTGGCTTTCACAACACGGCCGGGACCCGAACGGCTGGCGCGCATTGCAGAGGTGCTAGACGCGGCGAACGAAACCGGCAATGCCCGATTAGCCGGCAAAGCGACGCACCTGTGGGGAGACACGCTCTACACGACGGGCCAATTGCGCGGCGCGATCGAGAAACTCAATCAGGCGCTGGTGCTGCTCGCCCGGCCCCAGGATCGCGGCGACCGCGCGCGTGTGCTGATCAGTCTGGGGCGCGTCTACGGCGCGCACCTGCGCCACGATGTCGCGCTGGGCTATTGCGAACAGGCATTGTCGATTCACCGCGAGTTGGGCGACAAACAGGCCGCCGTATACGCCCTCAACAGCATCGCCGTCGCGCATCGTGCTCTGGGGCACTGGAACGAGGCCTCCGCCGCCGGCGTAGAAGCCATCTCCATCGCCCGGCAGACCGGTGCGCGCAATTTGTTGGCCGGTACGCTGACCAACCAGGCCAAGTTGCGGCTTGCCAGAGGTGACTATCAGGCGGCGCTCGATCTGCTCCATGAATCCATCCGGCTATATCCAAAAAGTATGGGCCGCGAGTATCTCGCGATGACCGAAGCCTGTGTGAAGCTTGGCCGGAAAGCCGAAGCCCTGGAGGCCGCTCAGCAGGCGGTCCAGCACGCGACGAAGATCGGCGATCCGCATTTTCAAGGCTTGGCCCATTACTGGCGCGCACAGGCGCTGGACGCGGACGGCCGAGGCGCAGAGGCCGAGGCGGACGTTCGCAAGGCACTGGAGATTGCCGAAAAACTGCGAGCGCAAATCGTTCCCACGGATTTTCTCAAGCGCGGTTACGCCGAATTGTGGAGTGCTTTGATCGATTTCGCGGTCGATCTGTTCACGCGCCGGAGTTTGTACGAGGAAGCTCTCACCGCCGCGGAACAAGGCCGTGCGCGGGCATTTGTAGACTTGCTTGCCACGCGGTGGTTGATGGATAGCGTCGCGCGCGAAGACGTGCCGGCGGCCGCCACCCAGGAGCCGCGCATCGCCAGTTTCGCCGCCGTGCCTTTTGCCACCGCAGCCGGCATCCGCGAGGCGGCACAAAGGACGCGCTCGGCCGTGCTCATCTATTGGGTGACCGATAACGCCACGTTCGTTTGGCTAGTAGCGCCATCGGGAAATATCACGGCTGCTCGCCTGGCGGTGGGCGCGGCACGATTGAGCGAGTTGGTTCGCGCCGCGGCGCGCCCGTCGTTGCGGGCGCGGCCTACATCCTCCTTCGCGGGACTCCGCACGCGCGGTGAACAGGCTCCGCTTGTCGCTACCGGCGGGCCGGGCGATCCGTACAGGGAACTGTACCGGCTGCTATTAGACCCGATCGCGAAACAACTGCCGGCACCGCCCTCGTCTTTGACGGTGGTGGCGCACGGTCCACTCCACCGTGTGTCGTTTGCAGGCCTTCGGAGCCCGGCGGGACGCTATCTCATCGAGAACTACTCGATCGGCTATTCGCCCACCGCCACGCCCGGTGCTCAGCCGGCCGCTCAACCACAGCGGCGGCAATATCTATTTGTCGCGGACCCGGTGGGCGTGCCCGCCGCGCCCGATGGCAGGCCGCTTCCGGCTCTATCGGGCGCTCGGCGCGAATCCTCGGCTGCGGCCAAAATCCTTCGTGGACGGAACGTCACGCTGATGGCGGGAACCGGCGCGGGCGAGGCCGCAGTTCGCCAGCGCCTGCCCGAATTCAGCGTGATTCATTTCGCGACACACGGATTTCTGATCGACGGTAAACCGTTCGATTCATTCCTGGCGTTGGGCCGCCGTTCCTCGGCGTCCGGCGACGACGGCAAACTCACCACCGGCGAGATTTACGATCTGAAGCTTCACGCGGATCTGGTGGTGCTGAGTGCCTGCCGGACTGCGGACGGCCCTGTGACCGGAGACGGAATCGTCGGCATGTCGCGCGCTTTCTTCTACGCGGGTGCCGGGCGGGTTCTGGCGACACTTTGGGATGTGGCTGATGTTCCCACAGAGAGGCTCATCTCACGCTTCTATCTTCATGCGGCGAGTGGAGCAGTTCCCCGCGAGGCCTTGCGCGTCGCGCAACTGGACTTGTTGGCCGCGCTGCGAAAAGGCCGCGTGCGCGTGAACACACCGCTCGGCACCGTTTCGCTGCCGGAGCATCCGATGTTCTGGGCGGGGTTCGTGATGCTCAACCCAAGTCTGTAGCTCAAGATCCACGCAGTATGTGCGGGGACCACGCAAAACGTGCGTGTTCACGGCGCGGCGAAATCGCCAAACTACCACATTTCGGGTGTTTTCCGTTTGGCAGCCTTCGTGCCTCGCAAAGAGCGCAGGAGGCAATGATGAAAAGAGCACTGATCATCGCCACGGGGGTTCTGTTCGCCTCCGCGGCTTTTTTGATGGGGCAGCAGTCGGCAGCGCCGCAATCTCAAACCATGGGTCGCGGACGCGGTGGCGCGCCGTACGCCTGGAACGACAAGGACAAGAACGGCACTTGCGACCTGACGGGCAAGCCCGTTGGGCAGGGCCGCGCGATGGGCTTTGCGCGTGGAGGGGGCGGTGGATGCCGCTGTCGCTGCGCCGGCGGGCGCGGTGGCGGGCGGAGTATGGGGCGCGGTCACTGGATGCAACAACTGCAGGCTGCCCCGGCGCCACAGCAGAAGTAAGCGCGGATCAACCGCGCGCGCCGGCCTTGGATTTCGACTTGCCTTTTTCCGGCTGTCGCGCCTGCTTGACGAAACGGGCCATCGACTTGGAGACGTGATCGAGTACGGTGGCCCATTCTTCGAGATGCTTCTCCCCGCCTTCGGTGAGCCGGTAGACGCGGCGCGCCGGACCGCCGGTGTCGGTCTCCCACTCGGAGGCCACGTTGCCGTTTAGCTCCAATTGGCGCAGGGTGCGATACAGCGCGGCTTTCTCAATCTCAGCATCCGTAAGAGCGTAGTCGCGCAATTCCCCGGCCAGATCGTAACCGTAAGAATGTCCTTTGCGTTTGAGCAGCAGCAAAATCACCGGCTCGACGAACCGGTACAGGTTTCCCATCGCGCACGTGCAAGGGTGGTCCTTGCCATGCCGCCGGCACATTCTACGTGGCACTGGTTCCTCCTGTCTGCCAGGGTAACACCCGTCTGAAATAGATGCATGTTGCACTTACAAGTTCCGGTCCGGCGCGCGTGATCAAATAATAGTTGGAGGGAATTAGTCAGATGAGTCGCGGCGAACAGAAGTTCTTGCAGGTGCAGGAAGAGGCCGACCGGTTGTTTCATTCCGGCTGGAATTGCGCGGAGGCGGTCTTTCAGGCCGTTCACAAGCAGTTTCGGGATGAGGCGCCTCCCGTGCATCTGTTTACGGCATTTGGCGGTGGCATGGGGTGCAAGCGGACCTGCGGCGCGGTGACCGGCGCCGTGGCGGCGTTGGGAATCACCGCCGGCCGGACGACCCCCGATGACGGGCAGAAGAAGATCGCCTGCGGCAAATCGCACGATTTCTGCGGTTGGTTCCGCGAGGAGTTCCATTCACTCGATTGCTGGGAGCTAATCGCCGATATCGCCGACGAAGGCGCGCGCAAGAGCCGGTGCACCGAATTCGTGCGGGGCTCGGCCGAGCGGGCCTGCGAGCTCATGACGGAAACCACGGCGTGATGCGCCGGATTCCTTTGGTGCAAGCTGCACCTGTGAAATTCGAATTGACAGCCTAAAGGAGCGAAGAACATCTTATGGACAAAGCAAAAAGCATCAGTCTGCTCAATGAAGCGGTGGCCGACGAATTACAGGCCGTGCATCAATACATGTATTTCCATTTCCATTTGGATGACCAGGGCCTGGGGCCGTTGTCGATGTTGTTCAAGCGGATCGCCATCCAGGAAATGGGGCACGTCGAGCAACTTGCCGAGCGTATTCTCTTCCTCAAAGGCGACGTCGACATGAAGACGGCCGGCGGCGTCGAGCGGATCACCGATCCCGAACGAATGCTGGCCAAGGCCGCCGCGATGGAAGATGGGAGCGCCAAGAGCTACAACGCCGCCGCGCTGGTTTGCGCCGCCAATGCCGACGCGGTATCCAAGCAAATCTTCGAAACGCTGGTGGCGGATGAAGAGCGGCACTTCGATGAGTACGATAAGCAGCTCGACAACATCAAGCGCTTCGGACCCAGCTATCTGGCGCTGCAGTCGTTTAACCGCGCGCCGGAAAGCGGCGGCGCGGCCCAGTAACAGGTACGGCGGACCATGTCCGAGCGGCGTGTCGTAATTGTGGGCGGAGTGGCGGGCGGCGCAAGTTGCGCGGCCCGCCTGCGCCGTCTGGACGAAAGCGCGAGCATCATCGTGCTCGAGCGTGGACCCTACGTCTCTTTCGCCAACTGCGGTTTGCCGTATTACGTGGGCGACGTGATCCAGCAGGAATCGAAGTTGCTTTTGGCGACGCCGGAACTGTTCCGCAGCCGGTTCAACATCGACGTTCGCACGGAAAATGAAGTCACTTCCATCGATCGCGAAGCGCGCGCGGTGGAAGTGCGGGACCTGCGTTCAGGGGGTGTCTATCGCGAAAGCTACGACGCGCTGGTGCTCGCGCCTGGCGCGGCTCCGGTCCGTCCTCCGATTCCTGGTATCGACCTCCCCGGTATCTTCGCGCTGCGTACGGTACCCGACAGCCGAGCGATCCGCGAGTGGATCGAATCGCGCGACGCCAAGCGCGCGGTGGTGGTGGGCGGCGGATTCATCGGGCTCGAGATGGCTGAAAACCTGGTCCACCGCGGGTTGGAAGTCTCGCTCGTCGAGATGGCGGAACAGTTGATGCCGCCGCTCGACGCCGAGATGGCCCAATACGTTCGCGAGCGTGTGGTGGCGAACGTCGCGCGGCTGCGGCTCGGCGACGGTGTCCGCGGATTCGAGGCGGCCGGCGAAGGGCGTGTCGTTGTTCACACCAGCAAGGGCGCGAGCCTCGAAGCCGATATCGTGATTCTGTCGATCGGCGTGCGGCCCGAGACGGACCTGGCGCGCAAGGCGGGCCTCGAATTGGGCCAACGCGGCGGCATTCGCGTGGATGAACAGATGCGCACGAGCGATCCGTCCATTTGGGCCGTGGGCGATGCGGTCGAGGTTTGCCACGTCGCGTCGGGCCAATGGGAACTGATTCCATTGGCCGGTCCCGCGAATCGTCAGGGACGCTTGGCGGCCGATGCCATTTGCGGTCGCGACGTGCGGTTTCGCGGCGTGCAAGGCACCGCCGTTTGCGGCTTTTTCGGGATGACGGTGGCGATGACTGGGGCGACAGAAAAGAGTCTGCGCCGCGCCGGTGCGGACGACTTCGAGGCCGTGTACCTCCACAACGCGCATCACGTCGGCTACTATCCGGGCGCCAAGACGATTCACCTGAAGCTGTTGTTCCGCCCTTCGGACGGGCGAATCCTGGGCGCGCAGGCCGTGGGCGAAGAAGGCGTCGAGCGCCGCATCGATGTGATTGCGATGGCCATGCAGATGGGCGGCACGGTGTACGATCTCGAACAAGCCGAACTCTGCTATGCTCCGCAATACGGTGCCGCCAAGGACCCGGTGAATCTGGCGGGCATGGTGGCGTCGAACGTCATGCGGGGCGACATGGAACTGGCGCACTGGGACGAACTGGCGAAGACGGACGCGTTCTTGCTCGACGTGCGCGAGCCCGGCGAATGCCAGAACGGCTGCTTCACCGGCGCGGTCAACATCCCGTTCGGCCAATTGCGAGAGCGTCTTGCGGAACTGCCGCGTGACCGGGAAATCTGGATCAACTGCGGCGTGGGGCAGCGCGCCTACTATGCCTGCCGCATCCTGAGCCAACACGGATTCCGCGTGAAGAATCTCTCAGGCGGCTATCAGACCTACTGCGCACTGCGGCCGAAATAGAATCGCACCGCGCTACTGCGCGCCGCGGCCGAGCAACATCACTTTGAGGGTGTGGAAGATGATGTAGCCGTCCAGGGCCGGCGATAGATTCTTGATGTAGTAGAGATCGTACTCCAGCTTGGTGATGGTGTCTTCGAGCGAGTCGGAGTACTTGTGGCTGATCTGCGCGAGCCCCGTGATCCCCGGTTTCACGCAGTGCCGCTGGCGGTAGTAGGGAATCTTCTCGGTGAGCGTCCTGACGAATTCGGGCCGCTCGGGACGCGGTCCCACAATGGACATCTCGCCGCGCAGCACGTTGATGAACTGCGGCAGTTCGTCGAATCGCAGCAGACGCAGCCAACGGCCCACCGGCGTGACGCGCGGATCGTTTTCCGTGGCCCAGACGGCACCGGTGGCGGCTTCCGCGTCCTGGCGCATGGAGCGGAACTTGTAGAGCGTGAACGGAACACTGTTGCGGCCCACACGCGTCTGCCGGAACAGGATCGGGCCGGGAGAGCTGATCTTCACCGCCACGGCTACCACCAGCATGATGGGTATCGTTAGCACAAAACCCACTGACGCGATGAAAAACGAGTAAAGCGACTGCAAGAGCAGCTTGCCCGAACTCGGTCCCAATTCCGTTGTGTAGATGAGATGGCCGGGGCGCAACTCGCGCGAGCAGACGCGGCTGAAGGCGTCCTCGAACGCGGACGCCGCTTCAGAGACGTGCATGCCCGACAAACGCAGGTCCAGCAGGTCGTTCACCGGAAGGCGGTTGCGGCGTTCTTTCAGGCCCACAACAATGCGGTCCGGCTTCTGCTGTTCCACCACTTCGCGGAGCGAATTCAGCGGACCCAGCCACGGAACATTTTCGAACAGATCCGGGCCGGGTTCATCGTCCAGAAAGCCGACCGCGGTGAACCCCAACTCGGGACGCTCCTTCAAGCGTGCCGCGATCTCGGCCAACACAGGTGAGCGTCCTAGAAACAGAATCTTCTGCGCGCCCAGAATCGACAAGCCCGCGATGCTGTAAAGAATCCGCCAGAACCACAATAAGAGGATGCACAGGGCGCTGCCCACCATCATGATCCAGCGCGGTAACACCCACGTGGGCTGGCCGTAGCTCAAGAAACCCTGCACCAAAAACGCCACGCCCAGCACCAGACAGAGCTGTTGAAACAGCAGCGTTTTGCTGCGTACGCGCAGGTTGGTGTAAAGATCCTGGAAGTAAAGGCCGGCGAGCAAACTCACGACTACGAGTCCGATGCGTGTGGCGCCGCTGTCGTAAAACAGAAACACCACCGGGTCGACGTCGATCAGGATGTAGCTGGCCAGGATATAGCAGAAGAACACGATCGTGATCTCGGAAATCAACAGCGTGAGCACGCTCGTGGGAATGAAAATTCGAAAAAGACGCATGTGTGGGGGCGATCCAGCCGGGAGCGCCAACCATCCGAAAGGATATCACGCTCGCTTACTGCGCTCAATTCTGCGCGCTGCCGGGGTCCCAGATGCTGGCGGCGATGTAGCGTTCGGTGTCCTTCTTTCGCATGAAGTAATAGACGGACACGATCTTGCCGTCGGGCCGCTGGACGCTACGCACGTAGCCGAGGTCCCACCATGCGCCGTCGGGCCGGATCTTGAACTCCTCGCCCCAAGTCTTGCCTTCGTCGGAACTGAAGCGCGCGCGAATGCCACAGGGCTCCGAACGGTAGCCGTAGATCACCACCAGGCGTCCGTCACGCAGCTTCAATAGGCTGGGCGGATTGCCGCTCTTGACCCCGGTGGATTGCGCGGCCCGGCCGAGCAGCTTCCAGTTGGCGCCGTCGTCTTCCGACAGATACGCGTCGATCCAGTTGTCGGGGTCCTCTTTGTGGCGAACCGTGGTGAGCAACTTCGCGGGGCCAAGCCGGATCGTGGACGGCATGATGGCAAATCCCGCCGGCTCCGGGCCGATGAAGGAAACGAACTTCCAACTAAGACCGCCATCAGTCGTGCGCGCGCAGAACGGCCGGCCTTCCCTGCCATTGGATTTCGAAGCCGTCAGGAACACCAGGCAATCGCGCTTTCCGTTAACGATATAGTCGGTGCGCGCCGGAATGCCCTTCAAGCCGAGCATCGGGAACTTGAAGGGGCCATGCCAGTGATGTCCACGGTCGGTCGAGTAGTAGAGCAACGCACCACCGGCGTCGGTGTTAGTCGCCTTGAGTTTCAGGGCGAAGTTCGGCTGCGTGAAATCCATCGGCTCGGTGAGCGCCACCGGGCCACCTTTGATATCGGAGGTGAATGTTTCGAACTTCCAGGTGCGGCCGCCGTCGAGGCTGCGCCCCAGCCCGTCAACGCTGGGCCTATCTCTGTCCACCAGATGATGGTTGAGATCGCCGCCCTTGAAGTAAGCGGCGCTGAAGCCCACCAGGATTTCGTTGCCCCAACTCCAAATGCCGTGGTTGGCGGGCCAACCACCGAAGCGGCCCGGCTCTTCCCAGACAGTGACGTTTTCGATGACCTTCGGCTGCCGTTCCGCGACGGCGGAAATCGCGCAGCAAAACAGCGCCAGGACGGCTGTGAGCATTCGCATGCTTACAGCATAGCGTTGCGGCGTGGAGCGGTGTTCAGCCTATCGGCCCAGCAATTGAACGTTACCGGTAATGCCGATCTGCGTTCCGACGGCCTGCCCGCAGTGCATGGTGCCTTTGACCGCGCCGGCCGCCAGCGTCAGCTGAATCGACTCGCAGCCAAACTGTTTGCGCTTAGCTTCCAGTTGTTGGCCGTAGGCGGGATTGGCCATCTTCTGCATGTCGGCCTGCATCTGCTGCTGCGCCTGTTCGATCTTCTTCATGAGTTGGTCGCGCTGCGTATCGGTGAGGTTCGGATCCGACAGTTTCTGCATCAACGACTGCATGCCTTCCACGGCGTTGGTCACCTGCGGATCTTGCTGGCTGACGTTGAAACGATAGTTCGTCGACTCGTACGCGTTGTAGTACAAACTGGCCGAGCGCTTCTCGAACGGATTGGCTTCTCCCGGGCGATAGAAGAGCATTTCATAGGTCTCCTCGCCGCCCGATTGCGCGGGGCAGGTCTTGTTCGCTGGGCTCTTGGCCACGATGCGCCAACCGTTGGCCGCGTTCAAGGTCCAAGCGTACTTGCCGCCAATGGTCACGGCACGCTCGGCGCGCGCGGTCAGGCAGGTGACCGGTGTCATCGCTACCACCCCGGCGGTCTGGTAAGCAGTGCCCGCGGCGGCCTTCACCGTGGCGCGATACTCGCCGCCCACCAGGCTCTCCCTGACCACTTCAATATCGTCGCTTTGGAAGATGAACTTGGTGCCCGGCGCGAACTTGCCCTTCACCACCACGTCGGTTGTGCCTCCGGGCAGCAGGCAGCCGCTCGTGACCAGACCGATCGAAGGTGTGGGGTACTTCAATTTCGCGGCGTCGCGCGTGATGCCCAACTTCTGCAACTCGGTCCGGCACTGTTCGCGCCACGCGCGTTCCTTCTCCTGAAAACGCAACATCCCGGCGCGTCCCAGCGCCAATCCGGCCAGGGCAATGACTGCTACGGCCGCCACTCGTTTTGAAAACATAATCAGCATTCTCCTCCGTGTTTGCTGCTCACTTCATTTTGTGCCATCTTACTCCGGCCGAGGACTCCCAGGAACAACCACAGCAGTGTCCATTCCGCCGGGCGATACAAGGGAAAGTCTACCAGTGCCGCCACCGCCAGCGCCGCAGCCCCACCCCAGGCGCCTAGCGCAAACACATCATCTTGGATGCGGCGAGCTCGCCATGCGGTGCCTCCAAGCAACGCGAGAAACGCACCGAGCCCCACGGGCCCGAGTTCGACAAGCATCTCCAGGTAATCGTTGTGCGCGTGGTCGACGGCTCCGGCGAAGGCGGTGCTTTGAGCCGGGTGCGCAGCGGCCCAGACAGTTTGTTGACGGGCGAACTGCAATTCGAAGCTGCCGGGGCCGTGGCCGGTGAGCGGGATCTGCCGCCAACCG
>CAZDIZ010000027.1:0-24245 GCA_964505625.1 uncultured Solibacteraceae bacterium | reverse complement strand
CTGCAATTCGAAGCTGCCGGGGCCGTGGCCGGTGAGCGGGATCTGCCGCCAACCGTTTGCCGCCACACGTGCCAGGTACAGACGCCCTTCGATGGTCGTGCTCATGGGACGCGCCGGCGACATCCACAGAGACGCGGCGAGTATCGCGCCCACCGCGACCAGCCATCGCCAATTCAGCTTGAAACGCCGCAGTATGAGCACGACGGCGGCCGCCGGTACAGCCAGCAACGCTACCCTTGAGCCGGTAGCTACAATCGCGGCCAGATGTAGCACGACCGCCGCCCAACCGGCGCGCGTCGAGGTGCGTACCGCCGCCAGCGGCAACATGCCCACGCACCACGCGGCGACAAAGTTCGGATTGCCCAGCGTCACGTATACGCGCATGCGCGGATTCGCGAATGTTTCCGGCACCCAGCCGAGCGCGCGCAGAGGGTCCACGCCGGCGAATTGCACGACGGCGATGATGCACAGAATCGTCGAACCGGCGATCAGCGCGTTACATATCGATTCGCGCGAAACAAGATCGCGTTCGATGGCGAACGCCAGCGGCAGAGGAAGCAAGAGCAATAGCAGCGCGTCGACCGATACATATGTTGCGAGCAGTGCCGACAACGCTACCGCGGCGAGCCACGCGAGCCATAGCCAATCGGAGGCGCCCGCCCTGAACCTGATTGCCTTCGGCGCCGCAAGCCAGCGGAACAGTACCGCGATACCGGCGACGGCGAGCAAGCACAGCTTGGGGGTGGCGAACGGATGCTCCAACCCGGGCCAGCACGCCAACGGTATTAGCGCGATCACTCCGCACAAGATCCGCTGCATCACAGTTGTTCCACTCGGCCAAACCAACGTCGGATGGTGACGCCGCCCGCCGCAACCGCGAGCACGCTTACCACGGCGGTGAGAGCGAAGATCAGCCAGGCCGGCCCCAGCGCCGTGTCCGCGAGCAGGTGAAACGTGCGGTCTCCGCTGGTGACGTAACACGTCTGGAGTTCTCGCCAGCGCATTCTGCCCGTATCGCAACCGGCGTAAAGCGGGATCAGTTTCAACACGTACGTGGCGATGTTCAAGTACGCAAGTCCGAGCACCAGACTCGCAGCCAGCCATCGCCCTGCCTTCCCCGCGCGGCGCGTACCGCATGCGATCAGGCATGCCAGAGGCAGGAATACGGCCACGGTGTGCCAGGGCATCAGGTGCGCAAAGCCGGGCCGCGCGGCGTGAAACACGGCGCAGGCGTATGCGAGCGCCAGCGTAAACACGCCCATCGCGAGTATCGTCCAACGTTCCAGATCGGCGCGCCGGGCGCGAGGATGCGTGATCGCCCATGCGGCCAAGGCCACAAGCAGCATCGTCAGCACCACGTTGAGCGTCGAACGCGAAAACGTAGTGAAGCTCGAGTTGCCCGTCCACAACGCCGCGCGAAGTTGGGCCGAAGCGGTTTCGAGCCAGGGCAGCGCGAGTGCCGCGCGAAGCGTGTCGCCGACGCCAATGCCGCGCATGGTCTGTTGCATCACACTGAAACTGCCGTGCAGATAGTAGTTGCGCAGAAACCAGGGCGCGGTCAGTACCGTGAGTGTCAACCCGAAAGCCAACGCCTGCATGATGCGCGCGCGGCGGCGCAACAACATCGCCAGGACCGCCAACGCCGCCGCGACCGCCCAGGCCAGCGAAGATGCTTTGGCCATCACTCCTAATCCGGCCACCAGGCCCAACGCCAACGCGCCTCGCAAGCTGGGTGCGTCCAAATAGCGTAGAAAGACCACCAGGAAGCACGCTGCAAGACTCACCGAAAGCCAGTCGTTGGCAACGTGCGCCGTGGCGCCATAGAACATCTGCGCGCAAACAAGCAGCGCGAGTGCAAGCGATGTCGCTGCCCGATCCATTTCGAGCAGTTGCCTCAGCGCGAGTGCGGCGCCGAAACATGTAAGCACCGCGACGATCGCGCAAAACAGACGCAGGCGCAGCACACGCACCGGCAACGGTTGGTGTGCCCACAGCATATCGAGCGGCGCCAGCAACAGGTAGGCGAGCGGCGTCTGCTGCGCTTCGTAGTTCATGTTCGCGCCCGGACGCACGATCCGGCGCTCATCCGAAGATATGCCCACATTGCCGCGCGCCGCGCCGCGCGTTCGCTGTCCGGCAGCGCAAGATACTCTGAATACGTCATTACATACGGAAGGTTGGCGCGCACCGGAGCGCCCGCCGGCGCCAGACGCATGCTCTGCTCGATGTCCGAGGCTACGTGCGTGGAGCCGAACACCGGCAATTCGCCGTTTACCGCCACGTGCTCGACAAACGCATAGTGAAACGGTTCGTCAAAGCCTTCCCACAGCGGCTGCAAATTGGCGTAGAGGACCGCGTTCGCCAGACCGAGGGCGAGAAACAGCCAATAAGGCGCGAATTGCTCGATGATCCGTAGCCGTCCGGGCAAGCTACCAGTTCACCACAGACACCCGCGCCGCGTCGAAGATAACGTCAATCGATGCGACAATGACGCTCCCGGACAGGGGTGAATTCCTGAGCTATACTAATTCACTACCCAACTCTAGGAACTCGGAAGGAGAAGTCTACATGACGGTATCATTCTACGGGCACGTACGGCAGTATCACAACATCAAGGCCGAAATCGACGCCAACATGCAGGAAGTGCTGGAGAGCGGCCAGTATGTGATGGGCCCCATGCTCAAGAAGTTCGAGAAGGAACTCGCCGCCTATCATGGCACGAAGTATGCCATCGGCGTGGGCAACGGCACCGACGCTATCTGGCTTTCGCTGATGGCGCTGGGCATTGGCCCGGGTGACGAGTGCATCACCACCACCAATACCTTCTTCGCCACCGCCGAAGCCATCTGGGTCGCCGGCGCCACCGCCGTGTTCGTCGATTCCGATCCGGTGACGAACTGCATCGATCCGTCCAAGATCGAGGCGGCTATCACGCCTAAGACCAAGGCCATCGTTCCGGTGCACCTTTACGGGCAGTGCGCGGACATGAAGGCCATCCGCAAGATCGCCGACAAGCACAAGCTGTTCGTGGTGGAAGACAACGCCCAGTCCCTTGGCGCAGCGGGCGACGGTTTCAAGATCGCCGAACTGAGCGACGCCACCTGCACCAGCTTCATCATTCAGAAGAACCTCGGCACCTTCGGCGACGGCGGTGCGGTGGTCACCAACAATCCGGAAGTGGATCGCATCGTCCGCAAGCTGCGTAACCACGGCTCCGACAAGCGCTCCTGCCACAGCTACGGCTTCAACAGCCGCCTGGACGACCTGCATGCCGGCGTACTCAGCGCCAAGCTGAAGCACATTGACGAATGGAACGACCTGCGCCGCAAGTGGTCCGCGCGCTACACCGCCGGTTTGAAGGGCGCCAAGAACTTCACGCTGCCGACGGAACTGCCCGGTTACCGCCACATCTTCCATCTCTATGTGATCGAGACCAAGCAGGCCGCGCACCGCGACCAGTTGCTCGACTACCTGAACAAGAACGGCGTCGATGCCAAGTGCCACTACCCCATCGCCATCCACCAGCAGGAAGGCTATCCGTGGGGCAAGCAGGCCCGCATCGTGGGTTCCATCGCCAACAGCGAGCGCAACGCCGCTTGCTGCGTCACGCTGCCCATCTTCCCCGAACTGACCGCGGAAGAAGTGGACTACACCATCGCCAAGACCCTCGAGTGGGATTCCCAGCAGGGGTAACGCGCCATGGATCGCAAGTATAAGGTTGTTGTGGTGGGCACGGGCAAGCGTGGTATGCACCATGCCACGACCTTCCAGGCCAACGGCCGCTTCGAAGTCGCCGGCATCTGCGACATCGACCAGGGCCGTCTGGATGCCGCCGGCGCCAAGCTCGGCGTCACGCTGAAGGGCACGGACGCGGCGCAAGTGGCTGCCGCGGCCAAGCCCGATGTCTTCTGCTTCTGCACGCTGCCGAACGTTCGCGTGGAGATGTTTCGCGTGGCGATCGGCAGCGGCGCCAAGCTCATCGCCATGGAGAAGCCCATCGCGCTGACCAGCGCCGAGGGATTCGCCATTCGCGACATGGTGAAGGCGAGCGGAGTGAAAGTGGTGGTCAGCCACCAGCACCGCTACGGCTCGCACTACCAGAAGGTGAAAGAGATCATTGCGAGCGGCGCACTGGGCCGCATCCAGACGGTCTACGGAACTTCGACCGGATGGATGGCTCACATGCTTTCGCACCTGATCGACTACACCCGTTGGTACAACAACGGAGCCGACGCCGAGTGGGTGATGGCGCAAGCGGCCGGGCGCGGTAAGTTCGCCGATCTGCACCCGTCGCCCGATTACATCGCGGGCATCGTGCACTACGCCAATGGTGTGCACGGCATCCTCGAATGCGGCGCCGGCGCTCCGGACGTGCCCGAAGTGGATGCTTGGTGGCGCAAGTGCCGCATCGGCGCCCAGGGCGCCGACGGGTTCGCCGAAACGCTCACCGGCGGCGGCTGGCGCTCGGTTACCAAGACCGGATCGGGTTCCGGCGAGGGTTCGATGAATTACGACCTCGACATGCCGCCCTACATTCAGGAAATGGCCGACTGGCTCGACGACGACGCCAAGGTGCACTCCTGCAATTTCGACAGCGCCTACAAGGGCTTCGAGATCATGATGGCGCTTTGCCGTTCGGTCGCGCAGGGTGGGCAAGTGGCTCTGCCGCTCACCGAGCCGGCCAATGAGCTCGAATTGCTGCGCGGCGCGGTGAATGCCAGCAAAGTGCTGGTCTCCATGCCCGCCAACGCCAAGGAATACTTGGGCTAGTGGAGTAGGGCGAGCTTTCCAGCTTGCCAAGCCCACTTGCGATTGCCTGGCCTTAGGCGAGACAGCACACCAACAATAGCGGGACACCGCGAACCGGGGCAGGCCAACCTGCCCCGGTTTTTTATATGCTGGGACGGTCCGACCAATCAGGAGGCGATCGTGTCCAAGCACTTTAATAGACTCTCCAGACGTGAATTTAGTTTGAGCCTGGGTGCCGCACCCGTGATGGCGTCCATGGCGCGTGCTGCCGCGAGCGACGCACCGTGGGACGCTCCCGCCGTTGTTAAGAAAGTCTTTGTGGGCGTTCCCAAGCCCACCTGGCCGCGTCCCGACCTCAACTTCGAACAAGAGATGGCGGCGATCAACGGCAAGCTGGCTGATCTGGAAACCCAACACAAAGCGAACGTTCACTTCGTTGGCGGCGAATGGCTTAAGAGCCCCGAAGACGTTGAACCCTGGGCCAAGAGCCTCTCCGGCGTGGATGCCGTGCTGGTCCTGGACCTGACGTCGAGCACCTCTCCGATCATGAAGGCGCTCGGCAAGGTGGACATCGCCAAACTGCTGTTCACGCGGCCCATCACCGGCTGGTCCTTCATGGACGGCGCGCGTTGGATTCAGGAAGGCGCCAAAGCCGATATGGTGGCGTCGAGCAACTTCGACGATCTGGTGCCACTGTTCCCCATGCTGCGCGCCATCCACCACCTGAAGCACAGCAAGGTCCTGATCATCAACGGGCGCACGGGCGGCGGTGCCGATTTCGCCGCGCATTTCGGAACCCAGATCGCGTATCCGTCTTACGCGGACCTGAAAGCCGCCTACGAGTCGATTGATGTCCGCCGGGCCGAAAAGGAGGGCGCGGACTTCGCCCGCAACGCGCTGCGTGTGGTTGAACCATCGCAGAACGACGTTCGCGATGCTTGGCGCCTGTATCTGGCCGTGCGCGAGTTGCTTGCCAAAGAAAAAGCCAACGCTATCACCGTTGATTGCCTGGGCGGCTTCCGGCGCGGCGATCTGACGGCGTATCCGTGCGTGGCCTGGACCATGTTGAACGACCTGGGCATGTACGGTGTCTGCGAGGCGGACCTGCCGTCCACCATGACGCAACTGCTGATCACGTCCTACTCCGGCAAGCCCGGCTTCGTCTCCGATCCAACCTTCGATACCAGCCGCAACGAAGTGATTCACGCGCACTGCGTAGCGGCCACCTGTATGCGCGGCATCGGCGGGCCGGCGTCGCCGTTCATCCTGCGTTCGCACATGGAGGACAACAAGGGTGTGTCCGTCCAGGTGCAGATGCCGATCGGAGACACCATCACCTGTGCCCGTCTACAGGAACCGAAGACATTGTTGATTTCCGCCGGTACAGTGACGTCCAATCTGGATCAGCCGCGCGGTTGCCGGACCAAGATCGTGACGCGCGTGGCCGACGCACGCAAGATGGTGGAAGGCTGGACTGGCGGGTTGCATCGCGTGATTTTCTACGGCGACCATTTGGCCGCCGCTGAACGCATGGGCCGTCTGATGGGCTTCCGAGTGAAGAGGGAATGCTGATGATCGCACGTTTGCTTGTCTTGTTCGCCGCCGCATGCACGTTGGCGCTCGCGCAAACCGAGTCCGGTTCCGTGCAGCCCGTGCTGGACACGGCCTTGCTCACACCCGATGTCGTGTCGTACCAGATACGGAATCATCTGATCCAGAAAGTGCCCGCGCTGCCCAAGCCGGCGAGCGCCGAAGCCTGGACGGCTCAGGCCAAGCTAATGCGCGAGAAGTTCCTGCGCGAGGTGGTGTTCCACGGCTGGCCTGCCGAGTGGGTGAACGCGCCGCTGAAAGTGGAAGACCTCGGCCTGATTCCGAGCGGTCCCGGCTATCGCATGCGCAAGCTGCGCTATGAGATCGTGCCGGGGTTCTATTCGGTGGGCATTCTCTACGAACCCGAAAAGCTGACCGGCAAAGTGCCGGTGATTCTCAACGTCAACGGACACGTGGGCCCGCCCGGCAAGAGTATCGAATACAAGCAGAAGCGCTGCATCCACATGGCGCGCCACGGCAT
The DNA here is from genome assembly GCA_964505625.1 of uncultured Solibacteraceae bacterium. GTDB lineage: Bacteria > Acidobacteriota > Terriglobia > Bryobacterales > Bryobacteraceae > JAJFUV01. The sequence continues at coordinate 17,425 of CAZDIZ010000027.1, read as the reverse complement.
TTTGAATCTGAACCTCGAATGGATCAGCTTTGGAGAGTTGACGCGCAAGGAGAATGAACACTGGTTCGGCGCGCATCTCGATCTGGCTGGTGTGAATGACCTGGGCCTGTTCTATCTGGCGATGCGCAAGGGGCTCGACTATCTCTGGCAGCATCCCAACGCCGACCGTTCGCGCGTGGGTGTCACCGGCTTGAGCGGCGGCGGATGGCAGACCATCGTGCTCAGTTCGCTCGATGAGCGCGTCACGCTGGCCGTTCCCGTGGCCGGATACTCGTCCATCACATACCGCATGGAGATGATCCGCCACGTCGGCGATGTCGAGCAGAACGCGCCGGACATGCAGCTCTATGCCGACTACTCGCATTTGACGGCGATGCGCGCGCCGCGTCCCACGCTGCTTGTCTACAACGCCGAAGATGACTGCTGCTTCCGCGCTCCGCTGGTGAAGCCGGACATCTACGATGCCGTGCAGCCGTTCTTCAAACTCTATGGCAAGCTCGCGAGTTTCGGCTGGCACATGAACACCGATCCTTCCACGCACAACTACCAGCTCGATAATCGTCAGGCGGCCTACCGTTTCATCGGCAAGCACTTCGGCATCGCCGGCATGGAAACCGAAGAACAGTTGGGACCGGAGATCAAGAGTTACGACGAACTCATCGTTGGGATTCCGCAAGACAACTTGACCGTGCTCGGGTTGGCGCGGAAATTCGCATTGCGCATCTCGCGTACGCCGGTTCCGCCGGCGGGCCCCGCGCGCACGGCCTGGAGCGTGAAAGAGCGCGCACATCTGTCGAACGTCGTGCGGTATAAGCCGGTCACGGTGGTGCGTTCATGGAAGCTCGGCAATACGTACAACAAGGGGCTAGAGACGCGTTCCTTCCGTCTGGACTTCTCGAATGGGCTCAGCGCTACGGCGGTATGGTTGCGCGCGATCGATGCGCGGGAAGATGCGCCCGTCGCCATTGTTTTCGACTCGAACGGGAAGAAGGCCGCGGGCGCGGTGGTGTCGGATTGCGTGAATCGCGGCGAGCAGGTGTTGGCCGTCGATCCGGTCTTCTACGGTGACGCCGACGCTTCTACTCCGCGGGCTCCGCTGTACACGCAGCTTGCTTCGGCGTTGGGCGAGCGGCCTCTCGGTTGGGAAGCCGCGCAGCTCATCGAGACCGCGCGCTGGTTCGCCAAACAGTGCGGTGGGACCAAGCCGCGTCTGGAAGTGAACGGCTTCCGCGCGCAAGTCGCCGCCACCATCGCGGCGGCGCTCGCTCCGAACGCGTTCTCTGAAGTTGTGATTCGCGACGGAAAACCGTCGCTCGCTTACGCGTACGACACTCCGGTTTCGTACACCAAGTCGCCGGACCTGTTCTGTCTGGACCTGTACAAGGAATTCGATTTGGACCGGTTGGCGATGCTAGCCGCTCCGGCGCGTGTTGTCGTGAAGTAATCGACTAGACGTCCCACTCCTTGCGCCACGTGATGCATGCGCGTTCGCGGTAGGCCATGTTCATCATGTGGCAGCTCATGGCGGCGTAGTGTCCGCTGACCACGTCGGCGTTCGGTTGTTTGCGTGTGCGGATGCAGTCGAACCAGTTGGCCATGTGCACCTGTTCGGGACCGCCGGGGACGGTGATCTCGCCGACGTGCTCGTTCTGCTTGGCGGGTTGGAAGTAGTAGCGCGCGCGTCGAATGGTGAGTCGGCCGCCGGTACCCATGAACACGATGTCGGATGACTGCGCGGGAATCATGTCGGTGACGGTGGCCTCGAAAGTCACCGTCAACTTCTGCGGATATTCGACGATTCCGTTGATGTTGTCGGGCGTGTCGCGGCCGTCGTTGAACTGGTAGATGCCGCCCAGGGCCACCGCGGCCGAAGGTTGCTTCAAATTCAGGAACCAGTGCGCCACGTCCACCCAGTGAACGAACAGGCCACCTGTTTGGCCGCCGGTGGCGAAATCCCAGTACGCAAAGCGATTGAAGTAGCGCTTGGGGTCCCAGGGGATCTTGGGCAGCCAACCAAGGCAGGCGTCCCAATCGAGACCGGCGGGCTTCTGCTCCATGCCGGCCGGCACCGGCGCGAGGTAACCGCCATTGGCGTTCCAGAAAGTCCGCACCATGTGAACGTCGCCGATTAAGCCGCTGTCGAAGAAGCGTTGCTTGGCTTCGATGAAGTGCGCCAGGCTGCGCTGCTGCACGCCCACCTGAACAATGCGGCCGGTTTCGCGCACGGCGCGCACCATGTCGTGGCCCTGCATGGGTAGCGAGGTCATGGGCTTCTCGACGTACACATCCTTGCCGGCGCGGCACGCGTCCACGGTCATGCGCGAATGCCAGTGATCGAGCGTTGCCACGATGACGCCGTCGATGTCCTTGCGGTCCAGCAGTTGGCGGTAATCTGCGTATTCGGTCACCGCGGTGCCGGCGTTCTTGGCCGCCGCGCGCCGCCGTACATCCCAGGCATCGCATACAGCGACCCATTCGTGCCCGCCGGCTTTGTTGGCCATGTTCATCAGGTGGTTGCCGCGCCCGCCCGTGCCGATGACGCCGAGCCGAATTCGATTATTCGCGCCAAGCACCCGCGAGGCGGATGCGGCTGTTGCTCCGGCGGCCACAAAGCTGCGTCGTGAAACGCGCGTCTGGGATGTTGTGTTGGACATTTCGCTGATCGCTCCCTGCACGATTGTACTGGATTGAGTACACTTCGATGTGTATCCCGTTCTGGCTGCAATCTTCGGTTTCAGTATGGCTGTCCATCCACCCATGAACTTCGAAGGACGAACCATCGCTACGGGCCTCAAGGGCGGCTATCAAGTGCTGGCGGCCGATGTGAACGGCGACGGACGCAAGGACATCCTGGCGCTCGCGAGCGACCTGGACGAGTTGGTCTGGTTCGAGAATCCCACCTGGGCGCGGCACACGATTGTGAGCGGACGCCGGCGCATGATCAACGCCGCGGTTTGGGACTGGGACGGCGACGGAATTCCGGAGATCGTGCTGGCCGAGGAGTTTTCGCCGCGTCCGTCCAAGAGCGCCGGTGTAGTGAGCGTACTTAAGTGCCAGGGCGATCCGCGCCAGCCGTGGTCGATCCGCGAAATCGACCGGCTTCCAACGTCGCATCGTTTGCGGCTCGCGCGTATCGACGCGAGCGGGCAACCCGTGGTGGTGAACGCGCCGCTCGCGGCGGCCACCGCCGAACCGCCCGGCTATCGCGGCAAGACGCCACTGGTGTTCTATCGCCCGGGCGCTTGGAAGCGGGAACTCATCACCAGCGAGATCGAAGGCGTGATGCACGGCATCTTCGTTGTCGATTGGGATGGCGACGGCCGCGACGAAATCCTCACCGCCAGCATGTCGGGCATCCATCTCGTGAAGTTGGGCAAAGACGGCCAGTGGACGGTGAAGGAACTCACCAAAGGCGATCCCGCGCCTTGGCCGAACAGCGGTGCGAGCGATGTCGCCGTCGGGCGGTTTGGCCGCAAGCGTTTCCTCGCCGCCATTGAACCCTGGCACGGGCACCAGTTAGCGGTGTATTTCGAACAGAAGGGTGTCTGGCGGCGGCAGGTGATCGAAAACGCCATGGTGGACGGACACGCGCTACAAGTGGTGGACCTGGACGGTGACGGGCGTGACGAGATCGTCGCCGGCTATCGTGGAGGCGATCACAGCGTTCACATCTATGCCGCCGAAGATGCCGCTGGGCGAAACTGGCGGCGCGCGCCGGTCGATCAGGGAGGCATGGGCGCAGCTTCCTGCGACGTGGCCGATTTCGGCAACGGCCGCCGAGAACTTGTCTGCATCGGGACGGCGACGGCTAATGTTAAATGCTATCTTGCTCTTCAAGAAGGCAGATAGCGTAAAATCGATACTTGGCTGAGACCTGGATCACCGTTGCGATCCCTACTCTGGCGGCGGATTCGGCGCTGGTTGAATGCCTGGACGCGCTCGCGCGGCAACAGATGCCAAGCCTGGAAGTCGTGGTGGTGGACAACAGTGGCCAGGGCTTGGTGCGGAAGAGGACTCTGGCCCGCTCCGGAGTGCGCGTCATTGAGAACCAGCGCAATGTCGGATTCGGGGCGGCCATCAATGCCGTCTACCGCGCGTCAAATGCTCCGTATGTGGTGGCTTTGAATGACGATACGGCTGTCGCCGGAGGCTGGGCTCAAGCGCTGTTGGAGGCGGCCGAAAGCGACTCGCACGTGGGGATGTGCGCATCGCGGATTGTTCTCGCCGGCTCCGGTGCGCTGGATTCGGCCGGCATGTTGATTGCGCGCGACGCTTCCAGCAAACAGCGCGGCCATGGACTCGCCGTTAGCGCGTTCCCGCGTCGCGAAGCCGTACTGTTTCCGAGTGGGTGCGCGGCTCTTTACCGGCGCGCGATGCTGGATGAGATCGGCGGTTTCGACGAAACGTTCTTTCTTTATTGCGAGGACACAGATTTGGGATTGCGGGCCCAATGGGCGGGATGGCGGTGCCTCTATGTGCCGGAGGCCGTGGTGGAGCATCGCTATTCGCATTCGGCGGGTCGCGCCTCGGCTCTGAAAGCGTACTACGTGGAGCGCAACCGCCTGTTTGTATTGGCCAAGAACTATCCGGCGCGCCTCTTGCCGGGCGCGTTGCTGGCGGCGCTTGCGCGATATTTCTGGCACGTCTGGTTCATTCTGCAGCGGCGTGGCGCGGCGGCCGAGTATCGTGACCACGGCGGCAGTGCGTTCGATCTGATACTGTTTACCCTGCGCGCGCACTGGGCAGCCGTTGCCGGTTGCGGGCGGTTGTATCGCGAACGCCGGCGCATTCGCGCGCGGGCTCGGATAGGCGTTCGGGAATTTGCCGCGCTGCTTGCGCGCCACTCGATCACGGTGAAGGAGGTGGCCGCGATATGACGAACGGCGGCGGCGCCGGATCCGTGCTGATCATCGTGCCCGCATACAACGAAGAGGCCGCGGTGGGCAGTGTGGTGGCGGAAATCCGGGACGTCATGCCCAGTGTGCCCGTCCTGGTGATCGACGATTGCTCGGAGGATTCCACCATCGCCGTGGCGCGCGCCGCCGGCGCGAAGGTGTTGCCCTTGCCGCATCATCTAGGCCTGGGTGGCGCTGTACAGGCCGGTTACAAGCTGGCGTTCGAGTTGGGCTATGAATACGTGATCCGGCTGGACGGCGACGGACAGCACGATCCGAGGGACATCGCCGGCGTACTCGAAGCGCTCCGTACGAGCGGCTACGAAATGGTGATCGGCTCGCGGTACATGGTCTCCGACACCAACCACACGAGTTTTGTGCGCTTGCTGGGCATTCGTTTTTTCCGGTTTGTGCTGCGGCCTATCCTCGGACGGCCCGTGCTTGATCCAACATCCGGGTTTGTGGGGGTGAATCGCGCGGCGCTCCAGGTCTTCAGTAAGAGCTTCCCTCTCGAGTATCCTGAAATTGAAGCGTTGGTGGTGTTGAAGCGCCGGGCGTTCCACTTCACCGAGGTGCCGTGCCGGGTGCGGCCACGCCGGGCAGGTAGGAGCTCGATCACTCCGGTAAAATCGGTTTACTACATCATTCACGTCCTGATGGGCGTGCTTGTGAATATCCTGAAATTCGAAAGCCGCAGGTGGAGGAGGTAGCCGTGGATTCGCTGTTGAATGCGATCGCTCTGGTGAGCCTTGCGGTGATCGTTGTGGTGCTGCTATCGTTGCGGCGCGCGCACATTCGCGTGGAATACTCCATGAGTTGGTTTGGCGCCGCGGTGGTGCTGCTCATCTTGTCGCGCTGGCGGTCGCTGCTGGAACGGGTAAGCGGATGGCTCGGGTTGAAGCACGATCCGGCGTTCGCGCTGATATTGCTGATCCTATGCGTGCTCTTCGTGGTCAGCTACCGTTTTTCGATTGTTATCTCTCGTCTCAAGGACGCCAATATCGCCCTGGCGCAAAAGATGGCGATGCTTGAATTTAGAATTCGTGCGATAGATGAAAAGCAGCAGACCGACAGTTCCTCCTGACGCGGGCAATGCCACGCAGCCTAGACTTTGGGTTCACGTGGTGGTGTGGTGCGCCATATTGCTCGCGGTTTTGGAAGTCTACCAGCCGGCGTTGAACGGGGCGTTCCTTTTCGATGATCTCTATCTGCCCTTTCAGATGCCGGAATTTATTGGGGCGCCTCTCGTGCGCTGGTTGCGCGAATCGCGTCCATTCCTGATGTTCACCTTCTGGGCCAACTTGCGGGCGTTTGGCCTGGACCCGTATTTCTTCCATCTGTTCAACGTCCTTTTCCATCTCGCCAACGGTGCCCTGGTGTACATCATCGTGAGGCGCCTTTTGCGCCAAGCGGGCGTCGAAGGCAAGGACGTCATTCTGTACGCGGGGTTCGCCGCCGGACTGTTCCTGTTTCATCCCCTGCAGACCGAATCAGTGGCCTACGTAGCCAGCCGGTCGGAGACCTTGAGCGTGCTGTTCTGCTATTCGGCGTTCGCTGTGTTTCTTTGCCGTTCGACGCCGGAAGTTCGCTGGGGCAGAGCCGCCGCGGTCCTGCTGCTATTCGCGGCGGCAGCGCTGACCAAGGAACACACCGTGGTATTGCCGGCGCTGCTTCTGCTGACGGACTACTATTGGAGCCCCGGCTTTTCGTTTGGCGGCATCAAGCGAAACTGGCGGCTCTACTCGATGATGTCAGTCGTGGGTGCGGCGGCACTGGCGTTCGTCTGGACAGTGTTGCGCGCGGCCGATACCGCCGGATTTGCAGTGTCGGGGCTTCCCTGGCACGACTATTTCTACACGCAGGGCCGTGCGATCTGGGTGTACCTGCGGATGTTCGTCGTGCCCGTCGGGTTGAATCTGGATCACGACTTCGCGATCTCGCGTGGCCCGCTAGACCACGGCGCGGTGTTTGGATTGGCGGCACTCGTGGTTTTGGTCGTGGCGGCGTTCATGCTGCGCCGCAAGTTTCCGCTCGCCAGTTACGGCGTCTTGGTTTTCCTTCTGTTGTTGGCGCCGACGTCTTCGGTCATTCCCATCAAGGACCCATTGGTCGAGCGGCGCATGTACCTGCCAATGATAGGGTTGCTGCTGGTAGTGGTGGACCTGGCGCAGCGTCTCAAGCTATCCCGTGTGGCGTTGGCATGGAGTGCGCTGGGCATTCTGGGCGCGGCGGGAACTGCTACTTACGTTCGTAACCATGTGTGGAGCGGCGCCATCGCATTGTGGGAGGATTCCGTCGAAAAAGCACCGCAAAAATACCGGCCCCATTTCCAACTTGCCTACGCTTATTTTCAGGCCGGGCGTTGCCAGGAAGCGGCCAGGCAATACGAGTTGGCGGCGCAGTTGGCACCCAAAGACTACGGCTTGCTAGTGGACTGGGCGCTGGCCTGCGATTGCGCCGACCAACCCGACCTAGCGGTGGAGCGATTGCGCGAGGCGATCGCGCTCGAACGCACCGCGCATGCTCACGCGCTGATCGGCATGATCCAGGGTAAGCGTGCCCGGCGCACCGAAGCGGAAGCCGCGCTCAACGAAGCGGAGCGGATTAATCCACGTTTTCCAAAAACTTACGTATACCGCGGTAACTTGCAGATTTCCGCCGGTGAATATGTGGCTGCCGCCGAAAGCTACCGCCGTGCTCTAGCCTTGAACCCGAGTGATGAAGATGCCGCGACAGGCCTCGCGGTGGCGCGCAGGAACCTGAAGGTTGCATACTAAGTGAATTGGGTAATCGGGACAAGCAACTCCGCATCGGTGTCAACGCGCTCTATCTGATCCCCGGAGGAGTCGGCGGAACTGAAGTCTATTTACGCAATCTGTTGACCGCGCTCGCCGGCATCGACCAGCGGAACCAGTACGTCGTGTATGTCAACCGGGAAACCGGCCGCTCACTATGTCCGGACTCGCCGAATTTCACCGTTTCGGTGCGGCCTGTGCGCGCCGCCATCCGGCCGTGCAGGATTCTCTACGAACAGTTCGTGCTGCCGCGGTTGGCGCGCCGAGATAGGCTCGACGTGCTCTTTTGCCCCGGCTTCACGATGCCGCTTGCGGCAAGCTGCCCGTCGGTGGCCGTGTTTCACGACTTGCAGCATAAAAGGCACCCGCAGTACTTCCGTTGGTATGAGCTTCCGTTCTGGAACTTCTTCCTTTGGAGTTCCGCCCATCGCGCCACGCGTCTGATCGCCGTATCGGAGTCGACGCGCCGCGATGTTCTTCTGTATTACCGAGTGGCGGATCGGAACATCGAGGTTGTCCGGCACGGAGTTGAAAATCGCTTTTTTGAAATTGCGCGTTCACGGCTGGCACGTCAAGCGGAGCCGTTCTTTCTGTGCGTTTCCACGCTCCACGCCCACAAGAACCTGGACCGGTTGATCCGTGCGTTCGCCGAGTTCCGGCGTTCGCACTCGGAGTTCCGCCTGGTGCTCGCGGGCATGCGTGGCTATCACGGAGGGCATCTGGAGAAACTAGTTCGCGATCTGGAGTTGACTGAGACGGTGGAACTGACGGGTTGGATTCCGCGCGAAGATCTCTATAATCTTTATCGCGACGCTCATGCGTTCATCTACCCGTCGAGCTTCGAAGGATTCGGGATGCCGGTGCTGGAAGCCATGGCGGCGGCCATTCCGACCGCCTGTTCGGAGATTCCGCCTTTGCGCGAATTCGTGGGCCGGGCGGCGCTGCGTTTCGATCCCGCCGATGTGAATGCCATACGCGATGCGATGGAGAGGATCGCCTATGACGAGCAGTTGCGCGGGGAACTGATCGCGGAAGGTCCCGCGCGCGCTTCCAAGTTTAGTTGGGAAACCACGGCGCGGGAAACGCTTGCCGTACTGGAATCCGCCGCCGGTCAGCGCAAAAGATCTTCGAGCTGAATACGGGTGTCGGTCTTCGCGTCGCGGTACTTCACGATCACCGGCGTATAGAGTGAGATACCCCAATCGCGGCCCACGCCGTTGGTGATCGCGCGTGACCCGGCCACTACCACCGCCTGCTCGGGAATCACCAGCGTCGCATCGCCTTCCGCGCGGTGGATCACTCCGCGGACCAGATCGTAAACCGGCGTCGAGCGATTGATGATGGTTCCGGTGCCGAGCACTGCGCGCCGTTTCACCACCACGCCCTCGTAGATGCCGCAGTTGCCGCCGACCAGGACGTCGTCTTCGACAATCACCGGCAACGCGCCCACCGGTTCGAGTACGCCGCCGATTTGCGAAGCGGCCGAAATGTGGCAGCGCGCGCCGACCTGCGCGCAGCTTCCCACCAGCGCGTGCGAGTCAATCATGGTCGCGTCGCCCACATAGCTGCCGGCGTTGATGTAGGCCGGTGGCATGATGGTGACGCTCTTGCCGACGTAACAGCCGTCGCGCACACTGGTGCCGCCCGGCACGATGCGCACCCCGCTGGACGAATCGAAACGGTGCACGGGGTAAGTGGCCTTATCGAACCAAGGCTGGCGCGAGGAGTCCACAGACATGTCCACAATCCCACCCATGCGGAAGCCGAGCAGGATGCCCTTCTTTACCCAGCCGTTCACTTTCCAACCGCTGGGCTGGCTTTCATCAGGTGATGCCGCGCGGATCTGGCCGGAATTCAACTGCTCCTTGAAGCGCTGAAACAAACGGAAATGTTCCTCGGTATAGCGCTCCGGCTTTTCGTCGAAGAGTCTTTCGATATCAGCTTGCACCGCGCACGCTCCGATGAGACAACAGTCCGGCGTCCGCCAGGACGGCTTCGATCTTGCCTTGATTTTGCGGTTGCGGCGGAACCATCGGGAGCCGCCAAACCGGTTCGAGCAAGCCCATTGCGGCCATGGCCGCCTTCACCGGAATCGGATTCGACTCGATGAAGTTCACGTTCATCAGCGGCAGGTACTTGCGTTGTAGTTCGCGCGCGCCTGCGAAATCGTTGATCAAGCACTGCCGCGCCAGTTCGGTCATTTCCGCCGGAATTTCATTGGACGCCACCGAGATGATGCCGCGTCCGCCCAGCGCGATCAGCGGGAGCGTCAGAACATCGTCTCCGGAAAACACCGCGAAGCTCTCCGGCACTTCATGAATGATTGTTGCGATCTGGCTGATGTCGCCGGAGGCTTCCTTCACGCCAGCGATATTGTCGATCTCCGCCAGGCGTTTCAGCGTCGACGGTTCCACGTTCACGCCCGTGCGTCCCTTCACGCTGTAGACGATCATGGGCAGCGATACCGCCGTGGCGATGGCTTTGTAATGCTGGTAGAGGCCCTCTTGCGTCGGCTTGTTGTAGTACGGTGTCACCGAGAGGATGCCGTCCACGCCCATGGCGGACAACTCGCGCGCCAGATGAATCACCTCGGTCGTGTTGTAGCCGCCGGCGCCCGCCAGAATCGGCACCACGCCGCGAGCTTCCTCGAGCGTGATCTCAACCACACGCAAATGCTCGGAGCGCGTCAGCGTGGGGCTCTCGCCCGTGGTGCCGCAGGGCACCAGGAAGTTGATGCCCGCTTCCACTTGCCGCCGGACGAGCTTGCGTAGAGTCGCCTCGTCGAGCGAACCATCCGCCCGGAACGGCGTCACTAGTGCGGTACCGCAACCTTCAAACATCATTCACCTCGCGTTCCCGAAAACAATATCGCTGAACTCGTACAACCCACGCTTGCCCGCCACCCAAGTGGCCGCCTTCAGCGCGCCGCGCGCGAGTCCTTCGCGGCTGCGCGCCGTGTGGCGCAACGTGATGGTGTCGGCCGCGGAATCAAATCCGATTTCGTGCGTGCCCGGATGTGCTCCGGCGCGGTTCGATCCGGCATCGATCGTACGCGTATAGCCGGCGTTCTTCATGTCGGCCACCAGCTTGAGCAGCGTTCCCGAGGGAGCGTCCTTCTTCGTGCAGTGATGGATCTCCCAGGCCCACGCGCCGTATTGCTCTTCGTCCTTGAGCAGCCGCGCCGCTTCCGCCACCAGCCGCGAAAACACACTGACGCCGATGGAGAAATTCGGACTCCACACCAGGCCCACTCCATTGCGCTCGACTAGCTCGCGAACTTGGTCCAGCCGGTCCAGCCAGCCCGTGGTGCCCACCACCATGTTCACGCCCAACGCCGCGATGCGCTCAATGTTCGCGACCACCGTGGACGGCGTCGAAAACTCGATGGCCACGTCCACGCCGCGAAAATTCTCCGCCGTGATACCGGTGAAATCCGCATTGTTGAATTCGTCGAGTTTGAGCGCAACTGTGAAGCCGTAGTCCGGGGCAAGCTGCTCCACCAGCTTGCCCATTTTGCCGTAACCGACAATGGCAAGTTTCATTCCGATCCTCTGAGTAAGGTTAGTCGAACACCGCCGGGTCGACCTCGGCGAAGAACTCGGCGTGCAGTGCGGCCACGGCGCGAGCCACGTCGGCGTCGGCTACCACGAAACCGAAGTTTAGCAGAGACGCGCCTTGCGAGATCATGCCGATGTTGACGTCCGATAGCGCGTGGAAAATACGGCCCGCCACGCCCGGCGTCGAACGGATGTTGTCGCCCACCACGCAGACCAGTGCCTGGTTCTGTTCGACGTTCACTTCCGCGAACGCCTCCAGCTCGGCCGTGATCTCCTTCAGCCGCGACGTGTTGTCAATGGTGAGCGAAACGCTGACTTCGCTGGTTGCCACCATATCCACCGGAGTTTCGAACCGGTCGAACACTTCGAAGATCTGATGCAGGAAGCCGTGCGCCATCAGCATACGCGTTGACGTGATGTTGACCAGCGCGATGTTGCGCTTGCAGGCGATGGACTTGATCGTGTTGGTGCAGGGCACCGATTCGGAGACAATGCGCGTGCCTTCCACCTCGGGGCGGCGCGAGTTCAAAATCAGCACCGGGATGTTCTTCTCGATCGCCGGCAGCACGGTAGCCGGGTGCAGTACCTTGGCGCCGAAGTACGCCAGCTCGGCCGCTTCGCCGAACGAAATGGTCTTCACGCGCCGCACGTTGTCGATCACGCGCGGATCGCCAGTGAGCATGCCGTCGACATCGGTCCAGATTTCAATCTCTTCGGCGCCGATGCCGGCGCCCACGATGGACGCGGTGAAGTCCGAGCCGCCGCGGCCGAGCGTCGTGGTGACGCCGCTTTCGGTCGAAGCGATGAATCCGCCCATCACGATTACGTGTCTCTGCGCGAGCGGCGGAATCGTTGCTGCTAGCCGCGAGTAGGTTTCGGGGAACTTCGGCGCAGCCTGTGTGTGCCGGTTATCGGTCACCATCACGTGCCGCGAATCCACGTGTACGGCGTCCATGCCAGCGCGGCGGAAAGCGTAGGTGACAACGATACTCGAAATACGTTCGCCGTAACTGGAAATCGCATCGGTCAGCCGCGGCGTGATTTCTCCCACCACAGCCAGCGCGCGCGCCAGTTCAGCGATCTCCTGAAAATGATCCTGAATCGCGCCTTCCACCGCCGGCCAGTCTGAATCGAGCACCGCCGGACGAGCTTCGCGCAAATGGAAGTCGCGCAGGTCAACGGCGAGCTTGATGGCCTCCTCGCGCTTGCCAGCGGCGGACTTCGCCGCGATGGCCAGCAGGTTGTTGGTGGTCTTGCCCATGGCCGAAACCACCACCACCGGATGGCGCTCGACGCGCGCCTTCACAATTGATGCAACTCGGGCGATGGCGGCCGCCGACTCCACCGACGAGCCGCCAAATTTCATGACGATCATTTTTCGAGCCACCCTTCCGAATGCATCAGTTCCGCGTTCAACACGGCCGCACCGGCCGCGCCGCGGATGGTGTTGTGACCCAGGGCGGTGAGCTTGTAGCCGAGCACCGGGCACGTGCGCAAGCGTCCCACGAACACAGTCATACCGTTTCCGCGCGCCGCATCACGCCGCGGCTGCGGACGGTCGCGCTCGGGCATGTAGACCACCGGCTGTGCCGGGGCGCTCGGCAGGTTGCGTTCCTGCGGCACGCCGCGGAACTTGTTGATGGCGTCGATAATCTCGGCCACGTCCGGCTTGGCTTCTAGTTCCACCGAAACGGTTTCGGTGTGACCGTCCACCACCTGCACGCGATTGCAGTGCGCACTTACACCTGCGGCGAGCGGCTCGACATGGTCGCCGGCCAGGTCCCCGAGGATCTTCTGCGTCTCCTGCTCCATCTTTTCTTCTTCGCCGCCGATGAACGGGATCACGTTGGCGGTGATGTCCATCGAAGGCACGCCCGGATAACCGGCGCCCGAGATGGCTTGCATGGTTGTGACCACCACGCGCCGGATGCCGAACTGCTTCAGCGGCGCCAGTGCCATGGTCAACACCACCGTCGAACAATTCGGATTGGTGACGATTTGGCCCTTCCAGCCGCGCGCGGCCTGCTGCAGCGGGATCAGCTTCAAGTGATCCGCGTTCACTTCCGGCACCAGCAGCGGAACATCGCTTTCCATGCGGTGGTTGCGCGAGTTCGATACCACCACGTGTCCGGCTTGCGCGAAAGCACGTTCAATTTCCGTGGCTACCGAAGCGTCGGTGGCCGAAAACACCAGGCGCGGCGCGTTGCCCGGAACGCATTCCTGCACCGTGAGGCCGGCGGTCTTCTCCGGCATGGTGCCTTCCAGGCGCCATGCGGTCGCATCCGAATACTTCTTGCCCGCGGAGCGGTCGCTGGCTCCTGCCCAAGTCAACTCGAACCACGGATGGTTCTGCAAGAACTTCACGAAATGCTGGCCCACCATACCGGTGGCGCCGAGAACACCAACCTCGATTTTTTTCATGTTGTTTGTTTTCCTACGCGGCAACCAGAAGCTGCCGCACCATCTTTATATAAATCTCGATAGCGTCGGCGACCTGCTTCTTCGGTACCCGTTCTTCGAGGGTGTGGGCGACGTGTATGCTCCCGGGGCCCAGCAAGAAGGGCTGGCCCCAGGCGCCGCCGAACGCGGGAATGTCGGTGGTAAAAGCTACTACGGTCGTTTCAATACCTTCAAGCCGGCCCAAACGCACGGCCGGAATCATCAGCACCTGGCGCGCGTCCACCTGGCTGCCGGCGGCTTCGACGAACGCCTTGCGCAGCGGTTCGGCGTCCTCGACCAGCCGGATCATGATCTCGCTCGATGCAGAATCGGGAACGATGTTCGGTGCGCGCCCGCCGCTGATGGTGCCGATGTTCAGAGTGCTCGCGCCGAGTACTTCGTCGACCGGCAGCGGAATGCGCCGAATGCGTTCGATCGCATCGAGCAGCTTCAGGATGGCCGAATCGCCCAGTTCAGGATACGCCGAATGCGCCATACGGCCTTGGGCTGTGAGTTCATAACGCAGCGCGCCCTTGGAGCCAAGCGCGAGTTTGTTTTCGGTAGGCTCGCCGTTGATGAGGTAACGCGAGCCGTGCGGGCTCCGCGCCGCTGCGTACGCGCCGGCGCTGTTGCGCTCTTCACCGACGACGAGCAGCATGGCCACGCCACGCACGCCTTCGGCAAGCAGCGCCTCCAGGGCCTTCAGCATCGCGGCGATGATGCCTTTGGTGTCGCAAGCTCCCCGGCCGTAAATGTAGCCGGCGTCTTCGCTTGAGGCGAAGAACGGCGGCACCGTGTCGATGTGCGTGGACAAAGTGACCACGGGCTCGCCGAAGGTGGCCAGGACGTTGTAGCGTCTGGGCTCGACCTCGATGCGCTCAACGCGCCCGTCAAAACGCGCGGCTAGGTCGCCCAGGTAGTCGGCCAGGAAGCAGCCGACCTGGTACTCGTTGCCCGTAAGGGACTCGATATCGACGAGTGCCCGCGTGAGTTGATATACGTCCATTTGCCTACACGCCAACAGTTGGAGTCGCGAGGTGGAATCTCCAGGATATCATGCCACCGCGCTCAGCCCGAAATCGCAGCCGGATCAGAAAGCGCCCCGCGCTTCGATTGCTTCGGTATACTCGTCGGTGTTGGGAAGTGAGTAGGATTTCCTGGTCGTTAAGTCGAATTCGTGCAGGGATAAGGAGCACTATGCCTCGAGTGACATCTCTCTTGCTCGTTCCACTTTGTTCGGCGGTGTTTTTCGCGGCGGAATCGCCGTCTCAACCACCCGCGCCCCCGTCCACCAGCAAGCTCCCCGTCAAGCGTGTCGTCCTCTACAAAAGCGGTGTGGGCTACTTTGAGCACCTGGGGAAGGTTCGGGGAAACCAGGACGTTACCATAGCCTTTACCTCCGGACAGTTGAACGATGCGCTGAAGTCCCTCACCGTTCTCGATCTGGGAGGAGGGCGCGTCACGGGTGTGACATACAACTCCACGGCGCCGCTCGAAAGGCGGCTCAGCGGACTGCGCCTGCCGCTATCTGAAAAGACTACGTTATCGGAGTTTCTGGATTCACTGCGCGGCGCGCGTATCGAGGTCAAGAGTGCGGCGACCGTGCTCGCCGGCCGGTTGCTGAGCGTGGAGCGGAAAACACGCATTAGCGGTGGTACCACGCTGGAGGTCGACTACGTGGCGTTGATCACCGATGGCGGTGAAGTCCGCACAACCGAGCTTACTCCCGCGTTTTCGGTCCGCATCCTCGATCGCGGGCTTGCCGGCTCGATGAATCAGTATATGGACTTGCTTTCTTCGGCACACGACGCGGACGTGCGGCGCACGGTTATCTCAACCACTGGAACCGCCGAGCGCCCGCTGTTTGTCAGCTATATCAGTGAAGTTCCGGTCTGGAAAACCACCTATCGAATTGTGCTGCCTTCCAAGGCGGGGCAGAATCCGCTGCTGCAAGGCTGGGCAATTGTGGACAACACCGTAGGCGAGGATTGGGAGGATGTCGCGCTATCGCTGGTAGCCGGCGCACCGCAGTCGTTCATCCAAAAGTTGTCGCAACCGTACTACTCCAGACGTCCTGTGGTTCCGCTGCCCGAGTATGCCTCGGTGTCACCGCAGACGTATGAAGCCGCGGCACTCGTAGGCGGCGCGCGGTTGGCCGGCGTCGTCACCGACGCGAGCGGCGCCAGAGTTGCCGGCGCTCTGGTGAAAGTGTTCGACGGATCCGGCGCGCTGGCCGGCGAAACCACAACGCGCGCGGACGGTTCCTACCAGTTCGCGTCCCTCGGTGAAGGGAATGCGCGTGTGGAAATCGAGATGGCGGGTTTCCGCAAGAGCGTGCTTCCCACGGTGGCGTTGTCCACGGCACGTACCGCGCAGGCTGATGCCGTCCTGAACGTCGGAAGTGTGGCGGAATCAGTGAGTGTCACGGCTGACGCCGCCGGACTCCAGACTTCCACGGCATCGGTGGCCAAGCGCGGGGCGCTGGGAAGCGGCGCGAACCTCGGCTCGGGAACCGCGCTCGGCGCTTCCGGCCGCAGCCCGGGCTATGGTCCCGGCAGCGGCGGAGGATTCGGCCACGGAACGTACGTCAATGATGCACGCATGCGTTTCGCGGCAAGCGCATCTAATCAGGATCTTGGCGACCTGTTCGAATACAGCCTCAAAGAACCCATCACCATCCGCAAGAATCAATCCGCGCTTGTTCCGATCGTCAACGCCAACCTGGCCGTCGAAAAAGTCAGCATATGGAACTCGACGGCTGGCGATGGCCGGCCCAAGCGTGCGCTCTGGCTCAACAACGCCACCGGCCTCACTCTCGACGGCGGCAGTTTCAATGTGATAGAGGATGAAGCCTTCGCCGGCGAAGGCCTCTTCGATCCCATCCGGCCGGGTGAAAAGCGCTTTGTTTCCTATGCCACCGACCTCGGGCTACGCATCAGCTCCAAAACCGTGAGCCGGCCGCAGAGTGTGCGGCGCGTTCGCGTGGCCGAAGGCGACATGGTGCAGGAGAGCGAAGTCCGCGAGCGCCGCACTTACACGCTTCGTAACGAAGACACTAAGGCGAGAACCGTGATCATCGAACACCCGGTGCGCGACGGGTATGATTTGGTTTCCGAAGAACGTCCCGTCGAGACCACGTCCGCATGGATGCGTTTTCGCAGCGTGCTGGAGCCAAAACAAACCGCGACGCTCACAGTGGAAGAAGCGCGTCCGGTGTCTTCCCACTTCTCGGTGAAGAACATTTCCGGTGAACAACTGGATGTCTTCGTGCGTGGAGGATCTATCAGCAAACCCATCGAAGAAGCTCTGCGCAAGATCCTGGCGCAGAAGACCGTCGTCGCCGAGTTGGAATCGAAGAAAGACACGACCGAATCCGAGATCAACGCCATTTTCGAAGATCAACAGCGCCTGCGTGAGAACGTCAAATCACTGAAAGGAAGCGCCGAGGAGAAGGCGCTCCTCCAGCGCTATACACAGCAGTTGAACCAGCAGGAGGACCGGCTCGAAACGCTTCGTAAGCAAGTGCAGACCCTGGCCGCCCAAATCGAAAAAGAGGAGTCGGCGCTCGACGGTATGATTCAGAGTCTGTCGATCGATGCGAAACTCTGAGCTTTCCTCCCTCACACCCATTCGAACCGGATGGTGTGTTCGAAGGGACTGAAGGCCGTGAGATAAACGCTCTTTCCGGGGAGTTTCGGCGGCAGGCGGTGCAGTTGTGTGTAGGCGTGCTGTGCCAGGC
>CAZDIZ010000026.1:44788-46394 GCA_964505625.1 uncultured Solibacteraceae bacterium | reverse complement strand
CTCGAAAGCCGGCTCGGCCGCCTGGAAAGGCGGCCCCACTTGGATTGTCAACTCTTCGGTGAGACACCACACTAGGACGCAGCCCGCTCCACCAGTTTCGCGCGCGTGAGCGGGCCCACGATACCGTCGGCCGTCAGACTGTTCCGGCTCTGGAATTGTTTGACTCTTGAGGAGGTCTTCGGTCCGAAGATGCCGTCCACTTTGAGCGGCAGGCTCGCGCTGGCGTTCCATGGATCGTTCGACGGGAGCCGGTTCAACCCGTCCTGCAAGTACCCCACGGCCATGCCCTGCGAACCAACCTGGAGCGTGTTCTGTATGGCGGTAAAGATGTCGAGCAAGGGCCACAAGCGCGCGTGTATGTGATCGTACAACGCTCCGCTACGCGGGAAGTTGCGCGCTTCGCGCAGAGCATCCTCGACCGCGATCGGCGACGACATCCAGCCGCTAGTGAGACAGGCGCGCAACGCGTCGGCGCACTTGACCCAACGCCCGGGAATGGGTTTGTTCTCCGGACGGTGCTGCACGCCGGCGTAAGCATTCAAAGCGCCGTCGCGCGTATGCGACAACTGCGGATGGTTGTACAATCCCGCCAAGCAATACCCTACCGCCTGTATGCTGATCTCGGCGCTGGACAGAATCGCGGTGCGCGTGAAGCGTCCTTCGGAATAGGAATTGTAGTTACCGCACTCATACTGATTGGCCTTGTATCGGCCTCCCTTTTCGAGTTGGCCGTAGCCCACCGCCGGACCGCCGCCGTACTGCGGGATGTTCTGCCAATGCGTCTCTTCCCAGCAGATCGCCAGAATCAACTCCGGCGGAAATACGTCTACCATCGCCGTGTGCCAGGCCGAAACCAGATAGAGCATGTGCGAAACAGAATCCACCTGATCGACCTTGGCGATTTCCTTCTTTTCTTCTTTCGCGATCACATCGTCCACAAAGAAGTCCTCCGCACAGAGCTACTATAGCGTGTGCCGGCGTGCGCGGAAACCTTAAGTTATCAATGAAAGTCGCGGCTGCGAACAGGCAGCGGCGCGCCGCCGGCTCCGGCATTCAGCTTAGTGAGATCGCTGGACCAGTCCCATATATTGTTTGCCACCACGTGCAGCACCTGCCCTTCCCGCTGCAACACGCCGTGGCAGCCAATTAAATCCGCCTGGTGAATCGCGCGCCGGCATCGTTCATGCACGCGCTGCCAAACGATCAGATTGATGGTGCCGGTCTCGTCTTCGATCGTAATGAAAACTGTATTCTTGGCCGTCATCGGCTGCTGCCGGCACAACACCAGTCCCGCCACGGTGACCACTTTTCCGTGCGCGGTGCGCGAGAGTTGCTCCGCGGTAATGACGCGACGCGCACGCAGACCGGCACGCAAGAAAGCCAGCGGATGCTCGCGCAGTGTCAGTCCCGTGGCCTGATAATCCTTGACCACTTCCTGGCTGCGCGTCATCGCCGGAAGTTCCGCGTCGCGCTCCTCGAACAGATCCGCGTCCGTGTGCAGCAACAGCGGCGGCATACGGCCACTGAGCGCGCTCGCTTTCCACAACGCCGTGCGGCGTGCAAGACGCATTGAACCAAACGCATCTGCTTGCGCTAAACGGTCGAG
>CAZDIZ010000026.1:42463-44688 GCA_964505625.1 uncultured Solibacteraceae bacterium | reverse complement strand
GGCGCGTAGAAGCCCATCGGCTGGCTATTCAGCAACGCGGCGCAGAACACTTCCGGATAATGGCACTTCAACCAGGCCGAAACGTAAACGAGATTCGCGAACGAAATAGCGTGTGCCTCCGGAAAGCCGTACGTGCCGAAGCCTTCGATCTGGCTGAAACAACGTTCGGCGAACTCCCGCGGATATCCGTTGGTGAGCATGCCGCCGACGAAGCGTTCGCGAAACGTTGTGATGGTGCCGACGTGGCGGAACGTAGCGAGCGAGCGCCGCAACTGGTCGGCTTCGGTTGGCGTGAAACCCGCGCCGATGATGGCGATCTGCATCGCCTGTTCCTGAAACAGCGGCACGCCGAGCGTCTTCTTGAGAACCGCTTCCAGCGCCGCGCTGGGATAGACGACGGGCTCTTTGCCCTCGCGGCGGCGCAGGTACGGATGCACCATGTCGCCTTGAATCGGCCCTGGCCGCACGATGGCCACTTCGATCACCAGATCGTAAAACTCCTTCGGCTTGAGACGCGGCAGCATGCTCTGCTGCGCGCGGCTTTCCACCTGAAAAACGCCGATGGAGTCGGCGCGCTGCAGCATTTCGTACACGGCCGCGTCTTCGTGCGGCACAGTAGCCAGCGTGAACGTCCGGCCGTAGTGCCGCTCGAGCGATTCGAACGCCCGCCGTATGGCGGAGAGCATGCCGAGGGCGAGGATGTCCACCTTCATGATGCCCAGTTCATCCAGATCGTCTTTCTCCCACTGTATGACGGTGCGGTCTTCCATCGCGGCGTTCTCAATGGGGACAAGCTCGTCCAGGCGGCCTCGCGCCATGACGAACCCGCCGACGTGCTGCGACAAGTGGCGCGGGAACCCCACCAGCATCCGCGTGAGATGCAGCGTCTGGCGCAGGCGACGGTCCGCCGGATCCAGGCCCGCTTCCCGCACGCGATCTTCGGCGACACCCACCTCGTGCCAACCCCACACCGCTCCGGCCAGCGCGCCGGTGACGTCTTCCGACAACCCCAACACCTTACCCACTTCGCGCACCGCGCGCCGCGTGCGGTAGTGCACCACGGTAGCGGTTAGTCCCGCACGCTCGCGCCCGTACGTTTCGTAGATGTGTTGGATCACTTCCTCGCGGCGTTCGTGTTCGAAATCGACGTCGATGTCCGGCGGTTCATCGCGCGCCGCCGAAATGAAGCGCTCAAACAGCAGTCCGCGCGCCACCGGATCCACCTGCGTGATATTCAGGCAATAACAGACCACCGAATTCGCCGCCGATCCGCGCCCCTGATGCAATATGCCCTTGCTGGCCGCGAACTTCACAATTTCGTGGACCGTCAAAAAATACGGCGCGTATTCGCGGTCGCCGATCAACTGCATCTCGTGACGGATCTGTTTGGCGACGGCCTCCGGAATGCCGTTGGGGAAGCGTCCGGCCGCGCCGGCCCAAACGCGCCGCTCCAGATCCTGAAAAGCTGACAGGCCCGGCTCGACAATCTCAGTGGGATATTCGTAGCGCAGCTCTTCCAAAGAGAAGCGGCAGACGTCGGCGATCTCGACGGTTGCCGCGAGCGCCTCGGGATAAGCCGCGAACAGTTCGTGCATCTGTTGTGGAGATTTTAGATCGCGCTCGGCATTCGCCTGCAAACGGAAACCAGCATCGCGCAGCGTGCATCCTTCGCGAATGCAGGTGAGCACGTCCTGCAGCGGTTTGCGCTCGCCGGCGTGATAGAGCACGTCGTTAGTCACCACGGTGGGCACACCCACTGTGCACGCGAATTCGGCTACAGTTTGAATCCAGCGCCGGTCATCGCCACGGCAGCCATGCGTCAGCGCCAGGTGCAGCCGCTTGGGAAACAACGCGGCACAGGCGCGGATGTGCCGCACCGCCGCATTGTCCAAAACATCGGGGAACGGCAAAATGAAACGCTGCCCTTCGGCGTGTTCGGCCACATCTTCCAGGTTCAGCACGCACTTGCCTTTGGCGGCGCGGCGCCGGCCGAGCGTCAACAGACGCGTCAGGCGTCCGTAGGCGGCGCGATCGGTGGGATAGCACAGCAGGCTGGCGCCGCTTGCGAGATCGAGCCGGCAACCAACGATGAAGCGCGTGCGCGCCTCCGGCGTCTTCTTCAGAAAACTATGCGCGAGCACAATGCCGGACAGCGTGTTCCGGTCCGTCAACGCAATCGCCGCAAGACCGGCATCGGCGGCGGCCGCCATCATCTCCCGCGGATG
>CAZDIZ010000026.1:39685-42363 GCA_964505625.1 uncultured Solibacteraceae bacterium | reverse complement strand
GCATCCGGCACCTCGGCGGCGGTCACCGGAACGAATTCAGCGGAGAACTCCGGCAGACGGCTTTCGCGAATCCGGAAGCGGCTCACCTGTTCGAAACCCAACCGCAAACCGATCCGGTCGAGCAGTTCATGAACCGGCGTGTCCTGCTCCGCGTTTTCGCCACACTGCGGCAGCACCATCTGCACCGGCGCAATGTTGTTTACCTCGGCGGCGCTCAGCGTGATCACTTCAATGCCAAACCCGGCGTCGAGCGTATCCAACTTCTCCGAAAACAGACGCATCAGATGCGTGATCGAATGGCCCGGCTTGGAGGTGCGCACCGGTAAGTACACCGCGCTTCCATCCACGCGATGGCAAATCAAATCGAAGCGGCGCGCGCCGCGTTGTTCTTTTTCCAGGCGCGTGCAGAGCGCCGTGAGCAGATCCAGGACAACCTGCTCAACCGCGGCCGTCGTCCCGATCGGCTCCGCGAGACTGCGCCCGGCGCGATACGGCACCGGAGCGCGATAGGGCGTGACCGGCTCGGCCGCCAGTCCCAACGCCTGGTCCAAGCGCAGCAGCACATCGGGCCCATAGCGCGCGGCCAGCGAGTCGCGCGGAATGCGCCGCATGAGGCCGATCGTTGTCAGCCCCACGCGCCCCAACTCAATCGCAATCTCATCCGGGATGCGCAGCGCCCGCACCGGCAATGGATCGAGCGCGCCGGCCAGTTCCTCGATTGAAACCATCACCTGCTTGCTGAAGCGCGCCAGCGCCCAGGCCGCGGCCGGTGTATCGGCGATCGCTCCGCGCACGCGAAACTTCATCTCGCGCAGTCCGGCTTGGATGTGATCGAGCAGCGCGGCCTCTCCGCCGAACAGGTGCGCGCAGCCGGTGATATCGAGCACGATCCCATCGGCGCCATCGTGCGCGGCCAGCGGCGTGTAACGGTCGCACCATTCAACCAGTTGCTGCTTCAAACGTTCGTCGGCTTCCGGATCGTCCAGTACGATGCGCAGCGACGGCAGCAGCGCGCGCGCATCGGCCAATCGCGCACCGTCGTTAACACCTGCCTCGCGCGCCGCATCGTTCGCCGCGGCAATGTGCAGGTGCCCTTTCTCTTCCCAGACCACCGCGAACGGAATCGACGCGCAACGCGGCTCTTCGCGCTCCAGGCGGTCCACCATCAGCCTCGGAAAAAACAGGCACAAAAACCGCCGCCGCATTTCAAACCGCCAGTTGTTTCTCCGCGGCGAAAATCGCCCGTCGCACCGGCTTGGAAGTCTGCCTGAGCTCCAAGCGCCCCGCTCGCCACGCAACAGTCCATTGCGCCGGACGCCCGCCACGGCAGTAAGCCAGATCGACGGTCCAGCAGGGTTCGCCGAACGTCGCCTCGGCGGGCGCGGAGATGGACGCGACGCGCCAGCGCGTGATGACGCTGGCGATGGATGCGTCCGCGCCGGTCAACAGAAAGCATGTCGCGCCGCTCGATTCCGCCGCGAGTTGGAAGCGGCGGCACAAGGTGAGATCCGCGTTCTTCACCACCGCCAGCACCGCGCTCACGCGCGGACAACGCAGAGTCTCCAGCACGGTCCAGGACAAATCCAACGGGCGCCGCGTGGAGATATGAATCCAACGCTCCGGCTTGATTCCATACGGCAGCAAGCCCAGCGGATGAAAACTGCGGTCGGGTGCGACGTAAACCAGCGGCCCGGCTTGCGAAGGAATGCGAGCCGCCAGCAGGGACGCGAACGCAATCCCGCAAGCCAGCCCCGAGCTTTGCACCTCATGAACGCAGCCGAGCGGCACTCCCCGGTACGGCAACCCCGCATCGATCTCCCTGGAGACGGAAACCGTCCGGTCAAAACGCCGGTCCAAGGCCAAAAACGTACTTCCCATGGCAGAACCAGGATAGCACGATTTTCGCCTTTTGTTCGCCATCAAAAGAGGGCGAACTAAAAATAGTTATTGTGCTTTTAATCAATAACTTAGACCACTGAAGCGAGGTTCGTTCCGTCACGCCGGGCACCTCCCGACAATCGGATGTATCTTGGAACTATGACAACGGCGGCGGAACAGCCGACGCGGCTGCTGATGATCGACGATGACGACAAGCTGTGCCGGCTGGTTCGAAACTATCTGTCGCCGCTCGGTTACGAGGTTGCCATCGCCCGCAACGGCCCCGACGGGCTGGCGCTGGCGATTCAGGAACCGTTCGCAGCGGTGATTCTCGACGTAATGCTGCCGGGAATGAACGGGTTCGACGTTCTGCGTGAGATCCGGAAGCACACGCAAGTACCGGTGCTGATGCTGACGGCCCTGGGCGAGGAAGCGGACCGGATCGTGGGTCTCGAGATGGGCGCCGACGATTATCTGCCGAAGACCTTCTCCACACGCGAACTGCTGGCGCGGCTGCGCGCGGTGTTGCGGAGGGCCGCAGTCACCGCGCGGCTCAACGAACCGCCGCGGCTGGCGCCTGTGGTGGTCGGCGCTCTCTGGATTGACGCCGAATCGAGGACGGCCACTCTCCGCGACGCGCCGCTCATCCTGACTCCGATCGAGTTCGACTTGCTCTATGCGCTCGCGAGCGCCGCCGGCCGCGTTCGCAGCCGGGAACAGTTACTGCTGGAGGCTGCGGATCGCGATCTGGAAGCGTTCGACCGTAGCATCGACGTCCACATCTCGTCGCTGCGGCGCAA
>CAZDIZ010000026.1:27640-39585 GCA_964505625.1 uncultured Solibacteraceae bacterium | reverse complement strand
ATCTGGAAGCGTTCGACCGTAGCATCGACGTCCACATCTCGTCGCTGCGGCGCAAATTGGGAGACGATCCCCGCGCACCCAGCTTCATCGAAACAGTTCGCAGCGCCGGTTATCGGATGCGCAAACCGGAAAAACCGGGGACAGACAACTCTGCCCCCGATGGAATTAGTTGAAAACGTGAAGTCTTCGAGCAACCTGCGAGGCGGCGTGCCTACTTCGCTCCCTGACTTGCCGGCGGATTTGCCACGCAAGGAGGTCCGCCCTGCCGCCGGCCTTTCTGCATGGAACCAGCCACAAACAGCGACACCGAAAGCGCCGCCGCCAGTCCGCACGCCACCAGGGCTCGTTTGTAACGGAACAGAGAGACGAACACCCTCCAGTTGATGACCAAATGGATCAGCCCGGCCACAAGCATCGTGAATCCGGTCCCCTCATGGAGCTTGTTCAGCGCACCGTTGCGAATGTGTGCGAGCATCATGACACCGGTGACGCCAACCACGGCGAATGTAACCGCCACCACGGGACTGATGATGGATCTGATTGCTGTCTGAATAGGAGTCTGCATTTGTTTACCTGCCATTCGGGACTTGTGCTATCGTGCACCGCCCACAACTCAATTGCACCAGACCGCTGTAAAGCGCCTGTTTGGGAAACGCGGGAGATTTGTGAAGGAATGGTAAAAGTCGTGAACGGATGCACAAATCCGGATTAAATTGGAAATGCGGGATCGTGCGATGAAGCTCCGGATGACCCTTTCCACCAAGATTCTTCTGTTGGCCGTGTTGAATGCGGCATTGCTGGTAGCGGTGTCGTTGTTATTCGTGCGCATTCAGTTCCGTGTGGATTTGCAGTCCTTCCTGCTTACCCCGGCGCAGGACCGTATTCTCGCCATAGCCGGGCAATTCAGTCTGGATCTGAACGATGCGGAACGGGAAACCTGGGACGCCCTATTGCAGCGCTATTCCAAGGCTCATACGGCGGAGTTGCGGCTATTCGATGCCGATGGCCGGCAAATCGCCGGGCCCGCGACCGCGCTTCCCGCACCGGTGGCTGCGCGGATTCTCCGCGGCGCCGCTCGCGGGCGCCCCGAGCGCCGCGAGGATCATCATCCGCGGGGCCGCAGCCACCCGCTCATCTACTTCGGAACCACCAGTTCCCCACAGCGCCATTGGGTGGGAGCGCCAATCCCGATTCCGGGCCCAGACGGCGGACCCCGCAGATCCGGCCTGCTTATGGTGTCATCGTCCTCCGAGAGCTTGTTTTTCTTCGACCCCAAGCCGTGGCTGTTTGTCGGATGCGCGGTGCTGCTGCTTTCAGCTCTGTGCTGGATTCCCTTCGTGCGTGGAGTAACACGGTCCGTATCGAGAATGACCCGCGCTACCGGACAAATCGCGGAAGGTAACTTTGAAGTGCAACTCCCGGTTTCCCGCGGCGACGAACTGGGCCGACTCAGTGCAGCCATCAACAGCATGGCGGCGCGTCTCAATCGTCTGGTGAGAGGACAGAAACGTTTCCTCGGCGATGCCGCCCACGAGCTTTGCTCGCCGCTAGCGCGCATTCAAGTCGCATTGGGAATTCTCGAAAGATCCGCGACCGAGGAGCAAGCCGAAGTTGTAGCCGACCTGCGCGATGACGCGGCGCAAATGAGCACGTTGGTCAATGACATCCTGTCGTTTTCCAAGGCCGGCCTGCGAACTCCGGAGGCACGCATGGAAGCGGTCCCGCTGGCCGAGGTGGCCGCGTGCGCAATCGATCGCGAGACCGGTCCAAACGCGCAAGCGTCATGTGCGGTGAACGAACAGTTCCGCGTTCTCGCCGACCGGGATCTGTTGTTGCGTGCTCTGTCCAATGTGATTCGCAACGCCGCCCGCTACGCCGGCGCGGCAGGTCTCATCGAGGTGGCCGCCCAACAGGAAGGCGACGAGACGGTAATCTTCATTCGCGACCGCGGACCGGGGCTACCGGAAGCCGACATCGAAGCGGTGTTTGAACCGTTTTACCGTCCCGAGGTTGCACGCACACGCAACGGCGGTGGCGCCGGTCTCGGCCTGGCGATCGTAAGAACGTGCGTGGAGGCGTGTAAGGGCACCGTTCATTGCCGCAATCGTGAACCGGCGGGACTCGAAGTCGAGATTCGACTGAAGACGGCCGCGGCGTCCAACGAACAGCCGCTAACGTCCTAAGTTCTCGTTTACACCCACCAGGTAATCGATGCGCGGAGGCTCGACGCTCAGCATGCGTAACTGCGTGGTCACCTGTCCCCGGTGATAGCTCTGGTGATTCAGGAAGTGGAACACCAACTGCCACAGCGGGTAGGTCCACTGCTCGCCGCGCGTGCTAGTGCAGATCAACGGGCGCATCAGCGTTTCCTCATCCAGCCCATTCACGAACTCACGCACTTCGCGCTCCACGGCTTGCCAGCGTTCGGTAATGATCGCCAGCGTCGGAAACTCCGAGACCGGGACCAGCGCCTTCGGAGAACGGCCGCACCAACGCTCCAGCCAAATCCGCTCCACGGCCACCATATGCGCGAAAGTCTCGCGCAAAGAAGGAAAGCTGCCGCCGAGCGGACGCGTGAAGTCCTCCGCGCTCAGCGCCGCGCACGCCTCCAATTGCCGGTCGCGCGCCCAATAGTTGTAGTCGATGCCCTCGCGAACAAGCGTGAGTGGATTCATACGCGCTCAGTGTAGCATCGGCACGGCTGTTGCGAGCCGCGGTCTATCTCACGCCAGCCGTTCCAGCAGTGCCTGGAAGCGCGGGTGGGTACGCAACGCATCCAGGTTGCTGTCGTTCACGTACCAGCCTTTTTGCGTGAGGCCTCCGGCTACGGCGCGCTCCACGCAATCGACGGCTTCCTCGACCAGCCCCAGCATCGAATAGATGCAGCCGACGTTGTAGAGCAGCATGGGATTGTCAGGCTCGGCTTTGAGCGCGCGCTGGGCCCATTCGCGGCCGCGCTCGCGTTCGCCGATGGCCACCATTCCGTTGGCCGCCATGTAGAGCGCCCGGGCGTCGTCCGGATTGAGCGTCAGATGCTGCTCGGCGGCGGCAATACCTTTCAAACGCGCCGCGCGCGCTTCCTCCACGCGTCCCAGGTCGTCGTAGCTCTGCGCCACCAGCAGCGGCGCCTGATAGTCCTCCGGACGCACACGCATGGCCTCTTCGTAGCGCTGTATGGCCTTCTCACGATCGCCGCGCGCGAAGGCGTGGCGCGCGTAGAAATAGTGTGCTTCGAAAAGGTTCGCATCCAGCCGCAGCGCACTCTCGAACGCCGCCGTGGCTTCCTGATCTTGTCCGCGTGCCGACAGTACCACGGCGCGCGAGGCATGCGCCTGCGCCGAGTCCGGATCCAATTCGACGGCCTTCGCACTGGCCCAGTCGGCCTGATCGAGCAGCGCCGCGTTACGTTCGGCGTAGAGATACAGATACGACCAGCAATCGGCGAGCCCCGCATAAGCCATCGCGTAGGTGCCGTCGCGTTCGATGGCGCGCGTGAACATCTCGGTGGCGTGAGAAATATCGCGCGGACCGTAGCGATAGTAGTAGCTGCGTCCGCGCAAGTAGAAATCGTAGGCTTCGGTGTTGGTGGTGGGGGCCCTCTTGAGCGCCGCGTTCTCGTTGGGGCTTAGCGTGACCTCCAACTCCTCGGCTACGTGGCGCGCGATCTCTTCCTGAACGGCGAAGATGTCGCGCAGCTCACGATCAAACGACTCCGACCAGAGTTGGTAGCCGCTTTCGGTATCGGCAAGTTGGACGGCGATGCGCAGCCGCTGATCCGACTTGCGTACGCTTCCTTCGAGCAACGTGCGCACTCGCAGCTTACGGCCCAATTCGCAGATGTCGGCCGCGCGTTCGCGGAAACGGAACGCCGATGTGCGGCTGGCCACGCGCAGGCCCTGTATGCGGCTCAGCGCGTTGAGGATCTCCTCGGCGATGCCTTCGCAGAAATAGCCCTGGTCCTGCTGCTGGCTCAGGTCGGCGAAGGGTAGCACGGCGATGGAGAGTTCCAGGTCCTGCCGCTCGGGAACACGAACCGACAGCTCGGTTTGACGGCCGGCCCACCAGGCGTCCAATTCGGCGCGATAGGCGTAGACCGAACCCAGCTTGTCGTGCTGCAAGCGGTGTACGGGCAGACCTTCCTCCCGCTCCCAACGCTGCACGGTTCGTGCGCCGCGATTCAGATAGGCGGCGATCTCCTTCCAACTATCCAACCGCTCCGGCGCGCTGCCGGCGCCGTTGGAATCCGGGCTTTGCGCCATGTGTCAGTCCGCTTTTTCCGATTGTGCCAGATCGGCGAGTTTATTGAGACCATCGACGTATGCCTTGGCACTGGCTTCAATGACGTCGGTGGAAACACCGCGGCCCATCACGCGCCGGCCGCCTTCGGTCAACTGGACGGTGACTTCGCCCAGCGCTTCAGTGCCGCTAGTGACGGCGCGGATCTCATAGCGCGTCAAGCGCGCCGCGCTGCCCGTAACCATGGCAATAACGCGATACACCGCATCCACTTGTCCATCGCCCACCGCCGCGCCTTCCTTCACCTCGTCGCGCACCGTCATGCGCACGGTGGCCGTGGGAATGGCCGAAGTACCGCTGTAAGTGTGTATGTAGTCGAGACGATAAATCACCGGAACTTCGCGGATTTCGTCGTGGAGAATGGCAACCAGGTCTTCGTCGAACACTTCCTGCTTCTTGTCAGCCACGGTCAGGAAGCGCTGATAGGTCTGGTTCAACTCCGCCGGCGACAGCTTGTAGCCGAGCTTCTCCAGGCGATTGCGCAAACCGTGCCGGCCCGTGCGGGCGGTCAGCACCACACGGCTTTCGCTAAAGCCCACATCTTCGGGCCGCATGATTTCATACGTTTCACGCTGCTTCAGGAAGCCGTCCACGTGAATGCCGGAACTGTGCGAGAACGCGTTGCCGCCCACCACGGCTTTGTTCGGCGGTACCGCCATGCCGAGCATGTCCGCGACCAGGCGGCTGGTGCGATGGAACTCGCGCGTATCGAGCCGGGTACGCAGGCCGTAGTAATCGGCGCGCGTGTGCAGGCCCATCACGACCTCTTCGAGCGCCGCGTTGCCGGCACGCTCGCCGATGCCGTTGATGGTGCCTTCCACCTGTCGTGCGCCGTTGCGCACTCCGGCCAGCGAATTGGCCACGGCCAGCCCTAGGTCGTTGTGGCAGTGCACGCTGATGGTGGCTTTACCGATATTCGGCACCTTTTCGCGAATGGAGCGGATCAGCGCGCCGAACTGTTCAGGCACGGTGTAGCCGGTGGTATCGGGGATGTTCACCACGTTGGCCCCGGCGCCGATGGCGGCTTCCAGCATCTCGAACAGGTATTCGGGGTCGGCGCGGCCGGCGTCTTCGGCATAGAACTCGACTTCGGCGGCCAGGCCCTTAGCCATCTTCACAGCTTCGACGGCCATCTTGATGAGCTTTACGCGCTTTTCGGCGATGGTCTTACCGTACTTCTCGTCGCGGAACTTGCCGGCGATGTGGATGTCGGAAACGCCGATGCCGGTGTGGATGCGCGAACGCTTCGACTTGGCAAGCGCCCTGCCGCAGGCGTCGATATCGCTCGTCACGGCGCGGGAAAGCGCGCAAATGGTGGCGTTGTCGATTTCCTTCGCCAGCAACTTGACGGCCTCGAAGTCCTCGGGCGAACTGGCCGGGTAGCCGGCTTCAATGACGTCAACGTTCAGGCGCGACAACTGCCTTGCGATGGTAAGCTTCTCGCCTTTACCAAGGCGTGTTCCGGCGGCTTGTTCGCCGTCTCTTAGGGTGGTATCGAAAATGGCGACTTTATCTTTCATCGGGCAGTCCTGATTAAGAAAAGGATAGCAGTACCAGACCCGATTGGTCGCGGGCAAAAACCCGGGACTGACCACTCTGCCTGCTTTTGGGGCAGAGCGGTCTGTCCCGGGTTTTCGCCCAGCCACTACGCAGTCTTGGGTTTGCGGAACTCTTCCCAAATGGTGATGGCGAGCGTGCTGATCAGCACCATCACGCCGCCCGCAATCGCCGTGGGGCTCAGACGCTCTCCGAGCCAGATGGCCGCCACCGGCAGCCCGAACACCGTTAGCAGGTAGTTGCAGAGCGCGGTTTGTATGGCATCCAGCTTTTGCAGCGCCTTCAGGAACAACACCATCGACAGGTAGTTGTGGAAGAAGGTGAGCAACCCCATGCCGGTCCAGGTTCGCGCGGTGAAGTGCTGGATGGCGCGAAAGCTATCCGGTTCCTGCCAGATCATCAGCGGCGTGACCAGAATGAACATGGCCACGTAAGTGTAGAAGAGCATCTCCATGGCCGAGTAGCGCTCCAGCATCCGCTTGCCATAGGAGTTATAGAACGCGTTGCCCACCGTGCCGACGAAGATCAGCAGATTACCCACCAGGTAGCCCGAGCCGAAGTCCAGATTGCGCAGATCGCCGCCCGAGCACAACAGCACGCCCGCCACGGCGGCGGCAAAGCTCACCCAACGCACCGGCGTCATGCGCTCTCTGAGAAACAGCGCCGCGAACAACGCCGTGGTCACGGGCATGGTCAGCATGAGCAGCGCGGCGTTACTCGCCAGCGACATGCGCGTGCCCCAAGTCAGGATCACCTGCCCCGGAAACACGCCCAGCGCGGCCAGCATCAGAAACGTGAGCGCGTCCTTCTTGCTGAGCGGCGTGCGATGCTTTTCCATGCGGATCAGCGGATAGAGCATCAACGTCGCCAGGGTCATGGGCGCCCACACCGTGAACAGAGCGCCTACTTGCCCTTCCACCAACTTGATGCAGGTGAACTGAAGCGCCCACATCAAATTGCACGCCACCAGCAGAAGCCAACTCAGCATGCGCTTAGAACTTCACCTGGCTCTGATACTTTTCGGCGAGCCCGCGGATGTCGTAGGTGAAGTCCACCCAAACCTTCTCCCACTTGGCGGCATCGGCTTTCGAATACTTGTAGAAACCCTTCTGGTTGGCGATGCCGAGCGCACCGCTCTTCACCTTGTCGCGAAGCAGCTTGGGCACTTTGGCGCCGGTGCTCAGTTCCGGCAGCAGACCCTCCATCACGGCCATGTAAGCCGGAATGCCGGTCAGGTCCATCCAACGGAACGGCCCGGCGATGGTGGCCCACCAACCCATGTCGTTGCGGTAGGAACGGTCGACAGTTTCGATGTCGGCCACGCCCGCTTCCACCAGATGAATGGCCTCGCGCAGCATGGCGTACATCAGGCGGTTGGAGATGAAGCCGCGGATATCGAACTTGAGCACCGTGGGCATCTTTCCGCACACCGCGCCGATGCGTTTGGTGAGGTCGATGGTGCGCCGCGACGTCTTCTTGCCGGGGATGATCTCGAGATACTGCATGATCTCGGCCGGCTCGCCCCAATGCATGCCAATGAAGCGCTCCGGATGCTTGCGCCCCTTTTGCAGGATGCTGATGGGGATGCTCGATGTGTTCGATGCGATCACGGTGCGCGCTTTGACGGCGCCTTCGAGCTGATCGTAGATCTGCTGCTTGAGTGCCAGATCTTCTTTCACCGTTTCGACGACGAAGAAGCAGTCGCGCAATTCGGCGATCGAATCCGTCAGCCGGTAGCGTTCCCGCCAATCCGCGATCGCCGAGCGCGGCACCACCTTGCGGCGGACCAACTCGCTCAACGCGTGTCCGATGTGTTTCAAGCTCGCCTGCGCACGGCTGGCCGTGCGATTGTAAGCCACTACGTGAAATCCCCGCGCCAGCAGGCAACTGGCGATTCCCTGCCCCATCAGTCCCAGACCGATCAGACCGACCGGTTCCCCGTTGGGCAAAGTCTTGCTATTTGTCATGCTTTACTCCACTTTCCCTGTGTGAAGTCTGGAAAATCGATTGTGCTCGACCCGGCCGCCACCGATTGGATGGTGAGCGGGAAGATGGCGCTCCAAGTGGCCGAATCGTAGACATCGATGGGCGTCGGCACACGCCGCCGCACGGCATCGACGAATTCCCGCAGCACGAAGTAGTCTCCGCCCCCGTGGCCGTAACGGCCGGCAGTCGAAGCGGTCTGCTTCCACATGGGGTGCTCATACTTGTCGTAGTAGGGCTGCAAATCAGACCACTTCTCGGTGCGCTTGGGATCGTCACTCTCCAGATAGATCTTATCCAGAGTACCTGAATAGCTGGCCTTGGTGCCTTGGGCGCGGAAAGCCAGGTCGTACGGACGCGGCGTCTGCATCTCGTAGCCGAGCACCACGGTGTATCCCTTGGCCGTCTTTATGAGCGTGGTGTTCACGTCGCCCTGCGCGTAGCGCATTTGAGCGAGTTTGTGCGTCGAGCCGAATTTGTTCGCCGCGTAATCGTTCAGGCCGCGCGACACCGTGCTCATCGAAACCAGGCGCGTGAAGCGATCGCCGCGATTGATCTTCATCCAGCGCGCGATGGGGCCGATGGGATGCGTGGGATACAGGTTGCCGTTCAAACGCGCGGCGTGCTCGGCGCGCCAAGCCAGTTCGCCGTTTTCGAGAAACGCGAGGAAGCGCGTGTCGTGATGATAGCCGCCCTGGCAGTGCACCACTTCACCGAACAGGCCCTGCTCGATCATGTTCTGGATGAGCATGACATTGCGGAAGTAGTTGACGTTTTCCAGCATCATGCACGGCATGCGCGTTTGTTCAGACGTCTTCACCAGTTGCCAGCACTCATCCAGCGTGATCGCGGCGGGCACTTCCACGGCGGCGTACTTCGAGGCGCGCATGGTGGCCAACGCCACCGGCGTATGCCACTGCCAGGTGGTGCCGCACAGCACGGCGTCCAGATCGTCGCGCTCGACCAACCGCCGGAAGTCTTCCTCGCCGCGCGAGTATCCTTCCGGCCGCTTGCCGCGCACCTTCTCGACCATATCCTGCGCTTTGGCAAGGTTCGTCGCATCGATGTCGCACACCGCTGGAATTTCGACACCTTCAAGATCCAGCAGAATGCGCTGCAACCCCAATCCGCGCCGTCCCACACCCACCATGCCGATGCGCACGGGTTTGCTTTGAGCCAGGGCGGCCGTTGCCAGCGCACCGCCTAAGAACGTCCTTCGGTGAATCTGTTTCATTGCGATCAAACTCCAGTATTAAGTGTAGCCGGACGCGCGGCGCCGCCCATGCGGGACAACAAGAGCCAGACCACGTAGCCGAGCGGGGGCAGCGACGCCGCGAGCACGAATCCCAAGTCGAAGCGGCCGCGGTCGAACAAACGCCCGAACACCGGCATGATTAGCGCCACCGCGCCCGACCACGCACCCGCGCAGAGCCCGGCGATCAGACCGGCGTGCGCGGAGCTGAACACGCGCGTGGCGTAAGCCACCGGCAGAATGATGAAACCTGAAGCCGCGAACATGGCCAGACACATCAGCGCGA
Organism: uncultured Solibacteraceae bacterium; assembly: GCA_964505625.1. GTDB lineage: Bacteria > Acidobacteriota > Terriglobia > Bryobacterales > Bryobacteraceae > JAJFUV01. Next base: position 30,211 of record CAZDIZ010000026.1, on the reverse strand, counting down.
TCGCCAGCGGGAACGATTTGAGATACGGCGTCGCCGCAAGCGGCAGTCCGACGATCGCCGCCGCTGCCATCAGTCCGCCGAGCGGCGTGATGTTCGATCCCGCCGTACGCGCCGTGCGGTCAGCCAGCCATCCCCAGACGAAGTAACCGACTTCCCAACCCAGTGGAGGCAGCCACAGCACGTATCCGATTTCAGCCTGCGTGCGGCCCAGTTCGCGATTGAGATAGAGCGCCGCGCCGTAGATCACCAGCGCCAGAGGAATCGCGCCCAACGCATAAGCGAGCATGGCAGCCCACACGCGCGGGTCGCGGTACTCGATGTGTACGCCGGTATCGCGATGTTCGCGGCGTTCTGGTTTGCGTCGCAGTTCCTTGCGGCGGCTGACGAACCACCACACCACCAGCCAAGCCGCACCCATGAAACCAGTGAAGAAGAATGCGGCTCGCCAGCCCCAGTACAGCGCGATGGGCGTGACGATGAGCGGCGTCACTACCGCCCCCAGCGAACCTCCGCTGTAGGCCACCGCCACGCCGCGCGAACGTCCTTCCGCCGGTAGCGTCTCCACCACGGTGCGCAGTCCGCCGGGGAACGTGGCGCCTTCGCCAAAGCCGAGCGCCGCGCGCGCCAGGCCGAAGCTCGCGAATCCGATCGCGAAAGCGTGCGCCACCGAAGCGCCGGTCCAAAACGACACGGCGACGATCATGCCCACGCGCAGTCCCACACGGTCCAGCCATCCGCCCCACAACGGGTTGGAGATGGTGTAGGCGATCGAGAAGGCCGAAATCACGTAGCCGTATTGCTCGGCACTCATTCCGGTTTCACGCAGAATGGTGGGCGCCAGCAGCGCCAGGGTGTTCCGGTCGATATAGCTGATCAACGAGACCAGCAACATGGTGCACGCTGGCGTCCAGCGGCGGATGGCTTCAATCACAAGAACTACCCATGATAGCAGCGCGGCGCCGCGAGCCGTTCACAGCATTCGAAATACCCGTATTCCTTAGGAAACTCAAAGAATCCAGCCAGAAAGCCGGGTGAAAACTTGGAACTCGCTGTTAGCATGTGGCTGGATGCGATCACGGGATGACAGGCTGCTGAAAGATCAGGGACAGACCACTCTGCCCCCGGTGGGAAACGCCGGGAACGTGGAGTCTCTCACGAGGAGCAGAGCAGTCTGTCCCGTCTTTCAGCAGCCTGACAAAACATCGGAACCCGTGAAGATCCTCTCGATCGACGGTGGCGGCATCCGCGGCATGATCCCCGCTGTGGTGTTGGCCAAGCTGGAGCAGAAGCGGGGAAAGCCCGTCGCCGAAATGTTCGACCTGATCGCCGGCACTTCCACCGGCGGCATTCTCGCGTTGGCACTCACCAAGCCCAACGCGAACGGCAAACCGCAATACACAGCCGAAGACGTGGTGCGTTTGTACGAGCGCGAAGGGCATCGGATCTTTCACCGCTCACCGTGGCACACGCTTACTTCGCTGGGCGTACTGGCCGATCAGAAGTATCCCAACTCCGGCATCGAAGGCGTGCTCGACGAGTACTTCGGCGAAGCGCGATTGAAGGACGCGGTGACCGACGTCATCATCACCAGCTATGAGATCGAGCGCCGCTTCCCGTTCTTCTTCAAAAGCCGCAACGCCAAGGTGAAACCGGATTACGACTACCCGATGAAGCACCTGGCACGAGCCACGTCCGCCGCGCCAACGTTCTTCGAGCCGTGCAAACTCGCAACCGAAGGCCCGGAGGATTACTTCGCGCTGATCGATGGAGGCATCTACGCCAACAACCCGGCGATGTGCGGCCTGGTGGAAGCACGGACCGCGTGGCCCGAAGCGCGCGAGTTTCTGTTGGTGTCGCTCGGAACCGGCGAGCAAACCAAACCACTCCCGTACGACAGGGCGAAGAACTGGGGCCTGGCGCAGTGGGCCAAGCCAGTGCTGGAAATTGTGCTCGATGCCGTCAGCAGCACGGTGGACTATCAACTGAGGCAAACAGTGCCGCCGGGAAGTTACTTCCGGTTCCAAACGCGCCTCATACACGGAAGCGAATCGATGGACGACACGTCGCCGAAGAACCTCCGTGACCTGAAATTGCAGGGAGAAGCGCTGGCCCGGGAGCGCGGCATGGATCTGGCGAAACTGGCCGAAGTGCTGTGACCGGATTCAATACGCCTCGTTGCTATGCCGGAGCTAGAATTACGAACAGCTATGACGACAACTCAATTGTTCGTCGAACTACTGGTTAGCGGCGTAGGCGCGGCCATGTGGTTGAGCCTGCTTCTAGCCGCTTTCTTCGGCTATGTGCCTCGCGATGGCTTCCCGAAACTCGAGGTCGGCGCGCTGGCGATATTGACGGGTGTCGCGTATCCCCTCGGCATCGTCATCGATCGCATCACCTACACACTCTTCGGGCATCTGTTCAAGGGGACCACGAGTGCGACCGGGCAGGACAAAGGTCCGCCGCGCGTGCAAGCGATGGAACGCTACATCCTAACAACGTCCGAGGCTTTGGCCAGTCAGATACAGTACAACCGCAGCCGGTATCGAGTCTGTCGCGCCTGGGCACTGAACC
>CAZDIZ010000026.1:11309-27540 GCA_964505625.1 uncultured Solibacteraceae bacterium | reverse complement strand
CAGATACAGTACAACCGCAGCCGGTATCGAGTCTGTCGCGCCTGGGCACTGAACCTGGCGTTGGCCGTGCCTGCGTTCGTGATCTGGAACGTTCGCGTCCAGGCCATATCGGCCGGAACGTGTCTGGCCGTTGCGCTGCTCGGGTGCTTTGTCTGTGGAGTGACGGTGTGGGCGGCGCGGGCTCTCTTTCACGATCACCAGAACAATCTCCGGGAATCGTTTGAGTTTCTCAGCAAGGCGAGCGCCAGCGCAGCGGGCCGATAGGGAATTGATGAGTTCACTCCGCGGAGGCTATCCGCTTCAGCGGCTCCGCAGGTCTTCGAGTTCGTCGAGCGTGCGGGGCCAGTCGGCGCCGAGCAACCGTGACAGCCCTCGGTCGGCGAGCACTTTTCCGCCCGTCTGACAGTTGGCGCAGTAGTTGGTTTCATTGTCGGCGTAGCGGATGCGCTGCACCGTGGCTCCGCAGCGCGGGCACGGTTCACCGTAGCGTCCATGCACGGCCATGCCTTCGCGAAATGCCGTGACCTTCTCCGGAAACCGCTCGCGAGCCTCCGCGCACAACCGCTCCCGCCATAACATCAGCGTTTCGCGCGCGGCGGCGAAGAGCCGCTCCCATTCCGGGCAAGTCAACTTACTGGTCGGAGTAAGTGGCGAAAGTTGCGCGGCGTGCAGGATCTCATCCGAATACGCGTTGCCGATCCCGGAAGCCACGCGCGGATCGGTGAGTGCGCGCTTCAACGTCCGGTTCTCGCGTTCGAGTGCGGCACGAAAACCATCCAAGTCCGACGACAGAACCTCGATGCCGCCCTTGTCCAGCGAACGCAAGCCCGCCTCGCCCTCCACCACGTGCAGCGAAGCACGGCGCTTCGAACCAGCCTCGGTAAGCGTGAGTGTCCCCGGTGGAAAATCGAACGCCGCCAGATTCTGCCGGCCCTTGAGCGGCGTGCCCGCGGGCTTCCAATGCAAACGCCCGGCGATCATCAAATGCACGACCAGCCACAGGCCGCCGTCCACGCCGATGGCGATGCGCTTGCCCACGCGGCGCAACTCGCGTACAGTGCGCCCTTCGGCCTCGCTGAGCGCGGGCGAGACGGTTCGCAACAAAAACGGGCTCGCCAGACGGACGCGTTCGAGCGGAATGCCGAGCACGCGCGCTTCCAGCGCCACGATGTAGGCATCGATGTCGGGCAGTTCCGGCATTTCCCTTCAGCATGCACGCCCGCTGCTCGCGACGCAACGCCGCCTCGGCGAGCTACAATGACGCCGTATGCTGCTTCGACGCCGCTTTCTCGCGCTCCTCATTGCCGCCGCCGCGCCCGTGCTCGCCAAAACCAGTTCTGGCGGTCTCACCATCTGGAAAGCGCCCGCCGGTGAAAAACTCTATGAAGACTACACCGTTCGCGTGAACGGCAAACCGGCGCCGGTTTACTCCTGCCGCGTTTCCGCCATGCCGTTCAACCAGGTTTGGCCGGGGTACCAGCGCCCTATCGATCAAACTGAACTCGCGGGCTTCGCCACCTGGGGCATGTCGGGACCGGTCAAAGTGGAAGTGCGCGTGAAGCGGCCCTTCCGCGAGGTGGCGGTGCGGCCATCCTCGCGCGGCATACGTCCGACGGTGAAGGGCTCGACCATTACGTTCGTGCTGCCACGCGCGGGCCAATACACGGTCGAGATCGACGGCCCGCACCACACGCTGCACCTGTTCGCCAATCCGCCCGAAACCGGCGCGCCCGCGCCCGGCGATCCCAACGTTCTCTACTTCGGACCCGGCGTGCACCGTCCGGGTAAGATCCTGCTCAAGAGCGGACAGACGGTCTACATCGCGGGCGGCGCGGTGGTCTACACGGCCGTCAACGGCAAGGACGTTTCCGGCGTGCGCGTCATGGGACGCGGCATCATCGACACCAGCGAATTCGAGCGTGATCAAGGCCCCGGCTCCATTCGCTTCCTAAACAGCACGGACGTGAAAGTCGAAGGCGTCATCTTGAGAGATCCGGATCTGTGGTGCCTGACCGCATTTGGCAGCCGCCGTGTGGACATCTCCAACGTCAAGCTGATCGGCCTGTGGCGCTACAACTCGGACGGCATCGACATCTGCAACTCCGAGGACGTGACTATCCGTGACTCCTTCGTACGCGCCTTCGACGACGCCATCGTACTCAAAGGGATGGGCGCCGGCGGCGAACTCTACGGCCAACCGTTCACCAACCGGCCGGTGCGCAACGTGCGCGCCAGCGGCCTGGTGGTGTGGTGCGATTGGGGCCGCGCACTCGAATTAGGCGCCGAAACCGCCACGCCGGAGATGGCCGACATCGAGTTCCGGGACATCGACATCATACGCACCTGCCACATCGCCATGGACATTCAGCACGGTGACCGCGCCGCGGTGCATGACGTTCGTTTCGAGGATATCCGCGTGGAGGTCGACGATTTCAATCCCCGCCCGACCATCCAGAACACGCGCGACGCGAAGTACGATCCGAACGCGAAACCCGGCTACGTCCCGCGCCTGATGATCATCATCATTCGCAAAGGCGTGTGGTCCGTGGACAAAGAACGAGGAACCGCGCGCAACGTGGTGTTCAAGAACATCTCGGTGACCGGCAAGCCCGAGCCGTCATCATCGTTCACGGGCAATGACGCCGCCCACGATGTGAGAGGAGTCACCATCGAAAATCTGCGCTTCAACGGGCGCAAGGCCACCAACGCCGCCGAGGCGCACCTCAAGATCGGCGACTACGTGGAAGACGTCCGATTTCTACCGTAAGTTATTGAAAAGATTGGTGAGCCGGGCGGGACTCGAACCCGCGACCCTTTGCTTAAAAGGCAAATGCTCTACCGCCTGAGCTACCGGCCCTCACGTGTTTTGCGGGGACTACATTCAGAATAACACACGGCCTTGATGATTCTCCTCGCAGCGCCTCGAACGGGTGTACACTGAACCCAAAGAGAGAGGGGGACGGTATGGGTGATCCGGATAAACACCTCACCTTTCTGGAGAACTTCATCTCCAAGTATTACGCCAGGCAGCATCCGGCCATTCGCGCGATCACGTTCCTGCTATTTGCCTTTCTGCTGGCGTCGGCCATCTATCACATCGTCGGCGGTGACTACGTCGTCAGCGGACGCGTCCTGTACTCGACGCCGGGCGCGCCCAAGGAACCGGCGCGCAATTACGATGTCCGGCTGGGCGAACGTTTCTTCGGCACCAACTCGAAGGGCATCTACCACGTGATTCTGAGCCCGCTGGAATACGCGGCTCTGGTGACCGCGGGGAAGATGAAACTGGAGGTGCTGAAGGGTGACGCGGTGATGCGCGACGAAACCGACGTGGCGTTCCGGCGCGGCGCGCAGATGTTCACCGATATCGTCACCACGGCCCCCACGCAAGCCCAGCAGACTTCCCGGGTACAGCCATTGCCCAACGTTCCGTTCGCCGCCTGGGCGATCGAGAGCGGTTCCGGCCGGCGCCTGATCCTGTATTGTGTGTTGCTGGGCGGCGGTTTGACCAACTCGAATGCCGCCTCCTTCTTCTTCGATATGGGCGGCCGGCAAGCGACGTTGCTCGCCACGCGGACGGGCGGCACGCCGGCCGGAGCGATTCCGGTTTCCGCCGGCGAATGGTTGCGCTTCGGAGGAGACTACTACTTTGACCTGCCGCCGAATGCACAACTACGCGGCGCGCGCGTGAATATGGTCTTTGAAGGCGAATCCGTTTTCCGCAAAATGGCGCAGAGCGTGGGCCTGGCGAACATCGTCGAATCATTCCCATTCGAAGTCGAGCCGCCTGAAGGACAAATCGCCAGAATCCGGGGAACGCGAGGTAGCCAGTTGCAGGTGGTTCTGGCGCGGCGATACCAGGTGGTGTTGTTTGGAAAAGGAGATCTGGGCGCGGGCGAAGACCGCCTGAAGGAGAAGTTGGTCCGGACCGGATTTCTGGTACAGAGCCGCTTGGCGCCGCTCGGCTACGGGCAGACAAACTCGCTGTTCGCGGGCCGCTTGGTTCCCTTCACCGCCGTGCAGATGATTCTGCGCGCGGCAAGCCAGGAAGGCATCGCGTTCAAGTCCGTGCAGTACCACCTCAATTTGCGCTCCGGCAATCCGTACGAAATCCAACTGGGGCAGACGATCGCCTGCAACGGCGCGCCGCCCATCGGCGGCGACCAACTGCAAAACTTGCTTGACGCATCGAACGAAGATGAGTTCACCGAGCGCGTTCGCGCTTTTCAGGACTGCGAGGCCGCGCCGCAACAGGCAATACGACGACGACGCTGAGACGCTAAATTCATGTGCCGTAAGGCGAAGACTGTGAGAAACTAAAATAGATAGGAGTTCGCGTGCGAGACTTTCTTCTACCTGAAACCATCGTTCGGGAAGACGGCACGGGACCTGGAATGGCACTCGGAGCCTCGAAGGGCACGCTGTTAGAGGTGACCCTCGGCATCACGCGGATAATTGAGCAAGAGAGCCTGGATGTTTCCATCTGGGGTTCAGCGGACGGCGTCAACTGGAGCGCGAAGCCACTCGCGCGGTTTCCCCAAAAGTTCTATTGCGGCACTTATGCACTGCGAGTCGACTTCGGCAGTCACCCGGACATCGAGTACGTACAAGTACGTTGGAAGATGAACCGTTGGGGACGGGGCGACGCACAGCCTCTGTTCGGGTTCTATATCTTCGCGCAGACCGCGACCGCGCGGGCCATGGCCGCTACGGCCGCCTGACGCTGTTTTAAATCAGAGCCGATTAATCAGGCTGGCCACGTAAGCGGCACCGAAACCGTTGTCGATGTTCACGACCGTCACGTTGCTGGCGCAGCTATTGAGCATGCCAAGCAGCGCGGCGAGCCCGTGGAAACTCGCGCCGTAACCGACACTGGTCGGGACCGCGATCACGGGTGCGGAGACCAGTCCGCCCACCACGCTCGGCAGAGCGCCCTCCATGCCTGCGCACACCACTACCACCCGCGCTTCGGTGATTCGCTCGCGGTTGCTCATCAGGCGGTGAATGCCAGCGACGCCTATGTCGTAAATCGCATCGACGCGATTGCCCATCACTTCGGCGGTCACCTGCGCTTCCTGGGCCACCGGAATGTCGCTGGTGCCGGCGCTGATAACCGCGATGGTTCCCTTCCCTTTGACGGCCTTGTCGCGCCAGACGCGGATGGCGCCCGAAAGCGGAAAGTACTCGGCGTCCGGAACACTTTCGGAAACCATCTTCGCCATACCGGCGTCGGCGCGCGTGATGAGGATGTTCGGCGCATCCGAGAGCAGATGCGTGGCCAGCTTCACCACTTGTTCGGGAGTCTTCCCTTTGCCGAAGATCACCTCCGGCATGCCGTGACGCAGCGCGCGGTGATGATCCAGCTTGGCGAAGCCCAGGTCCTCGAACGGAAGATGCCGCATGCGATCGAGGGCCGCATCAATCCCCATCTCGCCCGTCTTCACTTGTTCGAGCAGTAGCCGCAACTGTTCCTGATCCATTAACAGCTAGTGTATCGCGCGCCCGTATAATGGACACTCATGACCGAAAACCGAGCCGCGCCGCGGCGCCGGCGCAAATTCTTTTTCCAGGTGTGAACTACAATAGCCAGACATGCCTACCGAGCAGCCCGCTAACTCCCAACGCTTGTACTTCATCGACGCCTTCCGCGGATTCACCATGGTCTGCATGTTCGGCAATGGCTTCGGATTGCGCCATTTCAATCAGCATCCGGTGATCGGCGCGGTGGCCTATCAGTTCACTCACGCGGCCTGGGAGGGAATGACCGCGTGGGATCTGGTGATGCCGTTCTTCATGTTCGTGGTGGGCGCGGTCATGCCGTCGTCGTTCTCGAAGCGTTGGGCTGCGGGCGAACCTTGGCGCACCAGCCTGATTCATGTGCTGCGCCGCTGCGCGTTGCTGGTGCTGTTGGGATTGTTCGCCCGATCCATACAGGCCGGCAAACCGGTGCTCGACCTCATCAATGTTCTGCCGCACATCGCCTTCGCGTATCTCATCGCGTTTCTGGTTTTGCGCGGTTCCTGGAAAGTGCAGGCCGCAACCGCCGTGGGGTTCATGGCCGCGCACTGGGCCATCTATCAGTTCGTCACCGCACCTGGCGTCGTGGGGCCGTATGTGAAGGATGCGAACATCGGCTCGTATCTCGACAAGCTCATCCTGGGTATGAACTGGCCGGGAGGGTACGCCACACTCAACGGTCTGTGCTCGGTGGCCAACGTGTTGGCCGGTGTGCTCACCGGACGCTTGATGACAGGCCCGCTGCCGCCGTCGCGCAAGACGATGACGCTGGCCGCCGCCGGTGTGGCCTGTATTGGACTGGGGCTGTTTCTGTGGAACTGGATTCCGTTGATGAAGCGCCTGTGGACCGTCTCGTTCGCGGTCGTATCCATCGGCTATTCGCTTCTGGCGTTGCTGCTGTTCTATTGGCTGTGCGAGGTGAAGCGGTGGAGAAAGTGGGCGAGCGTCTTCGTTGTCGTGGGATCGAACTGCATTTTCATTTACGTGTTTCACGAAAGCACCGGCCGCTACCTGCATTACATCGCCAAGACGTTCCTAGGCTGGATGGTGCCGCTGTGGGGTCCGTGGGGTCTCTTCGCCGAAACCTGGGCCGTGATCCTGTTCGAAATCTACGTCTGTTACTGGCTATACCGGCGCAAGATTTTCTTCAAGCTGTAGACGGATTACCGCATATAAAACAAACTCAGGCGAGGCAGGCCTAGCGATTCGAGCAGACGGCGGTCGAGGTACTGCCGTTCCAGGCGCGCGAGTTGATCGGCGCTCATCTTACTGCGGTAGGGACGCAGTTCCACGTCGAGCGAGCGCCGCGCGGCCAGCAGTTCTTCTTCGCTTTCACGCGTGCGCGCGAAGGCGATCATCTTTTCTTCCAAAACCGTCAGGCGCCGCTCCAGGTCTTCCAGGTCCTCGAACTGCTTCTCCGCGTCCGCGGCCAGGGCTTCGAGCGTCGCCGCAATTTCCGCGTAGACGGCATCGGGCAGCTTGCGCAGGTCCGCGGCGTTGCGCGCGAGATACGTGCGCAACTCGTCCAACTCGAATGGCGCCGCGGCCGGTTGCTTCGACGGCCGAGTATCGACGCCCTGCATGGCTTCGGCCTCTTCAAGCACCGCCTGCGCACAATACGCCAGCGAATTGATGGAGCGGATCTTCGACCTTCCGGCGCGCCACTTTTCGAATGCACGGTCGATGCCGCGCAACACCGCTTCGAGCGGCACGTTGGCGTTCTTCCAATCCTCAATCAGCGCCCAATCGACCGGGCTCAACAGAAACAGAGCCGTGCCGCGCGCCTGCTGAAAGCGCTCCTCCACTTCGGTGAAGTAGTTAAAGTAGTTCAGGTTCCACTGTTCAGTTTCGCCGTTCACTTCTTGCGGTTCCGTTCCCAGATGATCTGGAGCCCTTCGAGCGTAAGATCCTCGTCGACATCCTTCAAGTAGCGCGAGCCGCGCACGATCATGTGCGCCTGTCCGCCGGTGGCGACGACGCGCGTTTGCGGACCCAACTCCGCGATAACGCGTTCCAGGATGCCGTCGATCATGCTCACCGCGCCGTAGTAGAGTCCGCTCTGCATGCTGCCGACCGTGTTGGTGCCGATCAGTTTCTGCGGCTCGCGGAAGTCCACCAGTGGCAGGCGCGCGGTCTTAGCGAACAGTGCTTCGATGGAGATGCCGATGCCGGCGCAGATCAATCCGCCGAGATATTCGGCCTGCGCCGAAATCGCGTCGAAAGTGATGGCTGTGCCCAGGTCCACCACCACACACGGGCCACCGTATTTGTGGAAGGCGGCGACAGCGTTCACCACACGGTCGGCGCCCACTTCGCGTGGATGATCGTAGCGGATGGTGAGACCGGTATCAGTGTCCGGCGTGATAAACACGGCTTCGGTTTTGAAGTACTGCCGCGCCATGCGCGCCAGCGACGCCTCAAGCGGCGGCACCACGCTTGCGACGATGATGCCATCCACATCGTCCAGATTCAGGCCCGCGAGCGAAAAAATGTTGCGGAACAGGATGCCCCACTCGTCGGCGGTTTGTTCGTGTACCGTCGACAAGCGCCAGCGTCCGGTGAGTTTCGCGCCATCGAACGCGCCGATGGTGATGTTGGTATTGCCGGCGTCCAGTGCGAGCAGCATATGGTTCAAGCCTCCAGCGGGCGCACTCCTCCGCTTAAGATTAGTTCACGCGCCCCGTCGTCAGTGCGCAAAATAAGAAAGCCGGAAGGGTCTAGCCCTTCGGTGAAACCCGTCAGACGGCGCTCGCCATCTTCCACCACCACGCGCCGTCCATGCACGTAACTGGACGCCCGCGAGAACTCGCGCAACACAGCGCCCGGCCCGGATTCGACCAGCACCGCCACCTCGCGATCGATGGATTCAAGCAGCGCCAATAATAGCAACTCGCGCGATTGTTCGCGCCCGGTGACTAAACGCAGCGACGTAGCCACGTCGCGCACGGCTTCGGGGAATTCCTGATGATTGGCGTTGATGCCGATGCCGGCCACCAGTGCGTCGCCGTGTCCTACCACCAGTATGCCGGCGCACTTGCGCCCCTGCGCCAGCACATCGTTGGGCCAGCGTAAATCACAGAGCAAACCCGAAGCGAGCGAGATAGCATCCACCGTGGCGAGCCCCAGCGTGAGCGTCACCAACGGCAAACGTAGAACCGGAAGCGGAAGACGCAGGACGATGGAAGCGTACAAACCGGCGTGCGGCTCGGAGTGCCATGCGCGCCCCAGGCGGCCTTGACCGGCGGTCTGCTCCCCGGCCACCACGACCGTACCGCTGGGGCACCCCTCGTCGAGAAGCGCTTCGGCATCGGCCATCGTCGAACCGGTTGTGGCAACATACTCCACCCGCCGCCCGGGCATCCGGGCGCGCACCCATTCGATGTCGAACGCCGCCGTCACTCCAACTCCAAACGAAAGTTGATGTCCACCGCCACGGCCGAGTGCGTGATGGCACCGGCGGAAACGAAGTCGGCGCCCGCTTCGGCATAGGCACGCGCGCTTTCAAGCGTGATGCCGCCGCTCAACTCCGCCGTCGCGCGGCCACCGATCGCGCGAATCCACTCGGCGGCTTCAGCAGGCGTCAGGTTATCAAGCAGCAGATGGCGCGCGCCGCACGCCAGCGCTTCGTCGAGTTCGGCGCGCGTGCGCACTTCGATTTCGACTTCGAGTTGCGATCCGGCGAAGCGTTCCAGCGCCGCGCGCACACCGCCCGCGGCCGAAATGTGATTGTTCTTGATGAGCACCGCGTCGAACAATCCCAAACGATGATTGGTGACGCCGCCCGCCGCCGCGGCCATTTTTTCCAGACGCCGCAAACCGGGCGTGGTCTTGCGCGTGTCCAGGATGCGGCAGCGCGTGCCCTTCACCGCGTCCACGTAACGCCGCCCGACGGTGGCCACGCCGCTCAAACGCTGCAGGAAATTGAGCGCCGTGCGTTCGCATTCAAGCAACGTGCGCGCCGCGCCGCGCACCGTGGCCAGCACATCGCCGTGCGCGGCACTTGCGCCATCCGCGCAACACAAATTCAACTCCGCCACTCCGCCGCGCTCTTCGTAAATCAGGTTCAGCAGCCCGATCCCGGCCAGCACCAACGGCTGGCGAGCGACGAAGCGTCCGCGCGCCATGGCGTCCGCGCGCACACAAGTATTGGTGGTGACGTCCCCGGAGCCGATGTCTTCGGCCAGTGCGCGCCGCACGGCATCGACTACTTCCGGGTGCCGGTAATCAAACGTCATGATACGGACAGATCTCCCAGCGCCGCGCGCTTGTTGGCCACCTGCGTGCGATAGTCATCCAGCTTCGCACGCATGGAATCGACCACGGCGGCCGGAGCGCGACTGGTGAAGGACTCGTTCGAAAGCTGCCGCTCGGAATTGGCGATCACCTTTTCGAGTTGCTCGATTTCCTTTTCCAAACGCTGCCGCTGCGCCTCAATCTGCGCGGGCGCCACGTCCAGACGCATCTGGAACGCCGGCGCATCCTCGGCCGCCTCGCGCACGTCAAGTCCGATGCGCGCCAGCGCTTCGATTTCAGCGGAGTGCGCGCGCGCCACCTTCAACGCCGCGCCGCGCGTCGCAAGCACCACGCCGACCTTCTGCTTCGGATCGATTTTGTTTTCCGAACGAAGATTGCGCGCGGCGGTGATGGTCTCTTGCAACAGCCGCATTTCTTCTTCCGCTTCCGCGTCGGCCAACGATTCCGGAATCTCCGGATACTGGCTCACGGCGATCGACGGCGCGCGATTCGGAGCGCCCTCGGTGATGCGCTGCCAGAGTTCCTCGGTGATGAACGGCATCACCGGATGCAGCAGTCGCAGCGCGGCTTCAAACACCGTGAGCACGTTGCGCCAATCGTCGGTGAGGCCGCTACCCTCGCGGAAGCGCAGCTTCTTGAGTTCGACGTACCAATCGCAGAATTCGTGCCAGAAGAACTCCCACAGCGTCTGCGCGGCTTCGTGATAGCGGTAGGTTTCCTGCGCGCGATTCACCTGCTCGGCGCATTGCCGCAGACGGCTGAAGATCCAGCGGTCTTCAAGCGGCGCGTTCTCGGTGATGGCGATCTTCTCCGGCGCCCAGCGTTCGATGCCCGCGCGCTCCATGTTCAGAAACAGGAAGCGCGCCGCGTTCCAGATCTTGTTGGCGAAAGCCCGCGCGCTGACGATGCGTTCTTCGGAGAAGACGATGTCGGTACCCGGCGCGGCGCCCTGCAACAGCGCCAGGCGCACGGCGTCGGTGCCGTACTTTTCGGTGACTTCCAGCGGATCGATGGTGTTGCCGCGCGTCTTCGACATCTTCTGCTTTTCGGCGTCGCGCACCAGGCCGTGTATGTAGACTTGGCGGAACGGCACGTCGCCCATGCATTCCATGCCCATCATGACCATGCGCGCGACCCAGAAGAAAAGAATGTCGAAGCCCGTGATCAGCAGCGAGGTCGGATAGTACTTGGCAAGCTCCGGCGTCTTGTCGGGCCAGCCCATGGTCGAAAACGGCCACAGCCCGGAGCTGAACCACGTATCGAGCACGTCGGGGTCCTGCCGCAAATTGGCCGAGCCGCAGTGCGCGCACGCGGTGGGCGTCTGGCGGCTCACTGTCACTTCGCCGCAATCGGCGCAGTGCCAGGCCGGAATGCGATGGCCCCACCAGAGCTGGCGCGAAATGCACCAGTCGCGGATGTTGTACATCCACTCGAAGTAAGTCTTGCTCCAGTTTTCCGGAATGAACTGGATGCGGCCGTCTTCGACGGCTTTAATGGCGGGCTCGGCGAGCGGCTTGGTCTTGACGAACCACTGCTTGGAAATGAGCGGCTCCACCACGGTCTTGCAGCGCTGGCATTTGCCGAGGCTCACTTCGTACGGTTCGACCTTTTCGACCAGCCCTTGATCTTCCAGGTCGCGCAGAACCTTGTTGCGGGCTTCGTAGCGGTCGAGTCCCGCGTAAGCGCCCGCGGCAGCCGTCATGCGGCCGTTTTCGTCGATGACCTGAATCTTCGCAAGGTCATGGCGCTTGCCGGCTTCGAAGTCGTTGGGATCGTGCGCCGGGGTGACCTTCACGACGCCGGTTCCGAACTGCGGATCGGCCATATCGTCCAGGATGATGGGGATCTCGCGATTCATCAGCGGCAGTATGACGGTCTTGCCGTGGAGGTCGAGGTAGCGCGCGTCCTTGGCGTTGATAGCGACCGCGGTGTCGCCGAGCATGGTTTCCGGCCGCGTGGTGGCCACCACGAGCACGCGCGACGTGCCCTTCACTGGGTAGCGCAGGTGCCACAGGTTGCCCGCCGTGGCATCGTGCACGGTTTCCAGATCCGAGATGGCCGTGTGGCAGCGCGGGCACCAGTTCACCATGTACTCGCCGCGATAGATGAGGCCTTTTTCGTACAAGCGCACGAAGACTTCGCGCACGGCGCGCGACAAGCCTTCATCGAGCGTGAAGCGCTCCCGGCCCCAGTCGCAACTGGTTCCGGTGCGCATCATCTGACGCTTGATGTTGCCGCCGTATTCCTTCTTCCAAGCCCAAACCCGCTTTTCGAATTCTTCGCGGCCGATGGCGCGGCGGTCGATGCCTTCGCTCGCCAGCTTGCGCTCCACCACCATCTGCGTGGCGATACCGGCGTGATCGGTCCCGGGCAGCCACAGTGTGTTCGAGCCGCGCATGCGGCGCCAGCGTATGGTGGCGTCGATCTCGGTGTGCTCCAGCATGTGCCCCATGTGCAGGCTGCCGGTGACGTTCGGCGGGGGGATTACCAGCGAGAACATCTCCCCCGGCGCCTCGGCCGAGGCATGGAACAACTGCGAGTCAACCCACCACTGTGCCCATCGCGGTTCGAACCGCTGGGGCTCGTACACTTTGTCAATTTGCATTGGAAACTACCAATATAACAAGGGCGCGCCGGGGGGTGCCTTATCTGAGATGCGCCGCGAGAAAACCGGCGATGCGGCGCTCATATTCCGCTGTCGCGAAAGCGTGCAAGTCCTGGTGTTGCGCGCCTTCTACTCGCCAGAGCTCCTTCGGCGCCGCAGCGCCTTGGAACAAACGTTCGGTTTCGGTAATGGGAGTTTGCCGGTCCGCAGTGCCCGAGATGATGAGCTTCGGAACCGTGACATGCGCGATGCGGTCGATTGGACGCAGTTGGTCCGCGCTCACACCGATGCGCGGCCGTAGCTGCAACGTGAGCAGCGGCGTGGCGAGCCTCGCCAGCGGACTCAGGCGCATGGCGAGCCGGTTCGAGATGGCTTCGTCGATGGTCGGATAGACGGATTCGAGCACCAGCGCATCGACTTGAAGTGGTGGCGTAGCCAGCAACGCCGCCGCCCCGCCCAGCGAGACGCCGAGCGCCGCCACTTTCTCCTGCGGAAGCCGGCGGCGTACATACGCGACTTCGGCTTGTGCGTCGCGGCTCTCAAGATGACCGAACGTGATGCGCTCGCCGGAACTTTCGCCGTGAGATTGAAAATCGCACAGCAGTACCGAGTAACCCTGCCGATGCAGGAAGCGCGCCCGCCCGAGCATGGCCAGGCGGTTCACACGAACACCGTGCATCAGCACCACCGCGCCGCACCCCGGCTTGCCAGCGACAAACCAGCCGCGAAGCGTGGCCCCGGAGCCGCTGGCGATGTTGACGGTTTCGCAAGGAAGATCGGCGGGCGGGCGTCCGCAATTTGCACGGAGGGGAGAAGCGAGCGCGCCACCGGCGATCCAAACGACACCCACCGCAAGCGCTGCGAGTACTACCGCGACGAGCAGCAGGTGAGGTTTGCGCATAGCTCACTATCATCTCACCCGGCATGATGAGATGATGGGGACGAACAAGGATCTGCCGATGGACTTCAGGACTGACAAGATAGACGAAGTTATTGCGGTCAGAGAACTAACGCTGGAAACTGACGACGGCGTTGAGACGATCTCCGTTCTGATCGGTAAACCAGAGCGTTGGTCCGACAGCACAGCTTACCTATGCCCCTATCAGCTACGCGGCGCCGGCCTCCAAGAAAACGTCAGATCCGCGGCGGGCGTTGATGCCGTTCAAGCGCTCCAATTGGTGATGCACATGATCGGCGCTCATCTCGACCACCTAAACGAGCAATGCGGCGGAAGATTGAGATGGTCGAACGAATCGGACTTGGGTTTTCCTGAGATGTTGGGCGGCAGAGGCGAGAAGCAGCCAATCTAGAAAACGTCCCGTCTGTCCCCGCCACCGCCGTCGCTCAATGCTGGTGAACGGCGAACAGAATGCGGCCATCCTTCTTGCTGATCTGAACAACGGCCGTTCCTCCATATGCGCCACGCGGCTTCAGAGTACCAACGACCGTCCACACATCATCCTTGAGTCTGGCTCGAAAGGGGCGCTCTGACGCGATTCGCTGCTCCCCGTATAGCGCCTCAGCAACCGCTTCAGCGATACGAACGGCAGTTCGATCATCAGGGACAAAACCAGCTCTAGGCCGGTCCGATTTCATTGAGGGTTGTGCAAGTGATTCGTCGAGCGTCGCCCACTCGTCAAGCTGACGTCCTTGTTGCGCGCTTAAGAGAAGGGACAAAAGGAACAGCATCACCACTCTTTGCACTTTGTTCATCGCTCTCCTATCGAAAAATCGTCTTCTACGCCTTACCATCGATCCAGAACACCGGAGACAAGCGGCTCGACCGCTTTCTATGAACGTGCCATCGCGCTCGTCTCCGCTCGCGTCAAATCGTTATTGTATCCGCGAGTGATGCTCTTACTGAGTTCACCGTCGCCAGCATCGCCACTGGAGTAACATCAAGAACAAAAGGAGGAGCCTGCCATGGGCCTCCGGGTGTTTCCGTCTGCTGTGTTGGCGGCCTGCATTTTGTTTTCCGCGAGCTGCAAGAGCGGCCAGAAGAGCGCTTTGTTCGAACGGTGGACGCAGAACGTCCAATCGTTCCACAAGGAGTTTGATCGCACCGAAGCCGTGGTCGCTTACCTTGATTCTCAGTGGTCCGCCGTCAGCTTCGAAGTGATGGGTGCGCACTCGCTGGCGCTCTCGCGAGCCGGCAAGGAAGAGCTCAATTGGCCCTACGGCAATTCGACGCGCCCGTTCGGCGAGCAGGAAGAAAAAGCCCGCCGCCTGTTCAAGGAACGATTCGGGCTCGACGCTCCTCCCTATTTTCCACCCGCGTTGAAGGAGTATTCGTTCATGGCGCCGCCGTGGGCCGAGCCGCTCAACCTTGGCCACTGGCGCAAGACCTTATACGCGGCGAAACTGGAGAGCCTGGACGATGTGTATCAATACCTGGAGCGGCGCAAGGCCGCCAAGCCCAGCGCCGCGCGAATTGTCGAGTTACTCTCCCAGTATCCCGGATGCGCAATCGAGTTCTTCGACCAGAAACGCCGTTACGTGGTGGTGCGGCTCGCCAACGAATTCCTGCGCTCCGGCACCGACGCTTCCGTCATCGCGGATTCCGACCTGGTGTACGATCTGTGCTCGGTCGAAGGCGGAACGTTCATCGTGAAGGTGGCCGATTGGGGCGCGTCCATGCCCAATCCCGTGGACATCGTGGTGGCCAAGGAACTGGTCGACTTGGGCGCCGCGCCCGAACCGACCGGACCCATTCGCGCGAAACATCAGGCGAGAATCGCCCGGCTGCTGCGCTCGCGCGGCATCACGACCGAATAGCTTGAATTCAACTCGTGCGAGCTACTCCGGGAACATCTTTCCCGGGTTCAAAATGCCCATCGGGTCGAGCGCTTGCTTGATTCGCCTTTGAACTTCCACCGAAACCGGCCCGAGCGCGCGTTCCAGGTACGGACGCTTGAGCACGCCGACTCCGTGTTCGCCGGACAGCGTCCCGCCCAGCGACAGAGCGGCGTCGAACACGTCCGCCACCATACGTTCGACCGTCGCGCATTGTTCCGGATCGCGTTTGTCGAAAAGAATGTTCGGGTGCAGGTTGCCGTCGCCCGCGTGGCCGAAGATCACGATCGGCAGTCCGTGCTTCGCGCTGATCTCGCGCAACCGCCGGACAACCTCCGGGATCGCATCGCGCGGCACCGTGATGTCTTCGCCAAGTTTATTCGGAGCCTTCCTGGCAAGCGACGGCGAAATCGAGCGGCGCGCCTTCCACAATCCCGCGCGTTCAGCTTCGTCCCGCGCGACGTTCACCGAACGGGCGCCGTTCTCGCGGCAGATCCGGGCCGAGGTTTCGATATCGCGGAGGACCGTGGCCTCATCGGCTCCGTCCGTCTCAATGATGAGCGATGCTTCGGCATCGGTTGGCAATCCGAGATGCATCGCTTCTTCGATGCAGACGATGGCGGTCTGGTCCATCAACTCGAGACAGGCCGGCACGACTCCCGCCGACAAAATGGCGTTCACCGTGCGCGTGGCGTCCGCCAGTTTGACGAACTCAGCCAGCGCCGTGCGCGAGCAGCGTGGCCGCGCCACCAGACGCAGCAGAGCTTCCGTAATCAGCCCCAGCGTGCCTTCCGACGAAGTGAAAAGCGCGTTGAGGTTGTAGCCCGTGACGTCCTTGATGGGCTTGCCCCCACAGTTGAGCACACGGCCGTCGGCAAGCACCACGGTCAGCCCGAGCACATAGTTGCCCGTCACGCCGTACTTGAGGCAGCGCGGTCCGCCGGCGTTGCAGGCGATGTTTCCGCCGATGGTCGAATGCCGGATGCTGGACGGATCGGGAGGATAAAACAACCCGCGCTTCTCAACTTCGGCCTGCAACTCGGCGGTGACCACGCCGGCTTC
>CAZDIZ010000026.1:5201-11209 GCA_964505625.1 uncultured Solibacteraceae bacterium | reverse complement strand
ACAACCCGCGCTTCTCAACTTCGGCCTGCAACTCGGCGGTGACCACGCCGGCTTCGACGCGAACGGTCGAATTCGCTTCGTCGATTTCCAGAATGCGGTTCATCCGTGTGAACGAAACCACGATGCCGCCAGCGGGACACGGAACCGAGCCGGCCGCGAGCCCCGACCCCATGCCGCGCGGCACAATCGGCAGGCGCGCTTCCGCCACCAGCTTAACGATGCGGCTCACCTGTTCGGTGGTTTGGGGGAGAACAACCAAGTCCGGACGCGCTTCGGCAAAGGTGCCATCGTAGCTATAGGCGGCCAGATCTTCAACGCTGCGGAGCACTCCGTCTTTGCCGGCCACTTTGATCAGGCCGTCAATTAGTCTGTTGTCCATCGTCGTCCCCATAGGCTTCATCCAACAGTTGCACCGGATGAACCACCGCGACGTTCAGCCCGCGGCGCCCGATGCCGGCATTCAATTGCATCCGGCAGCCGGGACAGCCCGATGCCACCACCTCGCACTTGGTATTCGCGATATTGTCCAGCTTACGGTTCAGCACCTTGAGCGAAGTTTCGTGGTGTGTGATGAGTTGGCTCCCCGCCGAGCCACAGCACCAGTCGGCTTCGGGCAGTTCCACAAGTTCAAGCCCGTCGATGTTCGCAAGCAGATTCCGTGGCTGCTTCCACACACGCTGCGCTCTGCGCAGATGGCAGGGATCGTGATACGTCACTCGCTTGCTCACGCGTTTGGTAGGCTGCCGCAGCGGAATGTCCGCAAGAAATTCGCTCACGTCGCGCACCTTGCGGCTGAACGCTTCGGCGCGCATCGCCCACTCCGCATCGTTGGCGAGCAGCGCATCGTATTCCTTCAACGTCGAACCGCACGTGGCGCAATCGGTGATGATGACGTCCGCCCCCGCGCGCTCAAAGACGGCGATGTTGTGCCGCGCGTGCCGCTCGACCAAGTCAATGCGACCGTACCCGCGCGCCGGCATGCCGCAGCATTCGATGTTGTTCGGAGTGATCACGGCGCAGCCGTTCCGCGCGAGCACACGCACGGTGGCGGCGCTCTGCTCCGCGAACAGCAGGCTCTGCGCGCAACCAAGGAAGAAACCCACGCGATAGCGTTGTTCGCCAAACGCGGCAGTGACTTCCGGCAGAACGCGGCGTAGTGGATGCGCGGGCACCGGCGGCAACATCGCCTCCAGATCGCGAATCTGCTCCGAAAGCGCGCGATCCAGACGCAGCAGGCGCACCAAACGCCGTATGCCGAATCCTTCATACAAACGCAGCGGCAGCGTGGCTAGCTCCATCCGGCGCGGGTGCGAGACCACGCCGCCGAACAGCGGTCCTTTCCACGCCGCGGGATCGATCTGCTCCTGAACGTGCCGCATCGACAGCGCCAACTCGGCGGGACGTATTCCCACCGGGCAAATGTCGCTGCAAGCCATGCAGGCAAAGCAGCCATACATTTGCTCGGAGAGGTTCGGGCTGAGTTGGAGCCTGCCCTCCAGCGTCATGCGCGCCAGCGCCACACGGCCGCGAGGCGAAGCCGTCTCAGTCAAATACTCGCGGTAAGTGGGGCAAGCGACAAGACACAAACCACAGCGGATGCAGTTCAAGTAGGAACGCTCGTCGGGTTTGATCACTCCGTCGAGCGTGTCCGGCACGGCCGCTGCATTCGAGTTGTTCGGTGAGTCCGGCATGCGCTTAGCCCCGGCTACAGAGCCCTTGCCCTGCTTGGGCCGCCGCGCAAGTGGGGATGATCTCGCTCAAGACAGTTCCTTGTGCCGAGTTTAGCAACTTTCGGATTTCACTCCGGCACTCAGCCGAATTCGAACGAGGTCACGCCGAAGATGCTTTCAATGGGCAGCGCTGAGTTGCGGCCGTTCACCATGCGTGCGCAGGCGAATACTCTCTGCCAACCGAGATCTTCAGCAATACGCACCGCTGCATGATTCGGTTCCGGCACGTCGAGTTGCACTTGCTCACCCGGCACCAGCGATAGAAGGCTTTGTAGCAGACGTGCGCCGCACTCCGCCGTGGCGGCGAATGCCGGTCCCACTTTGTAGCCCGTCCGGCATGGCCGCAGAAAGCCATACCCGGTGAGTTGCCCGCGATCGACAAGAGCCACGCCTCTGCCGCCGGGTTGAGCGAGCCACGCCCGCAGAAAATCAGTCCGTGGCGCCGCCACGTGACGACGGTCGAAAGCGTCGATCCGCGCAAAATCGACTTCACTCAAAGGCACGGCCGAGGGATCGCGCACGCCCGCGGCGATACCTTGATAGCGCGCATCGCGATAGAGAAACGTGAAGCCGCCCTTTTCGTAGAACGGCGCCATTTCCAGGACACCATCCATACCGATAGGCGCATCCGGCGCCAGACGTTGACGCAGGAGGCGCAGGCGCTCATGCCACAGAATCGTGCCGAGCCCTTTCCGGCGATGGTCCTGGCGGACGATGAACAGGCCCATGAAGCCGGCCTTGCCTCCGTAGGAAATGATCGAGCCGCCTCCGACAAACTCAGTGCCACGCCGCAACGCGATGAACGCCTCCGGATCGAATCCCCAGGCGACATCGATGTCGTTCACTCCAGGGTTCCAACCCTCGCTCGCCGCCCACGCATCAAGCACGGACGCTTCCGCGCGGCTCATCGCGCCGATCAAGTAACCTTCCGGCAGCTTCGCTGTCATCGTAGCTATCGTAGCCGAACATGCACGTTGTAGACTGGTCGCATGCTGAGCATTTTTTGTTCGCCGAGCCGATACACACAGGGCAAGGACGCCACCAGATTCCTCGGAAAAGAACTGGCGGCTCTCGGCCTCCCCGGTCCGGCGCTCATTGTCGCCGGACGGTCAGCGGCGGCGCTGCTTTCCGAAACCTGGTCGCAGAGCCTGCCCGAGGCCGGTTACGACTTCAAGGTTTTTCGTTTCGGCGGAGAATGCTCAAAGGCGGAAATCGAACGCGTGAAGGCGGAAGCGTGCGCGCAGCACGCCGGAGTGATCATCGGCGCCGGTGGAGGCAAGACGCTCGACGCGGCGCGCGCCGCCGCAGCCGATCTGAAACTACCCGTGGTGTGCTGCCCGACGGTTGCTTCGAGCGACGCGCCGTGCAGCGCGCTGTCCATCGTGTACACCGGCGACGGCGTCTTTGAAGAATGCCGGATCTTCCGCCGCAATCCCGACCTGGTCCTGGTCGATACGCAGTTGATTGCCAGTGGTCCCCGGCGCCTGCTGGTGGCGGGGATGGGCGATGCTCTGGCGACGTGGTTTGAAGCCAAGACCTGCGTGGACGGCCACATACAGAACATGCGCGGCGGCGCATCCACGCGAAGCGCGCTGGCGCTGGCCGAGTTGTGTTATCGCACGCTGCTCGCCGACGGCGTGGACGCACTGGAGGCATTGAAGACGCAGACCGTCACACCCAGCTTGGAACGCGTGGTCGAAGCCAACACACTGCTTTCCGGACTCGGGTTCGAATCGTCGGGGCTGGCGGCGGCGCACGCCGTACACAATGGGTTGACGGCGGCGCCTCAGACGCGCACATACCTGCATGGAGAGAAAGTAGCTTTCGGTGTGCTCGTGCAGCTCATGCTGGAAAAGCAGCCCCAGGCGGTGATCGACGAAGTGCTCGGTTTTGCGGCGTCCATCGGTCTACCGGTAACGCTCGCCGGAATCGGACTCGGTGAAATCACGGACGAAACGCTGGAAAAGATCGCTGTCCGTGCCACCGCGGCCCAGGATACGATCCACAACGAACCCTTCGAAGTCCGGCCCGAGATGGTGAAGGACGCCATCCGCGCGGCCGACGCCGTGGGCCGCGAGTGGCTGCGCACGCACTCGTGCCAGCAGTGATGGCAAGCGGTGGTGCCGTCTTGGGGGGAAACCCCTAACGCCCGGGACGGCCGCCGGTGGAGATGGCGGCAATAGCGGCGTGGATGTCGGCGCGCTCCACGGGCAGAAGGTCCGGCGTCTTCAGATTCGCGCGCAACCGGGGAAGGGCCGCGCCCGCCGCGGGACCAAAGCGCGCCACCACCTTCGTGGCCGCGCCCCGGCTCAACATATCCGGCGATTCCAGCGCCAGGACCACGGGTTCCATCAACTCGGGATGCTTCCAGCGGTTTTCCGTCAAACCGGCCAACGCGCCGGACTGCGTGCCCGGGGAGACGTTCGTTCGAATTGCGCGCACGAATTCGGCGACGATTGCCGGAGTTGGATCGGCCACCCGCGCGAGTCCCGTCAGCAGTATGCCCTGGAGACCCGCGTCGACATGAGGCAGCCACTGAACAATGGATTGCGCCACCGTCGGAGGCGGTTCGGGTTTGAGGTGCGCGATTGCCATGGCCGCTCCGAACCCGACTTCCTTCTCCTGGTCGCGGAGGGCTTCGAACAGGGCCGGCAACACCGGACCGAGTCGCTCGATTGTGCCGTAGCCGCCCTGCCCGATCAAGCTGAAGATCGAAGCCGCGCAGCGCCGAACTTGCGGGCGCGGATGCTTCAGCGCGGTTGCGAGCACGTCCCGCTCCCGCGTCCAGGCGCCTTGCACCACGGAACGGATCGCGCCCCGATAAGACTCCTGCGTGCGCGCATCGTCGTCGCCAAATTGCTCGCAGCGTTCGAGCATGGCTGCAAGAGGCCCACTCGATTGCGCGGCCGCCGTTGCGGCGAGCACGAGAAAAAGCAGGAAGCGCATACAGAAGGAATCGGTGCCGGGCGTCTGCCGCTTTAGACTTGGGGACACCTCACTGGGACCACTTGCGGGGCAAGAACACCGCACCGCCTTATTTGGCGAGGTCGCAGAGTAGCCGAGGAGCGTCGGCCTACGCTCTGGCCGTCAGCAGCAACGCGGGAGCAGCGGCCCGAACTTCGCAGGCGCCGCTTTCATCCAGCAGCCAGGCATCGCCGGGGAGCCCCTGTTCTCCGGCGATTCGCACTTCGCCTTCGAGCAGAATCAGCATTCGCTCACCGGCGGTCTCGTAACGTTCGCCCGCCGCGAGGCGCAAACGCTCGACCGCGAAATGCTCGCAGCGCGCTAGCAGTTCCCTTCCCTCGCCGGCCGCTGCGGGCCGCGTATGCGTGGGACTCGGTTCCAACCAGGAGACTTCGACGGCTTGAGAAATGTGCAACTCGCGCGGGCGTCCGTAATCGTAAAGCCGGTAGGTGACATCGGAGTTCTGCTGTATTTCGCACAGCGCGATGCCCGCGCCAATGGCGTGTATGACTCCGGCCGGCGTGAACAACACGTCGCCCGGCTTAGCCGGCACCCAGTTGAGCAAACTCTCGATCTTGCCGGACTGCGCCGCTTCGCGCAGCTTTTCGCGCGTGACCGCTTCGCGCAGTCCGTGAGCGATACGCGCGCCCGGCTCGGCGCGCAGGATCACCCACATCTCGGTCTTGCCGCACGAATTTTCATGCCGCCGGGCGTAGTCGTCTCCGGGATGCACCTGCACGGAAAGCGCTTCGCTGGTGTAAAGGAACTTCACCAGCAGCGGCAGCGGTTCGCCCTCAGGGTGTTGCAGCCAGATTTCGCCGATCTTCTCGGCCGCGTCGCGGTGCCACGGTTCCAGCTTCGTCGCGCCCCACACTTTGGGCAGAGCCTTGGTGACCAACCGCAGCGGCGCACGGCTCATCGCGCGGCACCTCGCACGAATTTCTCCAGCCGGTCCATGCCGCGCTCCAGTTGCGCCATGGAGGCCGCATAGGAGATGCGTATGTGCTCGCGCGTGCCGAAGGCGTCGCCCGGAACCACCGCCACCAGCGCCTGTTCGAGCAGCCGCGTGGAGAATTCGGTGGCCGTGGCACACCCCAGCCGCCGCATGGCCTCGCTCACATTCGGATACGCGTAGAACGCGCCGTGCGGAGCGCGAATCGCGACGCCCGGCATGGCGCTCAACCGAGTGATCACAACGTCGCGGCGGACACGGTACTGATCGAGCATCGCCGCGACCGAATCCTGCGGGCCGCTCAGCGCTTCGTACGCCGCCGCCTGCGCCACCGACGACGGGTTCGTCGTGGTGTGGCTCTG
>CAZDIZ010000026.1:0-5101 GCA_964505625.1 uncultured Solibacteraceae bacterium | reverse complement strand
ACCATCGCCGCCGAAAGCCGGAAACTGTCCGATTCCAGCGTTTCGATGTACACGGGGCGTCCCCCGGCGTACTCGACCACATCGCGATAAGTCACCCAGTAAGGCACCGGGATGATCACCTCATCGCCCGGATCGATCAGCGATTGAATCGCGTTGAAGATGACGTGCTTGCCGCCCACCGAGATGATGCACTCTTGCGGCGTGTAGCACGATCCGTAATCGGCCGCGTGACGGCGGCACACGGCCTCTCGCAATTCGATGGTGCCCCCGATGGCCGTATAGCGCGTGAAGTTACGCTCAATGGCTTCGATGCCCGCCCGCTTGGCGTTGTCCGGCGTCGGAAAATCCGGCTCGCCGACGCCCAGGTCCACTACATCGGCGCCCTGCCGCCGCAAACGCTCCGCCGCCGCGGCGGCCTGCGCGGTCGAGGAGAGTTCCATCGACCCCATGCGCCCGGCCAGACGAATGGGGGACGTCATTGCTGTCCCTGCTTTGGCCCCAGCAACCGGTCCCGTAAACGTGCCTCCACCATGGGTGGCACCAATCCGGAAATGTTCCCACCCAATCCGATCACCTGTTTTACCAGCCTCGAGCTGATGAAGCTGTAAGCTTCGCCCGCCATGAGGAATACTGTTTCGATGTCCGGGCGCAGCCGGCGATTCATCAAAGCCATCTGCAACTCGTACTCATAGTCTGAAATGGCGCGGATACCGCGCATCAACGCCGTCGCGCCGCGCACGGAAGCGTAATCGACCAGCAGGCCATTGAACGAATCCACTTCGACGTTCGGAAAGACCTTCACCGATTGCGCCAACATCTCCATGCGCTCGGAGACGCTGAACAGCGGCTCTTTGGAGTCGTTGCTGAGAATGGCCACGATCAGACGGCTGAACAGTCGCGAACCCCGTTCAATCAGGTCCAGGTGACCGTAGGTGATAGGATCGAAGGAGCCAGGATAGATGGCCACGGAACCTTGATTTGAGTTTGGCAAGAGGTATCTCCGTTACGCGCCTGAATTCTACTCAATTCTAGCGAACCTTGGAGGGTGGTCTCACCATGGATGACGCTTTCTACGACGTGCGCACTCGCGTGGCGGGCCCGAAGGGTGCATTGCCATTGGCGCCCGAGATGCTGCGCAATCGTCCGTCCGGAGACGTTTTCGGATGGACCATGGACGCCGCCATGGGCTGGGAGCCCTCGGCGCTGGGCTCGGCCGAAGTGCTCATCCTCAGCACGCATGGCGGTTTGCGCGCGCCCGACGGAGCGCCCATCGCACTCGGCTATCATACCGGCCACTACGAAGTGAACCTGTTGGTGGAGGCCGCCGCACGCGAATTGAAACAGCGCGGCGCCATCCCCTTTGCCGGCTATTGCACCGACCCGTGCGACGGGCGCACCCAAGGCACCGCCGGCATGTTCGACAGCCTGGCCTACCGCAACGACGCCGCCACTATCTTTGGCCGCCTGATCCGTTCGCTGCCCACGCGCTCGGGCGTGATGGGCGTGGCAACCTGCGACAAAGGCCTTCCGGCCATGATGATGGCTCTGGCCGCGGCGCGGGATCTCGCCTCGGTGCTGGTGCCCGGCGGCGCAACGCTCGGCCCCGAGAAGGGTGAGGACGCCGGACGTGTGCAATCGATCGGTGCGCGTTATTCGCACGGCGAAATCACACTGGAATATGCGTCGGATGTGGGCTGCCGCGCCTGCGCATCGCCCGGCGGCGGCTGCCAGTTTTTGGGTACGGCCGGCACTTCGCAAGTAGTTGGTGAAGCGCTCGGCATGACGCTCACGCACGCGGCCCTAGCGCCCAGCGGCCACGCAATCTGGCTCGACATGGCGCGACGTTCGGCGCAGGCAGTACTGTCCCTAATTGAGCGCGGCGTGAAAACGGGGGACATCCTAGGCGAGTCCAGCGTGCGCAACGCCATGGTGGTCCACGCGGCGTTCGGCGGCTCCACCAACTTGATCCTGCATCTACCAGCTATCGCCTTTTCGGCCGGACTTCCCCGCCCTTCGGTCGCCGATTGGACCGAGGTGAATCGCCAGACGCCACGTCTGGTGGACGTGTTGCCCAACGGGCCGCGCAACCACCTGACCGTCGAAGTGTTTCTGGCTGGCGGCGTGCCCGAAGTGATGTTGCACCTGCGGCGCGCCGGTTTGCTGGACCTGAAAGCCATGACCGTCACAGGCCGCACACTCGGCGAAAACCTGGACGAATGGGAAAGCTCCGAACGCCGCGCCAAGCTTCGTGCCGTGCTCAAGGACCGCAACGGCATCGACCCGGACGACGTCATCTTCTCGCCCGATGAAGCGCGCCGCCGCGGCATCACCTCCACGGTGTGCTTCCCAACTGGCAATCTGGCGCCGGAAGGTTCGGTGGTGAAGTGCACAGCCATCGACCCAAGCGTGGTGGACGACGACGGCGTGTACCGCAAACGCGGCCCGGCGCGTGTGTTCACCACCGAATCCGCCGCCGTCGAAGCCGTCAAAGCCGGCCAGGTTCAGCCCGGCGACATTCTGGTGCTGGCGGGACGCGGGCCCCTGGGCACGGGCATGGAAGAGACCTTCCAGCTCACCAGCGCGCTCAAGTACTTGAGCTTTGGCAAACACATCGCGCTCATCACCGACGCTCGTTTCAGTGGCGTGTCAACCGGCGCTTGCATCGGACACGTTTCACCGGAAGCGCTCGCCGGCGGCCCCATCGGCAAGCTGCGCGACGGCGACATCATCGAAATTGCGATCGACCGCGTGCGTTTGGAAGGGTCCATCAACCTGGTGGCCGATGACGCCGAGCGCACGCTCAACGAGCGCGAACCGCACCCGGCGCTCGCTCCGGACCCACGCCTTCCCGACGCGACGCGACTCTGGGCCGCATTGCAGCAAGTGAGCGGCGGAAGCTGGGGCGGAGCGGTGTGCGACGTGGACGCGATCCTACGCGCGCTCGGGCAAACCAACAACGCCCGCTAATTCGCGCGCCGCGCGTTCCGGATCGGCCGCGCCGCAAATCGCCGAAACCACGGCGATGCCGTCGGCACCGGCCGCCAACACGTCCGCGGCGTTCGTGGCGTCAATGCCGCCGATCGCAACCAGCACATGCCGCGAGGTTGCGCGCAGGTGGCGCAAGCCATCCAGACCCCACGCAGGCGCGGTATCGGTCTTGGTCGGTGTCGCGAAGACCGGACTCACACC
Organism: uncultured Solibacteraceae bacterium; assembly: GCA_964505625.1. Taxonomy (GTDB): domain Bacteria; phylum Acidobacteriota; class Terriglobia; order Bryobacterales; family Bryobacteraceae; genus JAJFUV01. The sequence continues at coordinate 1,912 of CAZDIZ010000026.1, read as the reverse complement.
CAGGTAGTCAACGTCCAGGAGTTCGGCCTCGGCGGCTTGCTCCATGTTCTCCACCGAAAGCCCGATCACCGCGTCGGGGCCGAGCAGCGCGCGCGCATCGGCATAGCTCATGTCGGATTGACCGATGTGTACACCAGCGGCGCCTACGGCCATGGCCACGTCCACGCGATCGTTCACGATGAGCGGCACGCCGAAAGGATCGAGCAGCGTCTTCAAACGCCGCCCCAGTTCGATGAACTCGCGCGTTGAGCACTCTTTTTCGCGAAGCTGCACCGCTGTCACGCCGCCACGCACAGCAGCGAGCACGACGTCTTCGAGAGACCGCTCGCCCGCTATACACCGGTCAGTCACCAAATACAGGCGCCAATCGTAACGAAGCATTATGACTCTTCCGCGCGCAGGCGCCGCTCAATGTCGTCAGCCTGCATCCGGTAAAGCGCGTCGAGAAAGTGAACCTGGAAGCTGCCGGGCCCTTCCGCTTGCTCGGCCGCCATCTCGCCCGCGATCCCCATCACCGCCATGGCATGCGCCGCGGCCTGCATGGCCGACGGATTCACGGCCGCAAAGGCACCCACCAGCGCCGTGGACGTGCAGCCAAGTCCGGTCACGCGCGGCATCATCTCGTGTCCGTTGTGCACGCGCACCACGTGGTCGCCGGCGACGATCATGTCCGTCGCGCCGCTCACCACCACCACCGCCCCGCGCTTGCCCGCGAGTGCGCGCGCCGCGTCCAGAGCCTGGTCCGAGGTGTGCGTGCTGTCAACGCCTTTGGTCTCCGCGCCCGCGTCGGCCAGCGCGCGGATTTCGCTGGCGTTGCCGCGAATAATGGTGGGCGCAACTTCGTCGAGCAAACGCCGCGCCGTCTGTGTGCGGAAACTCGTCGCTCCCACGCCCACCGGATCCAGCACAATCGGAATGCCCCACTGCCTGGCCACCGCGCCGGCCTTCAACATGGCTTCGATCCAACTCGCGCTGAGCGTGCCGATGTTGATCACCAGCGCGCCGGCCAACCCGGCCATCTCCGCGACTTCTTCAATGGCATGCGCCATCACGGGACTCGCGCCAAGCGCGAGCAGCGCGTTCGCCGTCGTGTTCATCACCACGTAATTCGTGATGTTGTGCACCAGCGGCGCCGCCTCGCGCACTCGCTTGACATCCTGCCAAACTTGCCTATGGTCCATAAAAGGGGCCTGCCCCCTTTTTAACACGCGCTACAATGTAGTTTCCCCATGCAAGTGAACGAAATCGACCTGAAAAAGACCGTCAACCTGCCACGCACGGACTTCTCGATGAAGGCCAATCTCCCGCAGACCGAGCCCACCATTCTGGCTCGCTGGGAGGAGGAAAAGCTGTACGCGCAGATTCGTGCGGCGCGCGCAGGACGCCCCGTCTACGTACTGCACGACGGGCCGCCGTACGCCAACGGCAACATTCACCTCGGCACGGCATTCAACAAGATTCTGAAGGACTTCATCGTGAAGTCCAAGAGCATGGCCGGCTTCGACGCGCCTTACGTCCCCGGTTGGGATTGCCACGGTCTGCCTATCGAAATCAAGGTCGACAACGAACTAGGTAAGAAGAAGGCCACCATGACGGCGGCCGAAATCCGCGCCGCCTGCCGCGCCTACGCGCAGAAGTACGTCGACATTCACCGCCGCGAGTTCAAGCGCCTGGGCGTGCTCGGGCAGTGGGAAGATCCCTACCTCACCATGACGGCGAAGTACGAAGCCGTCATCGCGCAGGCTTTCGTCGATTTCCTGGATAAAGGCTACGTCTACAAGGGCCTCAAACCGGTGCATTGGTGCATGCGCTGCCGCACCGCGCTGGCCGAAGCCGAAGTCGAATACGAGAATCATTCCAGCCCGTCCATCTGGGTACGCTTCGCGCTCACTTCCGATCCGGCCAAGATCGA
>CAZDIZ010000025.1:40099-48038 GCA_964505625.1 uncultured Solibacteraceae bacterium | reverse complement strand
CGGCGGCGCGGTGGAGAACGTCCTCCACTCGCTCGTCACCGTTTTGCCTGTGCGATCCGCGGCCACGAAGCGATATTGGTATGTCGCGCCGGCGCGCAGACCCGCGATGTTGACGCGATGGTTCCGAACCGGTGCGTCTTCCTTCAGCGTGCGAACCTGCGCCGCGCTGCCGGCGCGGTATTCGATGGCCGCCGCCGTGGGCCACGTCGTGATCCAGGTGATGGAGGCGGATGCCGACTGTCCAGCGATCTCAGGACGCGCTTCGATTTCCGTAAACGCGTACTCGGCCTGGCGGGGCGCGGGCTTCTCGGCCAACAGAAAGACGTCCTCGGTACGGTAAATGCCCGTCGAAGTCAGCGCTTTGAACTCGATGGTCTCGCCGCCGCGAAACGTGTACGGCTCGGTGAGGAAGAACAGGCGCTGGCGGTTGTCGTCGTAGTTGGCCACGGCCACACCGCGCTCGGCGCCATCGATGCGAATACTGACTCGCTCGTCGCCCGCGGTGTCGTAAATCACAAAGCCCGGATAGTAGGTGCCGGCGCGCTTCACCGTCGCGATAATGCGTCCCCCTTCAGCCGTACGCCGCACCGATGGCGCGCGATACGGCGAACGGTCGTCTTCGAATCCGTCCAACCGGCAGGAGTGTATGGGCACAACCACGTTGCGCGGGTCCTGTGCGATTTTCGAGAGCGTCGCCAAACCCCACGTAGCCGCTACTTCGGCGGTCCAGGCGGAACTCGCCAGAAGCGTTGACAGAAAGACAAGCTTGCGATGCATGTTGATCACTTCGGAACGGTAGTGCGAATCTCATCCACTTGAAGACCAATCTTCTCCACCGGAATGGGCTTGAAGCCCAGCTTCCAGGCGGGTGATTCCGGTCTCAGGCGGAAATCCATTTTGCTTTCGTCGACGAAGAGCGGATCTTCGCCGGCCAGGTTGTCGCGAACCTCGATCCACTCCCGCTTGGCGCGCCATCCGACGCGGAGCCACTTGCCGTTCGCGGCGTTCTCGCCCTTGATGATGTTGCGGACGACGCGGTTGCCCTCGGGCAAAATGCCGGACGGGGATTGAAACGCTTTTTCGAGCGAGACAATAGCCGGATAGCGCGTGCTGTAAGGCGGCGCGAGATAGTTCATCGCCTCCAGACGGTCCTTCATGGTGACGTACACCATGTCGCGCCAGACCGGCGTCGGATCCAGGCCGCGGCCGTCGATGTCCACGGCCGGCTTCGAGTCGACGAAGATGTTGTTCTCGACGACGTTGTCACGGCCGCCACCGATGAAAGCCGCGCGCGTGGTCTTGTAGAAGATGTTGCCGAACACCTGGACGCCGCTCGCGCAATCGTCCAGGTACACAGCCATCGATCCGATGTTGCCGCGCCCGCCCAGGTGGTGGAAGAAGTTGTAGCGGACCACGTTGCCGCGCTCGGAGTAGTCACGGCCGATGTAGAACGCGCCGACGTCGCCGGTTTCCAGGCACAGGTGATGCAGTTCGTTGAACTCGATCAGATGATCGTTGCCGTGGATCAGAATGCCGTTGTGCGGACCGTCATGGATCAGATTGTGGCAGGCACGATTGCCCACGCCCGCGAGTAGTATGGCGGGCTGATAAGTGCGGCTCCATTCGGCCAGATGATGTATGTGGTTGTTGAGCGCGGCATGCGCTGCGGGCGTCAACGTCTTGCGGTCGCCGCCGCTGAGTTGGATGGCGCCGTCACCGGTTTGATAGATGTCGCACCCGGACACGGTGTGCCGCCGGCCCCCCTCCACTACGACGCCTTGATTGCCGACGTTGCGGATCGTGCATCCGAGCACCTGCACTCCCTCGCCGCCGTGGACTTCCATGCCGCGCGCGCGCCCGTACTCGATGGTGAGGCCGCGCATCGTCACGTAACTCGCTTCGCGCAGCTCGACCAGCGGCACCGCCGCCAGCGACACCGCCGCTTCCCCGGATTTGATGGCGGCTGGAGGCCAGAAGTAGAGACGGCCCGTGCCGCGATCCAAGTAGTATTCGCCGGGTTGATCCAGCTCTTCCAAAACGTTCAAAAAGTAGTAGGGCTGGCCTTTACGGAAACCGTAGATGGCAAAAGGCTCCACGGTGCGCACCAGGCGCTTTTCGACGTCGATCGAAGCCACGCGCTCGTAACTGTTGGCCCAATCCCAGGCCCAGTAGCCGTGCACCCAGATGTCGCTCGACGGTTTCCAGTGGCGCGGCCGGTCGCCCTCGTAGATGAAGCCGTATTCCTTGCGGCCCAGGATGCCGCCATGCTCGTCGCGGGGTGCCGCCGTGTCACCGGTGGCCGCGATATCGACGAAACCGTTGTTGGGCCAGCGCGCCACCGTCATCCGGCGTCCTTGAAAGAACAGCTCGACGTGCGAGGGAACGGTGGGACGGCCGAAGCCGCGCGAGTGCATCTCGCCGTAATCGGCGATGCCGGCGGCGCGAAGGTCGCACATGACCACGTGGCGCCGCGCTTCGGCGGGCAATCGGTCCAGAATGGCCTTGTCTTTAACCGGCTTCCACGCGCCTAGTGTGCGTCCACCGAGCAGCCGCACGCGCTCGCTGCCATAGTTGCGGTACACGACCGGCGCCGCTTCGGCGCCACTGTCCGCCGTGCTGAGTTGGAAAGAGCGTGTGAGGACGTAGTCGCCGCCGCGCACGTGCACGGTGGCGCCGCCGGATTTGTCAGCCCGCACGGCGTCGCGAGCGCGTTCGAGCGTGCGGAAAGGACGGCGAAGCGTACCGCTCCAGGAATCGTTCCCGCGCGCGGAAACGTAGAATTCGCGTGGAGCCGCCAGGCAACTTACCACCGCACCCAACAAGAAACACGCCAAGACAGACTGCTGCTTCGCCATGGTAGCAGTCTAGCAAGGCCTGTTGGGAGAAGCGTTCAGTTTGCCTGATTGTAGACGCGCACTTCCGATACGCGGCCGTCCGTCAGCCGGACGCTGCCCGTATTCCCGCCGCGATCGACGTACTGATAGACCTCGAGCATTTGACCGCTCTCCGGCATCAGAAGCCGTGCCACCGGGGTCCCCAAACGGGACAGCACGTCGGCGCGCTCCGTACCTGCGTTTACCGATGCGATCTGCTCCAAGGTCGGCCGCGGCTTTTCAGGCACCGCCGCGCGCGTGGCGGACGGTGTTTCGCTGACCGGCGGCGCCGCCGCATAGTGCTGGCGGCCGAGCCCGGACCAGCTTCGCCCCGCGGAGGGAGCGGAACCCGACGGAGCTGGTGCGGACCCGAGCGCCGGCGTGCTTATGTCGGGCTTTGCGGGAGCCACCTCGGGCGTCGCCGGAGTCTTCTTCTGTTCGGGCTCATTCGTCGAGGATTTGGCTTGTGCGTTCACCTGTCCGAAGATTTTGGTTAAGCTGTCGCTTATCGGCTTCGCCGCCACACCGGCTACCGAACCAGTCGCCGCCGCCAGAGCGGTCTCGGCCAAGTTCTGCGCGGATAGGGCCACGGCGCCTGCCGCGAGCATCGACACCACATACGCCAATCGAACCATTGCAGTTTCCTCTGCCCCCATGCTAGCCTTCCCGAGCCGGTAGGACCAAGCGTTACGGCACCTTAGATGCTAAGGAAAAGTGCTGTATTGCTCTTCTCGCGACTGGCGCACCCCGTCGAAAGACCCCACTGAGTGATATGATGCTTAGTTTGCCTACCGGCAAAGCGCCGCAGTCCGAATCCTGAGCCCGGCCGCCAACCTGCGAGCCGGTCTTCTTTCATGAAGTCGGCGGACTTACTACTCGTTGTGTATTGGAGATCAGCATGAGTATCAGGCTTTCTGACGGACGGGAACTTCCCATTGAAATGCATAAGATCCGCATCGTACAAAAGGTGCGGCTGGCCCCTGTGCGCGACCGCCTGCGGGCGATCGAGGCGGCGGGCTATAACACTTTTCTTTTGCGGACGCGCGACATCTTTATGGACATGCTGACCGATAGCGGCACCAACGCCATGTCGGACAATCAGCTCGCCGCCATGATGGTGTCCGACGACGCCTATGCCGGCTCGGAAAGCTTCTACAAGCTCGAAGACGCCGTGAAGGACATCTTCGGCCTCAACTATTTGCTGCCCGCGCATCAGGGCCGGGCTTGCGAGCATTTGCTGGCCAAGGTGTTCGTCAAACCGGGCAAGGTAGTCCCGATGAACTACCACTTCACCACCACCAAGGCCCACTTTGAGTTGGCCGGCGGCACGGTCCTGGAACTGTACACGCCGGAAGCGCTCAAAACCTCCAGTACCTGTCCGTTCAAAGGCAACATGGACTTGGGCCGGCTGGACGCGGCTATTCGCAAGCATGGTGTGGAAAACGTAGCGTTCGTCAGAATGGAGGCCACCACCAACCTGATCGGCGGCCAGCCGTTCTCGTTGGCGAACCTGCGCGAAGTGAAGAAGCTGATCGGCCCGATGGGCATCCCGCTGGTGATCGACGCCAGCTTGATCAGCGAAAACGCGTACTTCATTCACGAGCGCGAAGAGGGCTACCAGAACACCTCCATCCGCGACATCATCCGCGAGATGATGGCCGAAGCCGACATCTGCTACCTGTCCGGACGCAAGAGCTGCAGCGTGCGCGGCGGGTTCATCGCTACCAATAACAAAGCGCACTTCGACGCGATTCGCCCCTGGCTGCCCGTGTACGAAGGCTTCTTCACTTACGGTGGTATGTCGAGCAAGGAAATTGAAGCCATGGCCGTGGGCGTGCGCGAGATGACCGACCTCGAAGTGGCCGGCAGCTCCGCCGACATGATCAAGTACTTCGTCGGCCGCCTGCTGGAGAAGAACGTCCCCGTGGTGACGCCTCCGGGTGGTTTGGCCTGCCACGTGGATGCCATGAAGTTCATCCCGCAGGTTCCGCAGTTGCAGTATCCGGCGGGTGCGCTGGGTTCCGCGGTTTACCTGGTGAGCGGTATTCGCGGCATGGAACGCGGTACGGTTTCCATGGATCGCGACAAGGACGGCAACGACGTTCCTTCCGACATCGAACTGCTGCGCCTGGCCATTCCGCGGCGCGTATTCACCATGTCCCACGTGGAGTATGCGGTGGATCGGCTGGAGTGGCTGCTCGGTCACGCCAATTTGATTGGTGGTTTGAAGTTCTACGAAGAACCGCCGGTGCTGCGCTTCTTTGCCGGCAAGATGGAAGCTCTCGGTGGCTGGGGCGAAAAGCTCGCGGAAGCCTTCGAGAAGGACTTTGGATCGAACTGCTGACGTTTCTTACGGGGGCGGCGTTCCGCGTCGCCCCTTCCCTTACATCAGGAAGCCCCGCCAGACGTTGCCCGAATGGTCACGCAGAATGATGCCGTAGCTGTCGGAGATGCCTGAGACAGTCCGTCCCTTGGAGTCGCGAAAACGGTAACGGACAGTATTGTCGTCCTGGCGTTCAGCCATGCCGCGCCAGACATTGCCGTATTCGTCGCGAAGGCGAATGAAATCCCCATCGCCAAAGCCGCTCACTGAACGGTGCATCGACGTTTCGAAACGGTAATACCCGCCCTGAACAGAGCCGGTCCCCCGCCGCTTCCGGTAAATCATCGATTCTGATTATATGGAACTTCCGGTTCAACATCGATGCGGTTAATACTTTAGCACTCTCCCCCAAAAGCCCTATCCGGCGGTAAAATAAGCGGCTTAATGACGGCTACGCCGAGTGGCTGCATTACCTTCGCCAACGCTTCGAACATGTTCTCGTCCCGGTACAAGCCCGCAATGGCGCCGCCCGAGCCGGCGAAGTTCGATGAAGCACCCACTTCCCGGGCCCGGTGGATCATCTGCAAGTTACCCTGGCCTAGCCCGTACAAGCGCGCGCGAAGATCGAAGTTGGAGTTGATCAAGTGGTTTAGTGTCTGGTAATCGCGCTTGAGCAACGCTTCACGTCCTTCTGTTGCGTAATTCGCCCAAGTCCGCATCGCATCGACAACTGCCCGGTCGCCAGCCAGCCAACGGCTGCGAATATCGCTGTGAAAGACCTCCGTACCCTCGCTCAAGCTGGTGCGATAGGCCATGTAGATATTTGACAGTAGGCCGGGGTCGAGGGGTTCGTAAGTGCCGTAACCCTGGCGGTCCATCAGCTCTTTCGAAAAGTCCATGTAAACCAGACCTTCGTAGACTTGGATCACGCGGTCCTGCAAACCGGCCGGCACACCCAGTTCCTTGGTCTCCGCCTCGAGCGCCAGATTGGCGAGCAGCGGTTTGGGGATCTCAACTTCGAAGTACTGGCACAAAGCGCGCAGAGCCGCGACAATGATGGCGCTCGATCCGCCCATGCCCAGCCGCATCGGAACGGTGGATTCGTATTCGATGGTGAAATTGCGGTCGGCGAGCGTTATGCCTTGCTCGGAACAATACTCCATGAAGCGCACGATGGCCGCTTGAATGATGCGGATGCCCCCGTAATAGCCGCGCCATCGCGTGGTGGCGTGCAAATCGTCCAGGCTTTCGAAGATCGGAGTGTCGGCCTTCGATGGCTTGATCTGCAGCCGGGCACTGGGGTGAATCAGCACACGCGCACGAAAGTTGCGCACCAGGAAGGAAATGGTTTTTCCGAAATAGCCGTCGCTGGGGTTCCCTAATAGCGCGGCGCGCGAGTACGCATAAGTCTCGATCATTTGGCTTGGCCCCTTAATGTGCTACTTATACCATATGCGAGCGGTGGTACAGAGAGTAAGTGAGGCGCGGGTCGAGGTCGACAACGCGGTCACGGGTTCGGTCGGTCTTGGTTTGATGGTGTTGCTCGGAGTGGGACAAGGCGATACGGAGAAGGACGCCGAGTATCTGGCGGACAAGGTCTCCGGGTTGCGAATTTTCCCCGATGATTCCGGCAAGATGAACCGGAGCGTCGCCGATTGTGGTGGCGCGGTGCTCGTAATCTCGCAGTTTACACTTTACGGCGATTGCCGCAAAGGCCGGCGGCCCAGCTTCGACCACGCCGCGGCCCCCGAGTTTGCCAACCAACTTTACGAATACTTCGTGGCCGAACTTCGAGCGCGAGGTCTGCATGTTGAAACTGGTGTCTTTCAGGCATCCATGTCCGTTCACCTTGTCAATCAGGGACCCGTGACGCTTATTCTGGATTCAAGCCGTGTTTTGTAATGTGGATCGTTCTATCTAGTGCCTTGATAGTAATTGACAACCAGCCACCGCCGAAGAATACTGGAGGGTAGGAGTTACAATGCCAAGAATTAGTAAGTCCTTGGAAGAGACCGCCTTCTTGACTGCGGCGCTGGAGGGTCTGGAGCTGCAAAAGACGCGGATTGACGCGCAAATCGCGCAGGTGCGTGCCATGCTGGGTGGCAAGAAGGCCAAAGCGCCGGCACCGGCCGCCGCCGCACCGGCGGCGCCAGCGAAGAGGCGGAAACTCAGTCCCGCCGCTCGCAAGCGGATCGCTGCCGCGCAGAAGCGGCGCTGGGCTGAATTCCGTAAGCAACAACCAGCCGAAAAGTAGCACGTACAGAGCGTCAGCGCATTACGGGCACGCGCACCTGTATCAGGCGCCCGTTCGAGCCCTGCACATAGAGTGTCGTTCCTCGCCTGCCGTCTTGACGCGCTTCCGCCATCTGTTGGCGGAGATAATTCTGAAACTCTGGCTGCGCCAGGATTTCCGGTGAAACGCCATTGAATTGCGCTGCCTTCATGGCGTTTTGCTCATCGAGCCTCGCCATTGCCTGAACAGGATCCGTGTGCCTCGGCGTAGCATTCTGTTCCGCTCGCTGCTTGAGGTAAGGTGTGTGTTTGCCGCTGCGATAGGTGGGACTTGCGGAACGTGTCGTTCTGTTTACACCCAGATTCGAGCGGTAAGAACCATCGGAACGCACACCGAGGTTCGAACGATTGCTGCCGTCGCCTTTGACGCCCAACTGCGAGCGGAAGCTGCCGTTGGTCGAAGAGCGGCGTGGCGCGGACGTGGAATTGTCGGCAGCAAATCCGGAGAAGG
>CAZDIZ010000025.1:33446-39999 GCA_964505625.1 uncultured Solibacteraceae bacterium | reverse complement strand
GCCCTTCGCGCCGATGTCGTTGCGGTGGTGTGCGCCGTCGATGTGTATGCAGTCAACCGCGCGGTAGGCGTTGGCGATGGCCTGTTCGAGGGTCACTCCCGACGCCGTTACTCCAAGCACGCGGCCGCCCGCTGTTTCGAGTCCCGCCGCTCCCATGCGTGTGCCGGCGTGGAATACGGTGGCGCCGGTGGCTTCGGCTTGATCGATGCCGCGAATAACATCGCCCGTTCGCGGCTTACCCGGGTAACCGGAAGCGGCGATGACAACACAGACGCTGGGGTTCGCGGTCCAACGCGGCGCAGCCTCGCCGGCCAGCACCGCCGCGAAGTCGCCTTCCATGCGGTACATGATTGGCTGCGTTTCCGGATCGCCCAGGCGCACGTTGTATTCGAGGACCTTCGGCCCGTCGGCGGTCATCATCAGACCCGCGTAGAGAAAGCCCGTGAAGGGATTGCCCTCGGCGGCCATACAATCCACGGTGGGTTGCACAACGGTGTCCATGATGCGCTGGGTCATGGCCGGCGTGAGGATCTTGCTGTCGCAGTAGGCCCCCATGCCGCCCGTGTTCGGGCCCTTGTCGCCATCGAAAACAGCTTTGTGGTCTTGCGTCGGCAGCAGCGCAACCGCGTTCTTGCCGTCGCAAAGTGAGATGAAACTGACTTCTTCGCCCACCAGAAATTCTTCAATCACCACGCGGCTGCCCGCGGCGCCGACCAACTCACCCGACAACAAACCATCGAGCGCGAGCTCGGCTTCCGCCTGGTTCTGCGCAATAATGACGCCTTTGCCCGCGGCCAGACCATCGGCTTTCAAAACCACCGGGTAGCCGAATGCTCCGAGTTGCTTGCGCGCGTCCTGGGCGTTTTCGACGGTAAGGGACCGTGCGGTTGGAATTCCGGCACGTGCCATGAACTGCTTGGCGAAGATCTTGCTGCCTTCGAGCTGCGCGGCCTGTTGCGTCGGTCCGACAACGCGCAGACCTCGCGCGCGGAAAGCGTCCACCACACCGGCCACCAGCGGCGCCTCGGGCCCCACCACGGTGAGACCCGCGCCGATCTGTTCGGCCAGCTTCAGATAGTGCTCGGGAGATGAGCCGCCCGGCGCCAGGCATTCAGCCACGCGCGCCATGCCGGGATTGCCCGGAGCTGCGTATACCTTTTCCACCGACTCGCACTGCGCGAGCCTCCACGCAATGGCGTGCTCTCGTCCTCCACTCCCGATGACCAGTATCTTCATACAGGCTTTTATGATAACAACGCGGCGGTGAGTAGTTAGCCGCACGGCCGGTACAATAAGAACAATGCAGTCTTCGTTCGATGTCGTGGTGATTGGAGCCGGTCACGCCGGTTGCGAGGCCGCGCGCGCAGCCGCGCGTATGGGCTTGCGCACCGCTCTGCTCACCATGAATCTCGATTTGATCGCGCAGATGAGCTGCAATCCCGCGGTCGGCGGAATCGCCAAGGGCCACATCGTGCGTGAAATCGACGCGCTGGGCGGCATCATGGGCGAACTCACCGACCAGGCCGGCATCCAGTATCGTCTGCTCAACACCAGCCGCGGGCCCGCTGTCTGGAGCCCGCGCGCGCAGTGCGACAAGCAACTGTACCGGTCACGCATGCGGGAAATAATAGAAGCGGAGCCGAATATCCGTCTAATGCAGGCGGAAGTGTCCGGCCTGCTGTTGGAACAGGAGCCCCGCCGCCGCGTGCGCGGCGTGCGCCTGGCCGACGGCCGCGAACTTTCCTGCCATGCCGCCATTGTCACCGCCGGTACTTTCCTCAAAGGCTTGGCCCACGTGGGCGAGACCACCTACCATTGCGGGCGCAGCGGCGAACCACCCTCGGACGCGCTCGGCGAGCAGTTGCGCAACGTGGGGCTGCGCTGGATCCGCCTGAAGACCGGAACTCCGGCCCGGTTGGACGGCCGCACCATCGACTGGCCGCGTTTCGAGCCGCAGCCCGGCGATCTGGTGCCGACGCCGTTTTCCTTTCTGACCGAACGCATCGACCGGGAACAGGTCCTTTGTCACATCGCCTATACGAACGAGAACACGCACCGCATCCTGCGCGAGAACGTTCACCGCTCGCCGCTGTTCAGCGGGAAGATTCGAGGCGTCGGGCCGCGCTATTGCCCATCCATAGAAGATAAGGTGGTGAAGTTCCCGGACAAGGTCCGCCACCAGCTTTTCCTCGAGCCCGAGGGGCTGGCGACGTACGAAACCTACGTCAATGGACTTTCAACCAGCATGCCCATCGACGTGCAGGCCGCCGTCATCGCTTCCATCCCCGGCCTTGAACACGCCGAGATCATTCGCCCCGGCTACGCCATCGAGTACGACGCTTTCGACCCGCGCGAACTCGACCACACGTTGCGCGTCAAATCCATCGAAGGGCTCTACCTTGCCGGGCAGGTCAACGGCACCTCCGGATATGAAGAGGCCGGCTGCCAGGGCTTGATGGCCGGCATCAACGCCGCATGTTGGATCAAGGGGGAGCCCGAAATCGTCCTTTCGCGCACGGACGGCTACACCGGCATCCTTATTGACGACCTGATCACCAAGGGAGTGGACGAGCCGTATCGTATGTTCACCTCCCGCGCCGAATTTCGCCTGCATCTTCGCATCGACAACGCCGATTCACGGTTGACGCCCGTTGCCGTCCGGTTGGGACTCGCCACAACGGAACGCCGCGCGTTGTTTGAGGCGAAGCAGGCGCAGAGAGCGCTGCTCGATGCCGCTTTCGAGCGTACGCCCGCGAAAGTCGACTGGCTGAAGCAGACCGGCAACCGGATTTCCGGCCTGCTGGACTGGATTCGGCCCGTGCTCGGTGGAGAACCGGTGCGCGGATTGCTCGAAACAGTCGAAACCGAGATCAAGTACGCCGGCTATATCGCGCAGCAGGACCGTCAGATCGAACGCCTGCGGTCGGCGGAAGGTCGAAACATTCCGACCGAGTTTTGTTTCAAACATATTCCCGGACTTTCGCGCGAGATCCAACAGCGGCTCGAACGGGTCCGGCCGGCTACCTTGGGGCAGGCGGCGCGCATTCCGGGCGTCACCCCCGCCGCGATCGCCATTCTGGATGTATACCTGAGCCTTCCCCGGCAGGCATCATGACGGCGTCCAGAAACAAATCGTCAGTTTTTTGTTTTAAACATTCCTGGAGCTTTTGTGCTTCCCGCTGACTTCCCGCCCGCTTTGCACCGGCACTATGACCTACTGTGCCGCTGGAATCCGAAGTTGAACCTCGTTTCGCGGGGTTCCTTGGCTGATGCGGCCTCACGCCACTATGGGGAGTCGCTGCTGGTTGCATCCCGGCTTCCGTCCGGCGCTTTGCGCGTCGTGGACATTGGTAGCGGCGCCGGATTTCCTGGATTTGTGGTCGCCGCGGCGCGGGAAGATTGCCAAGTCACGCTTGTAGAGAGCGATCAGCGCAAGTGCACCTTCTTGCGGGAGGCCAGCCGGGGCATGGCGAACATTCGCGTTATCAGCGCGCGCGCCGAATCGATGAGTGAGAAGTTTGACTGGCTCACGATGCGAGCGGTGCGTTGGGAGAACAAATTCGCGAACCTGGCCGACCACTTCGCGCTGCTCCTCGGGGAAGAAGATGCCGGCAAACTGTCCTCGGCAACGATTTCCTGGCAGCCAATGGAGCGTTTGCCCGGCTCCGAAGCGCGCGTTCTCCTCATCGGACACAATGTTCCACGTGAAACATTCTGAGAGATGTTCCACGTGGAACATCTTGTGATACGATGTCGGCTTGGGCAAAGTAATCGCGATCGCTAATCAAAAAGGTGGCGTCGGAAAGACCACTACCGCCATCAATCTCGCGGCCTCTCTCGCGGTAAACGACATCCGCGTCCTCCTGATCGACTCCGATCCTCAAGGCAACTCCACCACCGGACTCGGCGTTCACAAGGACCAGGGCCGCCCCACCACGTACGACCTTCTGCTCACCGGCACGCCCGTTGAGCAGATCGCCGTCCCTACCGCTCTCGACGGCCTGGACATCGTTCCCGCCGACAAGAACCTTGTCGGCGCCAACCTCGAATTGGTCAACAACCCCGACCGGGAACTGCGCCTGCGGACAAAGTTGACGGCCATCCGGGAACGTTACCAGTACGTCCTCATTGATTGCCCCCCCGCTCTCGATCTGCTTACCCTCAACGCCCTCCTCGCTGCTGATTCCGTCCTGGTCCCCATCCAGTGCGAGTTCTTCGCCCTCGAAGGCGTTTCGGAACTCATGGATACCATCGACCGCGTTCGCGATACCTTCCAGCACCCCATCAAAATCGAAGGCATCCTGCTGACGATGTTCGATGACCGCACCAACCTCACCCGCCAGGTAGCCCAGGACCTCAACGAGTTCTTCGCCGGCGACGTCTTCAAGACCATCATCCCCCGCAGCGTCCGCCTCGCCGAAGCTCCCAGCTTCGGCAAACCCATCGTGCTCTATGACGTCCGCTCCCGCGGCGCCGAAGCATACATCAAATTGGCCAAGGAAATTCTAACTCATGAGTAAAGGACCCGAAACTACCAGAAAGGCCCTCGGACGCGGCCTCTCTTCCTTGCTCCCGCCGCGCGCCGCCGCCGCGCCCCCGCCGGAACCCGCGCCCCGCCCGGCCGATTCCGTCGCCCAGGTGGCCATCGAGCTCATCGATCCCAACCCCGTCCAGCCGCGCGAAATCTTCCAGGCCGACCGCCTGCACGAACTCGCCCAGTCCATCATCGCCAACGGCATCATTCAGCCCCTGGTCCTGCGCCGCCGCAATGAACGCTACCAGTTAATCGCCGGCGAACGGCGTTGGCGCGCCGCCAAGATGGCCGGCCTCGACACGGTCCCCGCCGTCATCCACGAAGTCCAGGACGACCGTCTGCTCGAAGTCAGCCTGATCGAAAACATTCAGCGTGAGGATCTCAACCCCATTGAATCCGCGCACGCTTTCGACCGGCTGAGCCGCGAGTTCAAACTCACCCACGAGGAAATCGCCCGCCGCACCGGCAAGGACCGCGCCACCATCACCAACATCCTCCGCCTGCTCCGCCTCCCCGAGGATGTTCAGCAACTGTTGGCCGACCGCAAGATTTCCATGGGCCACGCACGCGCCCTGCTCGGACTGCCCACCGAAGACATGATGCGCGACCTCGCCCAGCGCGCCGCCGCGCACGGCCTTTCCGTCCGCCAGGTGGAACATCTCGTCACCCGCACACTGGAGCCCCGCGAGCCCAAGTCCGAAGAGCCGCCGCCACAAGACCCCAACGTCAAAGTGGCCATCGAGGATCTGGAACGTGCCCTCGGCACACGCGTCCGCATCGTCGCCAAAACCGAACAAAAGGGACGCATCGAGCTCGACTACTACTCGCAGGACGACCTACACCGCATCTATCTTCTGATTGTTGGGGACCAACAGGTCCAGTAGGAATGGTGCCGGCGGCAGGACTCGAACCTGCGACCTAGGGATTATGAGACCCTCGCTCTGCCACCTGAGCTACACCGGCATAAACAGGCAGGTACCTCTTTTCAGCGTACGAAGCCGCGCGCATCTTTGTCAATTCGCCCCCTGATCTAATTGACGCGTTTACACTCTTTTACTCCTCTTCTTGCTCCGCGTTCTAATTGTAATGTATGCGCACTATTACCCGTAGATCGTTCGCCGCTACCGCCTTGGCGGCCTCGCGTGTCCTCGGCGCCACGACGCGCCTCCGCGCGGGCGTCATCGGCTGCGGCATCCGTGGGTTCGGCAATCACATTACCGAGCTGCTCAAAATGGCCGAAGTCGAAAACGTCCAAATCACCGCTGTTTGCGACGTCTTCGACAAGCGCGCCCAGCGCGCCGCCCAACGCACCGGCGCCAAGCCCTACCGCGACTACCGCCGCCTGCTCGAAGACAAGGACATCGACTTTGTCGTCATCGCCACCCCCGACCACCTGCACGCCCCCATGACCATCGATGCCGCCCGCGCCGGCAAGCACGTCTACTGCGAAAAGCCCATGACCCATACGGTCGAGGAAGCCCAGCGCGTGGTCGCCACCATTCGCGAAACCGGCGTCAAGATGCAGGTCGGCGTTCAGGGCATGTGCGACGACTCTTACGAAACCGCCAACAAGTACTTCCGCGAGGGCACCCTCGGCAACGTCGTACAGGCCCAGATCGACTACTCCCGGAACTACCGCGACGACTTCTGGCTGAAGGACATCGACTCCGACGCCCGCCCCGGCGTCAACCTCGATTGGGACCTATTCCTCGGCCCCGGTCCGAAGCGTCCCTACGATCCCGACCGCTTCTTCAACTGGATCCGTTACTGGGACTACTCGGGCGGCATCCCCGCCGGCCTGCTCGTGCATCGCGTCACACGCATCATCCGCTCGCTCGATCTCACCATCCCCGCCTACGGGTCGGCTCACGGCGGCAAGTTCCAATTCACATCTTCAACCGCCGAGATTCCGGAAACGATCAACGTCTACCTCGACTACCCGAACGGCCCCACCGTCCTGCTCATCTCCTCACTCGCGAATGACACCCCCGTGCCGCACCTTCTCCGCGGCCACAAAGC
>CAZDIZ010000025.1:31071-33346 GCA_964505625.1 uncultured Solibacteraceae bacterium | reverse complement strand
TGTATCATGGCCACGAGAGGATCTCTCGTGGCCAACCAATACCCCAATCGCAGAAACGTTCTCGCACTCGGCGCCGCCGCTCTTGCCGCGCCCACCCTCGCTCAGCCCTCGCCCACGCGCGTTGCCATCGTCGGCACCGGTCATCGCGGGTCGGGCACCTGGGGCAAGGAGTTGCTCAACCGCCAACCCGATCGCGTTAAGATCGTCGGCCTCTGCGACATTAATTCCAAGCGCCTGGAAGCGGGCCGCCGCCGCATCGGCGTGGACGTCGCCACCTTCACCGATCTTGAGCGTATGTTGCGCGAGACCCGCCCCGATCTGCTGATCGTCACCACTCGCGACTCCACACACCACCAGCAGATCATCAAGGCCATGGAGATGGGCTTCGACGTCCTCACCGAAAAGCCCATGACCACGGACGAGACCAAGTGCCAGGCCATCCTCGACGCCGAAAAGCGCACCGGCCGCAAAGTCCGCGTCGCCTTCAACTACCGCTACTCGAACACGGCGCAGAAGATCAAGGAACTGCTCATGTCCGGCGCCATCGGCCCGGTCACCGGCGTCGACTTCCACTGGTACCTGGACACCTCGCACGGGGCCGACTACTTCCGCCGCTGGCACGCCTACCGCGCCAACTCCGGCAGCCTCTTTGTCCACAAGGCGACGCACCATTTCGATCTCATCAACTGGTACCTGGAAGCTGAACCGGTCGAAGTGGGCGCCTTCGGTGCCCTGCGCAAGTACGGCGCGAACGGCAAGTTCCGCGGCACTACCTGCCGCGCCTGCGCCCACAAAGCCGACTGCCCGTTCTTCATGGACGTCACCAAGGACCAAAACCTGGTTGCCCTCTACGTCGAAGCCGAATCCGAGGATGGCTACCACCGCGACGCCTGCGTCTTCCGCTCCGACATCGACATCTTCGACACCATGGTCGCCCAAGTGAAATACTCGACCGGCGCCATGATGAGCTACTCGCTCAACACCTTCATGCCTTACGAAGGCTATCACCTGGCTTTCAACGGTCTCGACGGCCGCATCGAAGTGCGCGTCCACGAACGCCAACCTTGGCCCGAACCCCGTCAGGATTCCATCCGCCTGACGCGCAATTTCGGCAAGACCGAACTCATCACGCTCCCCTACGCCGACGGCGGACACTTCGGCGCCGATCCACGCCTGATGGAGATGATCTTCAACCCGTCCAAGCCCGACCCGTTGAAGCAGCGTGCCGGTTCCCGCGCCGGAGCCATGAGCCTGCTCACCGGCGTCGCCGCCGTGCGCAGTGCGGACACGGGCCGCATCGTAAAGATCGCGGACCTGATCCGCCTGTGACGTCAGCACCGCTGAGCACGTGGAGTGCCGAACTCCCCGCCAATTGGTACTTTTGGCCCTTTTCCATCTCTCGCAGCGGAGGTATTGACACTTTCGCAAACTAGGTCCATATTGAGGGTAGAAGTGGAGTCGTAATGGACTTTGCTTCAGACCTCCGGAGTTCCGGAAGGCCGATGATCGCTCCCTCCTAAAGGGGCGGTTTGACAATCCAAGGAGGAAGTCCATAGAGAACGTCCACAACTGCGGGCGGCTACCGGCTTCCTGATCTGACTGGTTCACGACCTCGTCGCGCCGGCAACGGTCACAAGTGACCGCTGGCGCGCGGAACTTGCACCGCGCAGACGGTCATCATCGAACCAGAAGAACGCCCCCAGCGGCATCGGGGGAACGGATTCAATCAGCAGGAACCGGCGGCCGCCCTGTACAATTTCAGCCCTCCTTTTTTCCTCCGGCCCCCCGCATCTGTCCTGCTACAATAGCCACGTCCTATGAAAGCCCGTTGTGTCCTCCTGCTTTGTCTGGCCGCGGCGCTCGCCCCTTCGGCCGAACCTGTGCGTTGGTGGCAGCGCGCACCGCTCCGCTTAGTCGATCTCGTCACTGGTATGGACGGCATCGATTGGGCTCCACCCGCCGTGGTCGCCGAAAAGAAAGCGCGTCTCGGCTTCAACTCGGAACATTTCGACGTCATGGGCTTCGTCCCTGGCGGCATGGACGATTCAAAGGTCTTCTTCCGCACGCCGCTAGCGAGCCGCCCTCAACCCGACTACCTCGGCCAATACCTGCCCGAAGCCCACCGCCGCGGCATCCGCACCATGATTTACCTGAACGTGCACTGGTACACGCACGAATTCGCCAAGCGCCACCCGGACTGGGTTCAGGTCACCGAAGCCGGCAAGCCTCTCGACAACATCTATTCCACCGGCACGTCCTTCTGCCTGAACAGCCC
>CAZDIZ010000025.1:28352-30971 GCA_964505625.1 uncultured Solibacteraceae bacterium | reverse complement strand
GTTGCCTTCTACATGAATGGCGGCGCGCGCGGCCCCAACTGGGCCACCGGGCGGCTCAACCGCATCATCGGCGAGCATCAGGACATACTGGGCAGCGAAGGCGGCTTCATCGCCGGCGATCTGAATCAGGTGCCCTTGTGGAAGCCCGGCCTCACGGCGCGGTTGCTTGAAACGCAAGCGCCCACCAAGCCTCGCGTGATCTTCAGCGCCGCCGCGCACAAACCCTGGACGTACTCCGTGCTCACCCGGCCCGAACTGCGCCTGCTCTACGCCGACTCAATCGCCAACGCCGCCAGCGTCTGGTTCTGCTTCACGCCCAAGGAGATCGACTGGCCGGAGCTCGACGCCCTGACCGGCATGAATCGCTTCGTCGCCGCCAACTCGCGCTACTACATGAACACGCGCTCGGAGGCGCGCGCCGCCATCGTCTGGAGCGACAACACGGCCAACGTTTACAACGGAGCCGACGCGCAGTTGATGGACGTTGATCGTGTCGCGGGACGGTCGGGGCCCGGCAATACCAACGCCGAATTCGCCGGCATGGCCGATGCACTCCTTCGCGCCCACGTGCCTTTCGATGTGATCGACGACGTGCGCCTGGAAAAAGAGCCGCTCTCCCGCTATCGCGTCATCTTCCTGCCCAACGTCGCCTCCATGAGCGATGCGGCGGCCCGCCGCCTCACAAGCTACGTCCGCGAGGGCGGCCATCTGGTGGCATCGCTTGAAACTTCGCTTTACGATGAGTACGGCACGCACCGAGACAACTTCGCCCTGGCCGAAGCGTTCGGCGTCAGCACGGCGGGGCGCATCGCCGGCCCGCGCAACTGGGATTTCATACAGCGCACCAAAGCACATGGCGCGGATCTCATCGCTCGCGATCTGGCTCCGTCGGCCATCTACCATCTGCGCGTGAAGCCCACCACCGCCGCGACGCTCGCCTTCAACTACAAAACCATGCCCGGCCGCTATGATGGCTTTCCGGCCCTAAGCGACGAGCCTGCTGTACTGCTCAACACTCTTGGCAAAGGCCAAGTCCTTTACTTAAGCGGCGACGTCGGCGCCACCTTGAGCGCATTCCACACGCCGGAATGGCACGCGTTCATCGAAAACGCTGTCGCGCGCCTCGCGCCGCCTGAAGTGCATCTCGAAAACGCGCCCGCTTCGCTCGAACTCGTGGTCCGCTCGCAGGATGACGGCCGCCGCCTGCTGATTCATCTGGTGAACTTCACCGGCGAAATGGTGCGTCCCATCCGCCGCGTCATCCCGGCCGAGAATCTCCGCATACGCCTGCCGCGCAATTACACCAAAGCACGCACGCTGGTCGAGGGCAGGGAAGTCGCCGTCCGCGGAACCGAACTGATCGTCCCGAAGGTGAACGAATATGAAGTGGTCGTGGTCGAGTAGCGCCGCGCTGTGTTTGCTCCTTCTCACCGCGCCGCCAACGCGCGCCGAGCATTGGTGGCAACGCGAACCCATACGCATTCTGGATCTGCTGAATTTCTACGATCAGATCGACATGTGGCCGCCCGAGGAAACCGCCGCGCGTAAGGCCGCGCTCGGCTTCCCGGTCGACAACATGTACGTGCACCTGCTCAAGCACGGCTTCGACGACCAGGGCTTCTATTTCAAGACCAGCCTCGCCGCGCGCGAACGGCCCGACTTTCTCGCGCCCTTCCTTCCCGCCGCGCGCAAGCACAACATGCGCGTCACGGTGTATTTCAACGTTCACTACTACACCAACGAATTCGGCGCCAAACACCGCGATTGGCTGCAGGTGCGCGAGAACGGCCAACTGCTGGGCACTGAATACGGCTCCGGCACTGACTTCTGCGTCAACTCGCCGTGGCGCGAATGGGTGAAGCAAGGCCTCGGCGATCTCTGCCGCTATCCGATCGACGGCGTCTTCTTCGACGGCCCCATTTTCCGCCCGGACACCTGCTACTGCGAACACTGCCGCCGCAAGTTCAAAGCGCGCTATGACACGGATCTGCCGTCAAAAAAGCTGCGCAAAGGTCTCGCCGCGCAACGTCTGCTCGAATTCCAGACCGCCAGCCTGGTCGAGTTCCTACGCGACACGCGCGCCGTCATCAAGGCCGCTAATCCAGAGATCGGTTTCTATATGAACGGCGGCGCGCTCGGCGGCAACTGGGCCACCGGCCGCATGAACCGCGAGCTTGCCCGCGAACAGGATTGGCTGGCGAGCGAAGGCGGCTTCATCTATAACGACCTGACGCGCACGCCTCTCTGGAAGCCGGCCATGCGCGCGCGTTTGCTTGAAACGCAGGCCGCGGGCAAGCCGGTCGTAGTGATCGCGGGCGCCATGCAGAAGCCGTGGACCTACACCGTGCTGCCGCCGGCGGAGTTGCGCTTGCTCTACGCCGACTCGATGGCCAACGGCGCGGGCATCTACTATAGCCTCACGCCCACCATGCTCGATCAGCCGGAAGCGCGCGCGATCAAGGACATCAACGCCTTCTTCACGCGCAACATCGCCTACTACCGCAAGACACGTTCCGAGGCGCGCGTGGCGCTGGTGTGGTCCGACGCCACCGCCAACACCTACGAAGGTTCGTCGGCGCAGCTCATGGATATGTACAACGTGGCCGCGCGCCGCGAAGC
>CAZDIZ010000025.1:20798-28252 GCA_964505625.1 uncultured Solibacteraceae bacterium | reverse complement strand
GGTGAGACGCGCCCGAATTTCGCCCTCGCGGATGTCTTCGGCGTTTCGAACGCGGGTTCGGTGGCCGGCCCGCGCCGTTGGGACTACATCACTCCAGCGTCACCGCATCCATTCCTCGCCGGCCTCGCCACGCGCTTCGCTCCGTCGCCCATCTACTACGCAAACCCCAAGTCCGTTTCGGCCCAGGTCATCGCGCGCTACACGCAAAAAGCCCTTGGCCCCTACGACGGCGAATCCGCCCCCGGCCAGGACGTCGCGCTCGTCGCGAACAACTACGGCTCGGGCCGCGCCGTCTATGTTTCGGGCGACCTCGGTTCCACGCTCGCCTCCTATCGCATGACGGACCACTTCCAACTGGTCGAGAACATCGCCCGCGCGCTCGCAAAGCCTGAAGTCGAAATCGAAGGCGCGCCGGGATCGCTCGAACTGGTGGTCCGTTCCCAGGACAACGGCCGCCGCCTGCTGGTGCACCTGGTCAACTTCACCGGCGAAATGACGCGGCCCATCCGCCGCGTGCTTCCTCTCGACAATCTGCGTTTGAAAGTGCCCCCGGGCTTCCAACACGCCCGCGCGCTCGTCTCCGGCCGCGAGCTTTCTCTGCGAGACGGCACGTTGGCGCTCCCGCGCGTCGAAGAATATGAAGTGATCGTGGTGGAGCCGTGAGTGCCTGCCGTGAAACAATGGGACGATCCCGGTTGAAGGACTCTCATGGTCGAATTTGACGGCGTCTCGAAAAGCTACTCCATTTACGAAGCGCCCGGAGACCGTCTCAAGGAATTGGTCACCTTCAACCGCCGCGCCTATCACAAGGATTTCTGGGCGCTGCGCGATGTGAGCTTCCGCGTCGAGCGCGGCGAAACATTCTGCGTGATCGGCGAAAACGGGTCGGGCAAGAGCACGCTGCTGCAAATCGTCGCCGGCATCTTGCCGATATCGAGCGGCACGGCCCGCGTCAACGGGCGCGTTTCCGCGCTACTGGAATTGGGTACCGGCTTCAACCCCGAATTCAGCGGGCGCGACAACGTTTATCTCAACGGCGCCATCCTCGGTTTCTCCACCGCCGAGATGGACCGCAAGTACAAACAGATCGCCGAATTCGCCGAAATCGGCGACTTCATCAACCGGCCGGTCAAGACGTACTCGAGCGGCATGGTGGTGCGTCTGGCCTTCGCCGTGGTCATTCACGTCGACCCGGAAATTCTGCTGGTCGACGAAGCCCTCGCCGTCGGCGACCTGTACTTCCGCCAGCGCTGCATGCGCAAAGTGCACGAGCTGCGCAGCCGCGGCATCACCATTCTGTTTGTGTCGCACTCGATGGGCGACGTCAAAGCCATCGGCGACCGCGCGCTGTGGCTGCAGAACGGCCGCACCGTGGAGCTAGGCCCCACGGACATGGTGGTGGCCAAGTACCTGGCCGCGATGGTCGAAAAGGACTCAGCCTATCTCACCTTGAGCGCGCGCCCCGAAACGGTTCGCGCGGATGGCCGCTCGACCGCGCCGGAGATCGTTGAAGGCATTCCCAACATCGACCATCGCTATGGCGACGGCCGCGCCGAGGTGCTCGGCATCGCGGTGCTGGACGAGTTCGGCCGGCCGATTTCAGTGATGGAGCCGAACCAGCACATCGTCGTGCGCATCAGCGTCAGAGCCAAAGACGACGTTCCCCTGCCCATCGTCGGCTTCATGTTGCGCAACCATTTGGGCATGGACTTTTCCGGCACCAACACGGCGCGCGAAGGGCATCAACTCGCGCCGATGCGCGCCGGCGACATTATGACGGTGGACTTCCACGTGGACCTCGCCGAATTCTACCCCGCTTCCTTTTCCTTCTCGCCGGCCATCGCCGACGGGACGCTGATCAGTTATACGATGTGCGATTGGATTGATAACGCCGTGGTGCTGCAAATGGGTCACGGCGAAGGACAGATCTACGGCTATCTGCGCATGAACTGCCGCGTCGAGGTCAACCAGCGCCTCGCCGGCCGCACCGCGCCTTCGGAGGCCGCCCATGGCTGAGTTCACCGGCGAACGTGTGGTCCCCGGCGAAGTGGATATTGATCTTTGGAACGAACATTTGGCGCGCTATCACTTCGCCGCGCGCCTGGCCCGATCCAAACGCGTGCTGGACGCGGGTTGCGGCACTGGCTACGGGTCGGCGCTATTGGCGGAAGACGCGCTCGAAGTATTCGGCATCGATGTCGCTCCCGAAGCCGTCGATCACGCCCGCGAGCATTACTCAGCGCAGAACCTCTACTTCGCGCAAGCGTCCTGCGCCGCCTTGCCCGTAGCCTCCGGTTCGCTCGACCTGCTGGTGGCTTTCGAAGTGATCGAGCACATCGCCGAGTGGCGCGAATTCCTCGCCGAAGCCCGGCGCGTGCTGCGGCCCTCCGGCCAGTTCGTGGTCTCGACGCCGAACAAGAATTACTACACGTCCTCGCGCGGCGCTTCCGGCGTCAACCCGTATCACGTGCATGAGTTCACCTACGAAGAGTTCATCGAGGAACTCACGCATGTGTTTCCAAACATCTGCCTGTACCTGGAAAACCACAGCGAGAGCATCGTCTTTCAACCGCTCTCTCCGGATGGCGCCACGCTCTTGAAGATGGAGCCGGGCACCGCCGATGCCGCCGAAGCGAATTTCTACGTGGCCGTCTGCGCCGCCTCCCCGCAAACCGGTGCGCCCACTTACGTCTATGTGCCGCGCGCGAGCAACGTCCTGTTCGAGCGCGAACGTCACATCACGCGCCTGGAAGGCGAGCTGGTTCTGAAGGACGAGTGGCTCTCTACAATCAAAGCTGAACACGCCGATCTGGTGGAGAAATTCCGCGCCTTGCAGAAGGAACTCGAGCAGCGCAACCGCTGGGCCGAGGATCTGAACAAGCAGCTCGTGCAAGGCCAACAACAGCTCAAGCATCAGGAAAAAGAAGCCGCCGCCGCCATCAAGGGCTACGAAGGTAAGGTGGCGGACCTGGAAGCCGAACATGCCCAAACCGTGGAGCATGCTCGCGAAACCGAAACACGCCTCACCAGCCAGGCTGCCGCTATCGCCGAGGATCTGAAAGCCCGGTGCGCCGAACTCGCCCACGCTGTTGAACTACTCGATGCCGCCGAAAAGACCGTCACCGAACGTACCGAATGGGCGCTCCGCATCGAACGCGAAAAGGCCGCCGTCGAGGAGCAGTTAGCCGCCTTGCGCTCTTCGCGTTGGGTGAGGCTCGGCAAGTCGTTCGGTTTCGGCCCCAAGCTGGGCGAGGAGTAATATGGCGGCGCTCGCACGCGTTGTTCGCGCGCTTCCTCTGCTCATCGTCTCGCCGTTTATGGTCGTCGTCGCGGCGCTCACCGTGGCGCTCGCGGATCTGTTCTGGTTCCTGTTCGGCCGCAAGCGCTCGGATGCCGCCACGCCCGTCGCACATCAGTCCGCGAGCGTGGTCATCCCCACCTGGAACGCGCGCGATCTGCTGGAAAAATACCTGCCACCGCTCATCGAGGCGCTGCACTTCAATCCTGAGAACGAAATTGTGGTGGTCGATAACGGATCGAGCGACGGCAGCGCCGAAATGGTTCGTGAGCGTTTCCCGGGCGTGCGAGTCCTGGCGCTCGAACGCAACCTCGGCTTCGGCGGCGGAGCCAATGCCGGTGTTCGCGCGGCGCGCAACGACGTTGTCGTGATGCTCAATAACGACATGCGCGTCGAACCGGGATTCCTTCCTCCGCTGCTGGAAGCCTTCGCCGACCCGAGCGTCTTCGCGGTCTCCTGCCAGATCTTCTTCAGCGATCCGGCCAAGCTTCGCGAAGAGACCGGACTCACCGAAGGCTGGTGGCAGGACGGTGGGCTACGCGTGCGCCACCGCATCGACAAAGAAATCCAGGACCTCTATCCCTGCTTCTATGGCGGCGGCGGCTCCTGCGCCTTCGACCGCCGCAAGTTTCTGGAGCTCGGCGGATTCGATCCGCTCTACGAACCGTTCTATTACGAAGACACCGACCTCGGCTTTCAGGCCTGGAAACGCGGCTGGAAGGTCTTCTATCAGCCCCGCAGCGTGGTCTACCACGAGCACCGCGGCACCATAGGCCGGCGCTTCAGCCGCGAGCGCATCGAGCGCGTCCTCAAGAAGAACTGCCTGCTCTGGAGCTGGAAGAACATACACGAAGGGAGCCGGCTCTTTGGCCATTTCGTGCAAAGTTACGTCGCGGCGCTGCTGAGCCTGGTGATTGGCGATTCGCCCGAACGCACGAACCTCTCCGGATGGTGGGGCGCGTTCCGCTCGCTTCCGCGCCTGGTCCGCTCGCGCTGGCACGCCCGTTCGCTCGCCGTCATTACCGATACCGAAGCTCTCCGGCGCCCGCTCGGCGGGTACTTCCGCGACCGCTTCGCGCCCATGGAAGCCGCGCCCGAGCGGCCCAAGGTGCTCTTCGTCTCGCCCTATCCGATCTGCCCGCCCGTGCACGGCGGCGGCGTGTTCATGTACCAGACTCTGGACACGCTGGTACGGTTGACCGAGGTGCACCTAGTGGTGCTGATCGACCAAGCCTGGCAGCAAGCGGCTCACGATGAACTGGTTGAGCGTTGTGGATCGGCCGAGTTCATCCTGCGCATGAAGGGACGCCGCCACACACTCGGCTCCATCGTGCCCCACGCGGTCAGCGAATACTCGAATGCCGATTTCGCCTGGATCCTGCACCGTCAGATCTACCTGCGCGAGATCGACGTCGTGCAACTGGAATACACGCCGCTCGGACAGTACGCCGCCGCGTTCAATCGCATCGCGGTCATTCTGTTCGAGCACGACATCTACTTCCAGTCCATCGCCCGAGGCTTCGCGCAAACCCGCAGACTCATCGCCAGGTTCACCAGCCGCTTCGAGTATCTCCGGGCGCTCCGCTGGGAACTGCGCATGCTGCCGCATGTGGATCGCATTCAGGTTTGCAGCCCGCAGAACGGAGCCTATCTCACCAGCTTCCTGCCCCAGGTGAAGGACCGCATTGACGACGGGTTGCGCGCCGGCATCGACACCGCCCGCTACCTGTTCGCCCCGCGCGGCCGCCGCCCCCACACTATGCTTTTCCTGGGCAGTTTCCGCCACTTGCCCAACCAGACCGCGCTGGCATGGTTCGCGAAGAACGTGCTCGCCCGCGTGGTTGAGAAATGCCCTGACGCCCGGCTGGTGGTGGTCGGCTCGGACCCGCCGCCCAGGCACTTCTTTCCGGACGCAGTGGTGTCATACGTGGAACTCGTTGGCTTTGTTGAAGATGTACGCCATCCGCTGGCCGAGTGCGAAGTCTTCGTCTGCCCGATCCTGAGCGGTTCCGGCATGCGCGTAAAGCTGCTGGAAGCCTTCGCCGCCGGCATTCCCGTAGTTTCTACAACAGTAGGAGCCGAAGGCCTGGCCGAAACCGGAGACACCTGCCTGGTCGCCGACAAGCCCGCCGATTTCGCCGACGCCATCCTACGCCTGTTCGAAAACCCCGAACAAGCCACCCAACTCGCCGAGCGCGCCCGAGCCCTGGTCACATCCAAATTCGACATGCGCGTAATGACCCAAGCCCTCCTGGAAAGCTACCAGAACGCGGTGCAGGTAAAGCGGAATTCGGCATCGCCGGTGCTACGCTGAACTCATGCGGGTCGTCTGGTGCGGGTTGGTGCTGGTCTTCTCCGCCGCACTTCTGCGCGCCGGTGAGCTGCACGTGGCCGCTCGCGCGGGGGATGTGGCCCAGGTTCGCGCGCTGCTCGATGCGGGCGCTTCGGCCAACGAACGCGACACGCTTGGAGGCACCCCTTTACACGATGCCGCGTGGGCCGGGCATATTGCCATCGCGGAATTGCTACTGGCGCGTGGCGCGGACCCGGATGCCAAGCACTCCGAAGGCGGCTCTACGCCGTTGCATTACGCCATCATCACCAACCATCCGGAACTGGCCGCGTTGCTGGTTTCGAAGGGCGCTCACGTCAACACTCCTTACCGCAACGGCAGCACCGCTCTGCACCTGGCTGCGAATCGCGGCTACCTGAGTCTGGCCGAATTCCTGGTTTCCCACGGCGCGCGCGTCGATGCGGTTGATAACGCCGGGTCCACGCCACTGCACGAGGCCGCCTGGAAAGGCCACGCCGCCATGGTGAAGTTTCTGGTCTCGAAGGGAGCCCACGTCAACGTCAAGGACCGCGACAACAGCTCCACGCCGCTGCATCACGCCGCCGCCAAGGGTCAGACCGACGCCGCGGCCGCGCTGCTCGATGCCGGGGCCGACCTGACGCTTCGCGATCTGAGCGGCTCGACCCCGCTCGATGAAGCCCTGCGCTTCCGCCACGCCAAGGTGGTCGAACTGCTCATGGCGCGCGGCGCGCGCATCGAGGGCGCCGATCCGGCGTCCACGCGGCGCTTGCAGGAAGCCGTGCTGCGCGGCCAAACCGACCTGGTGACCCTGCTGCTTGAGAAGGGCGCGGATCCGAACACCAAATCGGCGCTCGGCTCCAGCCTGCTCCACGATGCCGCGCTCAAAGGTCACAAGGAAATCGTCGATCTGCTGCTTGGCCGCGGCGCCCGGCTGGAGGCGCGCAACGCGGCCGGAGCCACGCCGTTGCACGACGCCGCGCTCGGCGGTCATCGTGGCGTGGTTGAATTGCTGCTCGAACGCGGCGCGGCCGTCGACGTCCGCGATACGGAATCCGGAGCCACGCCTCTGTTTTTGGCGGCCTCCTGGGGACGCCGCGAAGTTGCCGCCTTGCTGCTTTCAAAGGGGGCCGACCCGAACGCCCGCAACAAGGGCGGCGTCACGCCCCTGGCCATCGCGGTCAAGAACGGCCACGAAGAAATCGCTAACCTGTTGCGTGATCGTGGCGCTAAAGAATAGACACTTCACTCCCGATCTACTAGTTTGGTGAAAACCCGCGCTCCAAAAACGCGGCTCGCAGCCGCCGCGGAAGTGCTCAGCACTCAACTTCGCGCCCATCTGAAACGCTGGGCGACTTTGTTCGCGCCGGTCGCCGACCAGGCCGAACGACGCTTCCTGTCGCGGCTCACCGCCATGGGTTTCGACGCTCGCCAGCGCAAGGCTCTGGCCGCTATTACTCCGGGCGCTGCCGCCCGCATTCTCGCCGACGGCCGTCCTCCGGCGGACTTCTTCGAACAGGTCGAATACAACGGCCGCCGCCTGGCCAAGCTACGTCTTTCACCAGCTGAAATCATTCGCGCGCTGCGCGAATACGATCGCATCAAGCCCCCCGGCCTGGGCCCGCTGGATCCGGCCGAAGTGGCCAACTTCCGCTGGGCGCGCGATCAACTGCATTTCTGCGCGGTGCTCACGTTGAACAACGCGTTTTACCAGGTCCGCGAAGCCGAAACCAAAGCGTTCTACGAACTGTTCCGCGCCGAAGTCGAATCCAACGGCCTGGATGAACTGCTCGGGCGGTCGCTCGACATTCTCACGGGTTTCAGCCGCGCGCAGGCCGGTGCGCT
>CAZDIZ010000025.1:5642-20698 GCA_964505625.1 uncultured Solibacteraceae bacterium | reverse complement strand
AAGCCTTACGATTGGCTGCCGCGCGAACTCGAACTGCTGGAAGTGGCCGCCGAACGCTGCACGCTGGCCGCGCAGAAGGCTCGCCTGATGGAAGAGCTCGCTGAACGCGAGGAGCAGGTCCGCGGCCTCGCCGAGCACCTGATCCAGGTGGAAGAAATGGAGCGCCGCCGCGTCAGCCGCGAGCTACACGACGAAGCCGGCCAGTCGCTCCTCTATATCCGCCTGCAGCTTGAAATGCTCGAACGCGCTGTCCCGCCCGAACACGCCGCTCTGGCCGGCCAGCTAAGCGAAGTACGGGACTTGCTCGAAAAGAACATCGTTGAAATCCGCCGTATCATCGGCGCACTCAGTCCCGCCGTGCTGGCCCAGTTGGGGCTCGCGCCCGCTTTGCGTCAACTAGTTAGCCAGCTACGGCGGCGCCACCCGGCGCGGGTACGCCTACAGGTGTCTCGCTTAGGGCGGCTGCCAGAAAAGACCGAGGCAATGGTCTACCGGTTGGTGCAAGAGTGCTGCAACAACATAATTAAACATTCATCGGCAACTCATGTAAACCTTTCCCTACGATCCGCCGATGGTGTACTGAGACTGAACGTCGAGGATGATGGCGTCGGTTTTCGAGTCGAAGAAGCACTTGCCAAACGGGACTCTTTTGGCCTGGCTGGCATCCGGGAGCGCGTGGCGCTGCTCGGTGGACGGTTTGACATTCGTAGCCGCCCCGGCATGGGGACAAAAATAAAGATCGAGTTGCCCGTCCCGAAACGGGGGAAACGATAAACGGGACGCGGCGGCGCGTGGCCCACCGGCTCGCCCGCGCAAAAAACCAAATCAAGGCCGTAAGGCCCTTGAGACAAGTCGAGTAAACGTATGGCGAAGATTCGAATCCTTCTGGCGGACGACCACACATTGTTTCGTCAGGGAATGAAGACCTTGATTTCCGCGGAAGCCGATATGGAAGTCGTGGGTGAAGCCTCCAATGGCGGCGACGCAATTGATCGCGCCTCCGAGATTCGCCCGGACGTCGTGCTGATGGACATCGGCATGCCCGGTCTGAGCAGCTTTGAAGCCACGCGTCAGATTAAGAAGAACCGGCCCGAAACACGCGTTGTCTTCCTTACCATGTACGACGACGAGGATTACCTTGTCGAAGGCATGGAGGTGGGCGCCAGCGGCTACGTGCTCAAAGACTCTCCGGCCGCGCAGTTACTGGCGGCGGTGCGCGATGTGTGCCGCGGTGGCAGCTATCTGAGTCCGCGGATGCTCGCCCAACTGGTCGACGATTTCCGCTCCCGCATAAAGAGCGCCAATCGCCTGCCGCGCTTTGCCACCTTGACCACGCGCGAAAAGGAAGTCCTGAAGATGCTGGCCGAGGGCAACTCCGTCAAGGAGATCGCCTGCGACCTCAACCTCAGCGTCAAGACCGTCGAGGCGCATAAGTTCAACCTGATGCGCAAACTCGACATCCACAATAAAGCGCAACTGGTGCAGTACGCCATCCAGAAGAAGATCATCAAGATTCCGAATCTGGTTTAAACAGGTAACTGAAAGCCCAGGGACAGACAACTCTGCCCCAGATGGCAATCACCCGGAATGTGGTGTTCTCCCGCGCGGGGCAGAGCAGTCTGTCCCGCCTTTCAGTCGCCTAACACTGTCAGGGCGGTCCCGATTCGATGTAGAATCGTTCGGTGACTACTTCGTGGACGCGCCGTGGTGTGCTCGCGGCCCTTGGTACTGCTTCTCTCGCTGCCGCGCCGCGCCGGTCTATCCGGTTTGGCGGCCCTATATTCCTCAAGAGCGACGATCCTGAAGCTCTGGCGCGCGAACATCGCCGCCTAGGTTACAGCGCCGCCTACTGCCCCAGCGTCAAACTCCAGGAACCCGAGAAAATCCGCGCCATCCAGAAAGCCTACGCCGCCGAAAACGTCATCATTGCCGAAGTGGGCGCGTGGTGCAACATGCTGGACCCGGACCCAGCCAAGCGCACCGCCAATCTGAAGAATGTCAGTGACCGCCTGGCCCTGGCCGATGAAATCGGGGCTCGCTGCGCGGTGAACATCGCCGGCTCTTACAATCCCACGATCTGGTACGGCCCGCACAAACGGAATTTCTCGCGCGAGTTCTTCGATGCGACCGTCGAAAACGCGCGCCACGTCATCGACGCCGTGAAACCCAAGCGGACCAAGTTCGCCCTAGAGATGATGGGCTGGGCGCTGCCCACCGGTCCGGATGAATACCTACGGTTGATCAAGGCTATCGACCGCAAGGGCTTCGGCGTCCATCTGGACGTCTGCAACGGCATCAACTCACCCGAGCGCTTCTACTCGAACACGGCCTTCATCGAAGAGTGTTTCAATAAATTGGGTGGACACATTGTTTCCTGCCACGCCAAGGATCTGGAGTGGGTGGTCGAGATGAACGTCCACTTCAAGGAAGTGATCCCGGGCCGCGGCGAAGTGGATTATCGCGCGTATCTGCTCGGCATGGCCGGTCTTCCGGCTGACGCTCCTCTCATGATGGAGCATCTCAAAGGCGCCGCCGAGTACGACGAAGCGCGCACCTACATCTTGAAAGTTGGCCGCGACCTGGGCCTGACTTTCGCCTAAGGAGGACTTGAATATGGAACGTCGTGAATTTCTGGCGGTGGCAGCCGCCTCGGCCGCCGTGGCCCAAACCAGCGGCACGCGTTTGCCCATCAAAAAGGGCATTCTCTACGGCATGCTGCCGAAGAACCTCAGCGTGTACGACCGTTTCAAGATGGCCAAGGACGTCGGCTTCGAGGAAATGGAAGTCGGCACGGTCACCAACGAAAAGGACGCCGACGAGATCAAGAAAGCTTCCGAAGCCGCCCAGATGCCGATTCACTCGGTCATGAACATGGCGCACTGGAAGTATCCGCTTTCGTCGGGCGACTGGACCGAAGTGGCCGAAGGCGTCAAGGGCATGGAAGCCAGTCTGAACAACGCCAAGCTCTGGGGCGCCAGCGCCGTACTGCTGGTTCCGGCGGTAGTAAACCCGCAGACCAGTTACAAGGACGCCTGGGACCGGTCGGTGAAGGAGATTCGCAAACTGCTTCCGATGGCCGCCAAGCTTAAAGTAGTGATCGCGGTCGAGGACGTTTGGAACAAGTTCCTGTTGAGCCCGCTCGAATTCGCGCAATACGTCGACTCGTTCAAGAGCCCGTGGCTGCGCGCGTATTTCGACGTCGGCAACATCGTCTTCTACGGCTATCCGCAGGATTGGATTCGCACGCTCGGTAAGCGCATCGCCAAAGTGCACCTGAAGGATTTCAAGTTCGAGAAGGGCCGCACCGAGTGGACGCAACTGCGCGATGGCGCCATCAACTGGCAGGAAGTCTACCGCGCACTGAAAGAGATCGGCTACCAGGGCACAGCCACGGTCGAGCTGGCCGGCGGGGACGAAGCGTACCTGAAGGAAGTCAGCCGCCGCGTGGATTTGATTCTGACCGGCGCATAGAAGTAACCTGTCGCGCGACCGAGCGGTTACCATCGGAGTATGAAGAAGTTTCTCCTGGGCCTCGCGGCCGGCTTCTTGCTGGCCGGATTGGCCGTTGTCATCATGGTAGCCGCTCTCGCCCGGCTGGGCAGTCAACCCGCCCCAGTGCTGGACGGTTCCGCGCTCATTCTCAAACTCAGCGGCGAGATCGTCGAACGCACGCCCACCGAAATCCCTCTTCCGTTTCTGGAGGACCAGTCTCCTTTCACTACCCGCCAGGTCTGGGAGATGCTGCGCAAGGCCGCGGTGGACGATCGCGTCAAAGCCGTGATTGTTGCCCCGCGCGCGCTTCACGCCGGCTGGGGCAAGCTGGATGAGATCCGCGGCGCGCTCCTTGCCTATCGCAAGAGTGGCAAGCCGCTGGTGGCTTATCTGCGTTCGGCCGGCACGCGTGAATACTATCTGGCCAGCGCCGCCGACCGCATCGCCATGGCTCCGGAGGATCTTCTGGACGTGAAAGGCCTGCGCGTCGAGCGTACGTTCTTCCGCGGCACTCTCGACAAGTTGGGCGTCCAGGTTGACATCGAGCATGCCGGAAAGTACAAGGACTACGGCGACCAATACGCGCGGACGTCGCTGCGGCCGGAATCCAAGGAAGTGATCAACTCCATCCTTGACGATTTGTACGGCCGCATCACCACCGCCTTCGCCGAATCGCGCAAGAAGACTCCCGCCGAGGTTCGCGCCCTGATCGACGAAGGGCCTTTCCTTTCCCGCGACGCGCTTTCCAAGGGCTTGGTTGACGCCCTGGAATATGAAGACCAGACCTTCGACGCCTTGGCCCGCCGCGTGAAGGCGCAGCCGCTCAGTAAGCTCGCCGCCCGCGATTACGTCAAGGTAGGCGCCGATTCGCTCGATCTCGAAGGCAAGCATCGCATCGCCCTCATCGCGGCCGAAGGCGACATCATGCCATCTTCGGGAGGCCCCTTCGACGAGGAAACCATTACGCCCAGCGCCATGACCAAAATCTTCCGCCAGGTAGCGGAGGATTCCTCCATCAAGGGTGCCATCCTGCGCATTGATTCACCGGGCGGCGATGCGCTCTCTTCGGATCAGATCTGGCGCGAAGCGAACCTCCTCGCTAAGAAGAAACCGTTGGTTGTCTCAATGTCGGATCTGGCGGCTTCCGGCGGTTACTACATGGCCATGACCGGCGATCCCATCATTGCCTACCCGGGCACCATCACCGGCTCCATCGGCGTCGTTTACGGCCACGTCAATTTGCGCGGGCTCTACGACAAATTGGGCATCTCGAAGGACTCTCTCGAACGCGGCCGCTTCGCGCAGCTCGATTCCGAGTATGTTCCCTTGACGCCCGAAGCCCGCGAGAAACTCCGCCGCCAGGTTCAGGACAACTACCACGGCTTTGTTTCGCGCGTGGCCGAAGCGCGCAAGCGTAAGTTCGAAGAAATCGAACCACTGGCGCAAGGCCGCGCGTGGCTCGGTTCGCAGGCCCGCGAGCGCGGTTTGGTGGATGAACTCGGCGGCCTGGATCGCGCCATCGAACTCGTGAAGCAGAAGGCCCGCATCGCGAGCCACGAGAAGATCAAGCTCGTCGACTACCCCGGCAAGCGCAGTATTATCGAGCTGTTCCTCGAGCACGAACGCACCTCGGCCATCGATCCGCGCCTGCGTGCCTTGCTCAAGGAAGCTCACGCGGCACTTTGGGCGCGCGGCGGTCTGATGCGCGTCATGCCCTATTCGATTTCGGTGCGTTGAACGAGCCTCGTCCATGAAAATCGCCATCCTCGGCACGCGCGGCATTCCGGCCGCTTACGGCGGCTTTGAGACCTTCGCCGAAGAACTCTCGCGACGGCTGGCGGCGCGCGGCCACGACGTCACGGTGTACTGCCGCTCGCGCCACCACGCGCCTACCTATCTAGGCGTGCGCCTGCGATACCTGCCCACCATACGGCACAAGTATCTGGATACCGTTTTTCATACCTGTCTATCCTCTTTCGATCTACTGTTCCATCGTGCCGACGCGGCGCTGTTCTGCAACGCAGCCAACGCCATCTTCACGCTGCTGCCACGCCTTACCGGCATTCCTTGCGCATTGAACGTTGATGGGCTCGAACGCAAGCGCCGCAAATGGTCGTGGGCCGGCCGCGCTTGGTATCGCGCTTCGGAATGGATTGCCACCTGGGCGCCCACCGAAGTGGTGAGCGATGCCGAGGAGATCGCCGCCTACTACCGCGAGCGCTACCACCGCGACACGCACTTCATTCCCTACGGCGCGGAAACCGGCACGGTCGCGACGCGTGACGCGCTTGATCGCTTGGGTCTCGAACCACGCCGCTATTTTCTTTACGTGAGCCGTCTGGAACCGGAGAATAACGCGCTCGAACTCCGCGAAGCTTTCGAATGCGTGAAGACGGATCTGCGGCTGGCGCTCATCGGCGACGCACCGTATTCAGCCGACTACATTCGCCGCGTCCGCGACACGCAGGACGCGCGCATTGTCATGCCGGGCGCCATCTACGGCCAGAGCTACCACGAATTGCAGTCGCACAGCTTCGCCTACATTCACGCCACCGAAGTGGGTGGCACACATCCGGCGTTGATTGAAGCGATGGGACGTGGCGCCTTGGTGCTTTATTTGAGCACGCCGGAAAACGACGAGGTCGCGGGAGGAGCAGCCGTGCCGTTCACGCACGGCACGCTCGCGCAAACCATGGAGCGCGTGCTGGCCATGCCGGAAGCCGAGCGGGATGAGTTCCGCCGCCGCGCTGCCCAGCGCGTCCGCGAACGCTACAGTTGGGATGCGGTCACCGAAGCCTACGAAAAACTGCTCGCCGGCATGCGCGCGCGCTGACAACCCGGCCCTTCACCGCAGAAGCAACGACATTGAGTCGAAGTCCACGCTCACCTCGCGCGCCTGAGTGAGCAGGTCCATCCCCAGTAGTCCATGCTGGTGCGGGTTCCCAACCGGCTTGGCGAAAACGTTGGCCGGCCGCAGTGTCGCCTGG
This sequence comes from uncultured Solibacteraceae bacterium, assembly GCA_964505625.1. GTDB lineage: Bacteria > Acidobacteriota > Terriglobia > Bryobacterales > Bryobacteraceae > JAJFUV01. The sequence continues at coordinate 14,219 of CAZDIZ010000025.1, read as the reverse complement.
AAGCCGCCCACGCGGAAACCAAACTCGGGAAGAACCATCGCTTGGTGCATGTTGGAGCCGCCCAATTGCGTGATGCGTTTACTCTCTTTCCTGCCACGCTCGCGCAGCGCCGCGGCGAAGTCGTCCGCGAACCGTTGCCAGAGCTGAGTCCCGCCGCCGTTGCCGGTATCGAAAATGAACTCGAGCTGTTTGCCTTCCGCTTCAACGCGCGTGAGCGCGGCCAGGCCGTCGAAACACAGGTTCTTTTCACTCCGGCTCACATGATGAGGCGCCGGCCCAATTTCGAACCGCCCGTCCGAACACCACCGGAATGCCCGAGCCGCGATCGCGACCGGCAAGCCGATTACGCCTCTCTCGCCGGCGGGCGAATCATTCATCGGTGGCTGCGTATCTGGCAGCACGAGCATCGGAACATTGCGAAATTCCACGTTGCCGATGACGAACCGTCTGGCAATCGTGGTCCGCACGGCGCTTGACCCTCCGGCCAGATCGTCTGCTCGCGCAGCCACCTGGTGAACCTCGAGTCCCAACATCCGCGCCTCCGCTTCGCTTGTGATTGTGAGGTTCGCGCCCGTATCCAATCCCCACTCGACGGTTCTGCCGTTGATGGATACAGGAAGAGTCAACCCGTCTTCGCTCACCTTGCACTGGACGACGGAACGCCGGTTGCGACGAATCGACTGCGGTGGGTATTGTCCAAGCGCGGAGAAAAGCGCCCGCGCGTTCAGGACATCGGCTCTACCGGGCTTAAGTTTTTGCATCTCGTCCAAGTGCCGGAGCGCATCGCGCGATCTACCCAAACGCGTATACAAGTACGCCAACATGCCATGGGCTTCATCGGCTTCTTCCACGCTACGCGCACGCCGCGCCGCGCTGTTGAGATACTTCTCCGCCTCGTGACTGTCGTTGAACGCGGACGCGACCGCGCCCTTGTAGAACGCCGATGCCGGCTGGACTCGAACGGCCTCGCGAAGCTCAAACCATCGATGGCCGTCGTACAGGATCTTGAGTGCCACGTCGCTTCCGCTCAGCGTCCACGCGGAGAGAATGATCAGCAGGCTCAGCCATGTGAATCGCGGCATGTCCAGAGTCTACACCCCCGTACCACCTCGGGCCACTTACATTCATCCGTGATTCGTGGCAGAATCCAAAAGTATTGGCATTCGCGATGGACTCGGGCAAATTCGACAACAAGACTGATACCGCCAGTTTGTCGTCCGTCCTGATCGACTTGATCGACAACTCGCCGCTGCCGATGGCCGTCCTCGACGACTCGCGTGTGTTTCGCCGCGTGAACCCCACCTTCGCCGAACTGACCGGCTACCGGTTGGAGGACTTGCCGACTCTGGAAGACTTTCACGCCAGGTTGTGTCCCGATGCTCCCATGCCGGCGCTTCAGACCGGCTCCACACCGCTCTCGCTGAAGACATCTCACTCGGCTACCAAACACGTCTGGCTGCATGCATTGACGGTAGGCCGTTTCACCGTGCTGGCGTTCGTCGACATTACCGCGAGCCATACAGCATACGAAGAGCTTGCCGAAAGCGAAAGCCGTTTCCGCGCCATCGTCGAATGCGCGCCCGCGGCCATCCGGATTTCACGCCGTGACCAGTCTTTGTACGCCAATCCGTCCTATCTGAAGATGTTCGGCTACAAGGATTTCGCGGACCTTTGCGCGCGGCCTTTCTTCGATCCTTACACCATGCAAAGCCGCCCGCTACTCGAGGACTTGCGCAGGCGGCGTGAAGCCGGCGAGCGCGGCCACATGGAGGTTGAAGTCACGTGCCGCCGTGTTGACGGTACGGAGTTTCCCGTGCGCCTCTTTCTTGATGGTGCGCTATTTCCCGACGGTCCCGTCACCATCGGCTTGCTCGCCGATATCACCGAGCAGCGGCGCGCCGACGAGGAAAAGCGCCGCCTTCGTGAGCAGCTCATTCAAGCGCAGAAAGCCGAAGCCATCGGACGCCTGGCCGGCGGCATCGCACACGACTTCAACAATCTGTTGACCGTAATCAACGGTTACAGCGGCATGCTGCTATCGCGGCTGAATCCGCAGACTGGAATCTACGCTCAGATCGAAGAGATCCGCAAGGCCGGTGAACGCGCTGCCGATCTGACTCGCCAACTGCTCGCCTTCGGACGTAAGCAGATTCTGGAGCCACGTGTCCTCAATCTGAATGACGTGGTGCGCGATGCTCTGAAAGCTATCGGAGGCGTGCTGCCTAGCGAGATCGCCGTCACTAGTTTGCTCGCGCCGGATTTGCTTCGCGTCGAAGCCGACCCGGCGCAATTCCGGCAAATCCTGATTGATCTAGCCATCAACGCGCGCGACGCCATGCCGCAAGGCGGGACTCTTTCGATCGCCACCCGCAACTCCGCGGCTCCGATGCGGCCAACGCCGGAAACCGCCGCCGGCGGCGCACCTTCGCATGTCCTGCTTACCGTGACCGACACCGGCGCCGGCATGGATCAGCACACGCTCGACCGCATCTTCGACCCGTTCTTCACCACCAAGGACATGAGCACGGGAGCGGGTCTCGGTCTTTCGAGTGCATACGGGATCGTCAAGCAGAGTGGCGGCGAAATACTGGTTTCAAGCGCTCCCGGAAAGGGCACCACCGTCAGCATTTATCTGCCGGTGGCCCCCGCATTGCCCGATGTACCGCGAGAGCTTCGCGGCACTGAAACTGTTCTGGTGGTGGAAGACCAACCCGCCGTGCGGCAATTCACCGAGGAGTGCCTGCGCGGCTATGGCTACAACGTCTTAAGCGCCAGCGGCGGCGAAGCGGCCATCCGCCTATGCGAAACGTTCAACAGCATTATCCACGTGCTGGTGACCGACATCGTGATGGACGAACTCAACGGCCTCGATCTGGCCGCGGCCGTCCTGCGCCTGCGCCCGCAAATCCGGGTTCTGTGTGTATCCGGATACCCGGGCACCGTCACTCCACTCGGCACGGAGCTGCCGCCCGCGTTCGCATTCCTGCAAAAGCCGTTTGCGCCTGCCGCGCTGGCGCGCAAGATACGAGAGATTCTCACGACCTGATCGAAAAACGGGACAGACTGCTCTGCCCGCCTTGGGGGCAGAGTGGTCTGTCCCTGGTTTTTCCACGGATCCTACAGATCCAGGTTCCGCACGTCGAGCGCGTTCTCTTCGATGAACTTCCGGCGGTTCTCGACGTTCTCACCCATCAAGGTTGAGAAGATGTCTTCGCACTCCACCGCGTCCTCCAACCGCACCTGCAGCAGCGTGCGGGTTTCGGCGTTCATCGTGGTGCTCCAAAGCTGCTCGGCGTTCATTTCGCCCAGCCCTTTGTAGCGTTGCACGCTGGCGTCCTTCACACCTTCGGCTTTGATGTAAGCCAGCAGATCACTGGCGCTCTCCTGCGTCACCCGCGTCGTGTCTTTCGTCACCACGAATGGTGGCTGGTTCGCGCGGGCGATCTGCTTGGACAGCGCGCGCAGCTTCTTGTATTCGGCCTGTGAAGCCAGCTCCGGTCCGATGCTGCGTTCGGCATTCGAGTGATCGCGGTAGGTGACCATCCACGCCGAGTGTTCTTCATCGGCTTTCAGTTCCGGTGACAGCGACAACGCCGCCAGCCGCTTCACCACCGGTTCCAGGTTCGCCGGATCGGCGAAGTCCGCTTTCAGATCCAGTTTCAAGCTGGCGTCGCAGACAATGTCCACCACGCGCGTGTCGCGCAGCTTCCGCTCCACGCGCCGGAAAATCTGCTGGTGTTCGTCGAGCGCCATCAGGAACGCGCGCAGTTCACCGCCTTCCAACCGCATGTCGCCCGCTTCCACCGTGACGTTATCAGTAGCGCGGCGCAGGATCTCGCGCATGAACTCCTTGTCGTCCTTGATGTAGCGTTCGCTCTTACCCTTCTTGATGCGGTACAGTGGCGGCTGCGCCACAAAGACGTTGCCGCGCGTAATCAACTCCTGCATGTGCCGGAAGAAGAACGTCAGCAGCAGCGTGCGGATGTGCGAGCCGTCGACGTCGGCGTCCGTCATGATGATGACTTTGCCGTAGCGCAGCTTCGTAGCGTCGAAGTCGTCGGTGCCGATGCCGGTTCCAATGGCCGTGATCATCGCCCGGATTTCCTCGTGGCTCAGCATCTTGTCGTAGCGCGCCTTCTCCACGTTGAGGATCTTGCCGCGCAACGGCAGAATGGCCTGGTAACGACGATCGCGGCCACCTTTTGCCGTGCCGCCGGCCGACTCGCCCTCGACCAGGAACAACTCGCAGCGCAGCGGATCGCGCTCCTGGCAATCTGCCAGTTTTCCCGGCAGCCCGCCGGAGTCCATGGCGCCTTTGCGCCGCGTCAGATCGCGCGCTTTCCTCGCGGCTTCACGCGCACGCGAAGCTTCGATCGCCTTGCCGACGATCTTGCGCATCACCGATGGGTTCTTATCGAAGAACTCACTCAGCTTCTCGTTGACAAACTGCACTACGAAACCGGCGACGTCGCTGTTGAGCTTACCCTTGGTCTGTCCCTCGAATTGCGGCTGCGGCAGTTTCACGCTGACCACCGCCACCAGGCCTTCTCGCACATCGTCGCCGGATAAATTCTCTTTGACGTCCTTGAACAAGCCGGCTTGCTGGCCGTAGGAATTGATTGTCCGCGTCAGCGCGCTGCGGAAACCGGTCAGGTGCGTGCCGCCATCGACGGTGTTGATGTTGTTGGCGAAGCTGAAAATGTTCTCCGAGTAGCCGTCGTTGTACTGCAAGGCGATTTCCATGCTCAACATCGCGCCGTTGGGCATGTCGCGGTCGCCTTCCATGTAGATCGGCTTGTCGTGCAGCACGTTCTTGCCGCGGTTCAGGTGCTTGACGAACTCCGCGATTCCACCGCTGTAGTGAAACTCGTGCTGCTTCACCGGATCGACGCGCTCGTCGGTCAGTACGATGGTGAGACCTTTGTTGAGAAACGCGATTTCGCGCAGCCTCTGCGCCAGCGTGTCAAAGTTGAACTCAACCACGTCCATAATGGACGCGTCGGGCTTGAACGTTACCTTTGTGCCTGTCTTCCGGCCGGCCTTGCCGGCTCTGGTGAGTGGGCCTTTAGGTATGCCGCGTGCGTAACTCTGCTCCCAGGTGAAGCCCTCGCGCCAAATTTCCAGCTCCAGCTCTTCGGAGAGCGCGTTCACGCAACTGACGCCCACACCGTGCAGGCCGCCCGATACCTTGTAGCTCTTGCTGTCGAACTTGCCGCCGGCGTGTAGCTTCGTCATTACGACTTCCGCCGCCGACACGCCCTCTTCCGGGTGCAAGTCCACCGGGATTCCGCGCCCGTTGTCGACTACCGTGACCGAGTTGTCGATCTGAATCGTGACGCGAATCTCGTTGCAGTATCCGGCGAGCGCTTCGTCCACCGAATTGTCAACGACTTCATACACCAAGTGGTGCAGGCCCATCTCACCGGTGGAGCCGATGTACATGGCTGGACGCAGACGCACTGCTTCCAGGCCTTCCAGAACCTTGATGCTACTTGAATCGTAGACTTCGGCAGTCTTTACTTCGTTTTCTTTACTTCCCATTCGAGATCTTTCTTCCGGTTGGTTTTCAATTCCACGCTGGCAACCCGCGTCACACACGCATCGGCATTACAACGTAGCGGTACTGATAGTTGACACCTTCGCCGGCAGGCCGCAGTTCACCAGCCGATTCGTGGTTCTTGAAGTGGAACGACACGTTGGGCTCAGCGACCGCACGCAGGAAATCCACCAGGTACGCGGCGTTGAATCCAATACTCACTGAGGGCCCTTCATACTCAACCGGAAGGCTCTCCTCACTTTCACCGGTTTCGCTTACTATCGAGTGTACCTTCAATTCGCCGTCGCCGAACTGCACGCGAATCGTGCGCGAGCGTTCATCGGAGAACTGCGCGACACGTTCAATAGCGAGCCGAAGGTCGTCCTTTGGCAACGTGACCTGATGCGGATGTTCTTTTGGAAGGACGCGCTCAAAATCAGGGAAGTTTCCCGTGAGCTTCCGGCTGATCAGCAGCCGTTCGCCCAGGCGGAAGAACAGGTGGTTGTCGTCGCCAGAGAATAGGACTGTGTGCTTCGGATCCACTTCCTGCGCGAGCTTCATGATCTCGAGCATTGCCTTGCGCGGCAACAGTGCACGGTAGCTGCCGGCGACTCCAGGCATCTCTACCGGGTAGTCCACCAGCGATAGGCGGTGGCCGTCAGTAGCCACCATCGTCAGGCCGTTGCTCTTCACCAACAGCAGCGCACCGCTCAGCGTGAAGCGTGATTCTTCCATGGAAATCGCGAAGATGGTCTTCGCGATCATGGAGCACAGGATCCCTATCGGAATCTCAGCCAGCACTTCCGGCATCGCCGGAAGCTCTGGGAAGCTGTCACGCGACATGCCGGCGATACGAGTCCTGGACCGCCCGCAAAGCAAGCTGGCCCACTGATTCTCGGCCACCTTGATGGTCAAGTCCGTATCCGGAAGCAGCCTGACGTAATCCAGCAATTTCTTCGCTGGTATGGTCCCCGCACCCTCTTTGGTTACTTTCGCCGGGCACGAACAACGAATACCAAGCTCCAGATCCGTGGCCGTCATGACAACCCGGTCGCCGGAGGCTTCCAGCAGCACGTTCGAGAGTATGGGAATAGTTGTCTTCTTCTCCACAACACCTTGAGAAAGACTGAGTTCCCGAACCAGGTCTACTTTGCTAACGCTGAGTTCCATCAAGGTCTGCCTCCATACTCTTTGTTCCTCTCAATAACAGTACATATAAAGAACAAGAGTCATATGGCCTGTTGAAATGTTGAAATCTCTCTAAATTATACAAAATCCATGCCATTGCTGTCGCTACCGAATGTGGAAAGGAGGTGCCTGCTGGTGGCCTGTTTGGGCCTCGCTTTTATCATCCACAGCTTTCCAGACCGTCTTTGCGACCTCTTCTGTGGAAAACATGGCAAGTCTAGTTGAATGAATCGATTATGCTGTGTACGAGCCGGTTGAAATCAGGGTCTTTCTGGCGCAGGTTGTCAATCTTCTGAACGGAATGCAGCACCGTGGTGTGGTGCTTGCCGCCAAAAGCGCGCCCGATCTCAGGTAGTGACGATGAAGTAAGTTCCTTGACGATGTACATCGCCACCTGCCGCGGGAACGAAATATTGTGCGCGTTGGTCTTCTGCTTGAGCTGCGAAAACTGCAAGCCGAACTTTTCCGCAACGGCTCGCTGGATGAGCTCGATCGTAATCTTCCGCTCCTGAGGGTGGATCAGATACTTCAGAGCCTGCTGCGCCATCTGCAGGTTGATGGGCGAGCCCGTTACGGAAGCGTAGGCCACCAGCTTGATTAGCGCGCCTTCCAACTCCCGTACGTTCGATTTCGTCTTGGTTGCGATGAAGATTCGGACGTCGGACGGTAGCTCGATACCCTCGGCATCGGCCTTCTTATCGAGGATCGCCATCTTGGTTTCCAGGTCCGGCGGTTGGACGTCAACGATTAGGCCCCACTCAAACCGCGAGCGCACGCGCTCGACCAGCCCGGGGATGTTCTTCGGGCTGGAGTCGCTGGAGATAACGATCTGCTTCTGATGGTCGTACAGCTCGTTAAAGGTATGAAAGAACTCCTCTTGCGTGCGTTCTTTCCCGGCCAGAGCGTGCACGTCGTCCACCAGCAGAATATCGGCCTGGCGGTAGTGGTTGTGAAACAACGGCAAGCGATCGAGCTTGATGCAGTTGATCATCTCGTTCATGAACCGCTCGCCAGAGGTGTAGGCTAATCGCATACCTGGAAAGTTTTCCACCAGGCTGCGTCCGATGGCGTGCATCAGGTGGGTTTTACCCATCCCCACACCACCGTAGATGAATAGCGGGTTGTACGAGCGGGATGGCATGGTGGCAACGGCTTTTGCCGCAGCATGCGCAAACTGATTGCAAGAGCCAACCACGAAGTTGTCGAAGGTGAACTTCGGGTTTAGCTGGCTATCAGGACTCTGGAACACTACCTCACGGGTGGTTCCCACCGCCGCCTGAGCAACCATAGGCTGCTCTACACGAATGCTGTTTACCTGGTAGCTGATCTCATCCACACCGAAGTTCAATTCAGTCAACGCACTACGGACTCTGTTGGCGTACTCCTTCTCCATCCACTCTTTGGTTGCTTCGTCTGGAACCGACACCCAAATCCGGTTCCGCTCTGCCCGGAGCAAACCCGTCGTCGCCACCCAGTTCTGATAACTTTCCGCGCTTAACTCACCCGCCAGCTTCTGCTTAACTGAATCCCACACATTCATAGAGTCTTGTCTCGGCAAACCCAAAGCACCAGATTTCCACAACGTTTCCACATCTGTGGAAATCCACTCGGGGACGGTGGCTCTTTTTTTGGATCGATGGACTGCAAGCTGAGGCTCAGCCCCAATACATCAGCCCCATATTGTCCAACGGAAAGCTAGTCTAGCATACTTGACAGCCAGGATGTCCATGAAGTGCGGAACATTTTATCCCTAAGAAAATCTTAAGCTTAGGGAAAACCACTGAAGGTCTACAAACGTAGTAAAACAACTCCTAACGAATACGTTTAGACGGGTGGGAATCTCTTTCGAGTGG
>CAZDIZ010000025.1:0-5542 GCA_964505625.1 uncultured Solibacteraceae bacterium | reverse complement strand
GGCGGCACATTGACGGTGAATTCAGGCACTTCCTCAAGCAGCTTATAAGTGTAACGGCTGGGACGGACCATGATGGTCATAACGGCCCGGCCCCACATGACACCCAGGGCGCACCATCCGATGGTCATCACATTTGGCACGCTCGCCAGGCCCTCCGAAACCAACAGCAATCCATCCTCGCGCAGCCTCCACATCGTCTCCGCAAAGTATTCGGTATAAGGAACGGTCTGTTTCATCAGCGCATTTGGCTCCCGTTCAATCATGAAGCAGATTCTCGGGCCGGGCAACCGGTCTGGTGAGAGCAAATTGACAGAAGGCACCCAGGGGCGCGACAATGATATTTGCTGGCAGGGCGGGAGTAACTCAGTTGGTAGAGTGCAACCTTGCCAAGGTTGATGTCGCGGGTTCGAATCCCGTCTCCCGCTCCATTCCTTCACTTCCCTTCGATCACACGCTTGGCTCGAATTGCGAGTAGTTCCCGCACGATGGTATTGCTGTTGAGCGCTGTCACTCCCGCCGGCTCGCACCACGCTTTCGGGCGAAATTGCTTCCGCATGTGACCCAGGTAGTGACTGTCGCTTCCCACCGTGAACTGCACACCGCCCTCGGCTAGAGGTTTGATATCGGCGATGAACGCTTCGCGGCAAGCTGGGTTCGCCCAATAGCCTTCCGTGTCCCAGTTCATCTCGACATAGATGGAGCTGCCGCGCAACAGCCGGATCAGTTCCTCCTGCTCGCCGGGTTGAAAGAAGCGATACTCAGCCGCCGTAATGGACTTCACGTCGCGGCCTGCGAGGCGAGCCGTGCGCTGGATGTTCTCGAAGCGCATGGGGAACGGATGGAACAGAATCATCGGCACGCGGTACTTCTTTTGCGCCTCAAGCAATTGTCTGGCGCGCTTGAGGAGTGTCTGGCCGTTGGGCGGCGCGCCGCCATTGTTCGGCGAAATGTGGAAGCCCAAAACGTCGGCCATGCGCAGCGGGGCATCCTCCAACCCACTGTCGAGTTCGCGCTCCGATACTTCCCAGCCCTTGAAGACGCTAACGTCCGAGCGGCGGGCTACGGTGTCGAAATCGGTCATCAACGCGCGGTGCCCGGCCGCCCCTAGCGGATAAAGCGCGAAGAACTTGCTTTTGGTGCGCCAGGCGTCGTAGTCGGCTTGCGACCTGCGGTAGAGTTCGATGTGGTCGAGCAGCAACAGCACCTTGCGGCCGTCTTTCACCGCCAGATCGACCCATGTGCTCATGTCCACGGCACGTTCCATGCCGGCATGCAGGTGCATGTCCATTTCGTGAAGCTGGAACAGACCGTCCGGAATCGCCAGGCCCGGTAACGGCGTAGTTTGCGCGCCCAGACCCAAGGCCAGAACAAGCAACAGCACAATTGTTCGCGGCATAGTTTTCATTCTGAAAATACCAGACTGGTGGAGCAGGCGGCAGAGTGTACAATTGGCGTCATGACGAGACTCACCGTAGCGTTGTTGCTTGCCAGCCTGGTGCCCGTTGCCGCGCAAGCCAAGAAGACCATTCTTGTGATCACTGACGCCGAGGGTGTGGCGGGCATCTGCCGCCAAGAACAGACCGACCCCAAGGACCCGGAACTGCGCCAGTTGCTAACCGGCGAAGTAAACGCGGCCGTCGAGGGCTTCTTCGAAGGCGGCGCCGACGAGGTCATCGTTTGGGACGGACACGGCGGCAGCGCGACGCTTTCGGCCGCCACCATACACCCGCGCGCCAAACTCGTCATCGGTTACGTTGGCGCTAACTACACCTTCGACCGCCACTACACTGCCCTCGCCTTCGTCGGTCAACATAGCATGGCGAACGTGCGCGGCGGCATCATGGCGCACAGCTACAACTCCCTCGGCATACAGTATCTGCGCATGAACGGCAAACCCATCGGCGAGATCGAGGCCGCCACGGCGCTGGCCGGCGCCTACGACATCCCCGTGATCTTGCTCACTGGGGACAATGCCGCCGTCGATGAAATGCGCGCCATCGTGCCCAACGTGGAAACCGCCGCGGTGAAGGAAGGTTTGCAGCGCTACGCCTGCATCACGCTTTCGGCCGAGGCCGCGCGCAACGAGATTCGCCAAGCCGCCCGGCGTTCCATGAGCAAAATCGGACAGGTGCGCCCGTACAAGATCAGCGGTCCGGTAACGCTCGAAGTCGAGCACACCACGCGCAACTCGCTGGGCGTCGACGCCAAACTCATCCCAGGCGCCACGGTGGTGGATGACCGCACCATCCGTTACAGCGGCAAGGATTTCCTGGAAGCCTGGACCCGTTACCGCGTCCACTAGAGGCCGCATGGCGCGCATCCCGAACTATCTCGGTTTGCCGCTCGCCGCCGCCGCCGGCTACGGCGCACTCTACTGGTTTGCCAATCGAAGCGTCTACTTTCCATATCGCTACCCGCAGGGCGAGTGGCAGATGCAGACCGTGCTCAATGCGGAGGATGTTTCGATCGAGACTTCGGACCGCGTGAAGCTGCACGCCTGGTGGATTCCGAGCCCGGGTTCGAAGATCGCCACGCTCTTTCTTCACGGCAACGCGGGCAACATCACGCATCGCGGTTCGCACGCGCGTGAAATCATCGCCGCCGGATCCTCTTTGTTGCTTCTCGACTACCGCGGCTACGGCAAAAGCGCGGGCCGCCCCACCGAAGCCGGGTTGTACGCCGACGCCGATGCCGCGTACGCGCATCTAGCGGCGCGCGGATACCGCCCGGAGCAGATTGTGATCCACGGCGAATCGCTCGGCACCGCCGTGGCCGCGGACCTGGCGTCGCGTCACCTCTCGGCGGGATTAGTGTTGGAAGCGCCGTTCACGTCGGCACGCGACGTGGCCGCGAAGATGCTCCCGCTGATTGGGCCACTGCTGATTTGGAGCTACGACACACGCGCGAAGATCCGCCGCGTGCGCGCGCCGGTCCTGATCCTGCACGGCGACCACGACGAAGTCATTCCTTTCGAAATGGGCCGCGCGCTGTTTGACGCCGCGCCAACACCGAAGAGCTTCTGGCCGGTAACCGGAGCGGGTCACAACGACATTGTCGAAACCGCGGGCGCGGCGTATCGCGAACGTCTGCACGCCTTCTACCTGTCGCTCGCGGCGAGTCAATAACGCTTGCGTTCCACCTACCCTCCGCGCCGTCGCGCGTTCTACAATGCCATCTTCGGTGGCCCGATTCTATGAAACGTCTGTGCTTGCTAGTTGCGGCCTCTGTGGGCGCCTTCGCCCAACAGGGCATGCTGAATTTCGCGAAGATTTCCAAGTATGATCGCGCGGCCGAGCCGGTCGCCTTCGGCATGCCGTTCCCAGCCGGTGTGCTGCGCGATGCCGCGGCTCTCGAACTGCGCGACGGATCCGCCATCGTGCCCACGCAGGTGCGCGTTACATCCCGATGGCCCGACGCGACCGTACGCTGGGCGTTTGTGCGCGCGCTGGTCAACCTGCCCGGCAACCGCGCGAAACAAATCACGTGGACCATCGCCGGGCGTGCCACCCCAGCGCCGGCGCCGCTAAAGGCCGAGCGGGCGGCGGACGGGTCCCTGCTTGTCTCCACCGGGCCGCTCACCGCGCGCATACCATCGCGGGGCTTGCTGCCGCTCGCGGATGTGAAGTTGAATGGCGTTGCGTTTCCGGGCCGCATGGCGGGTTTCGTGCTTCGCTCAGGAACGCAGACCTGGTCCACCGCCGGCGCGGGTCCCGTGAAGATCGAAGTGGTCGAACAAGGCCCGGTGGCGCTGGTCGTACGCGTGAGCGGACGCCACGGCGGCGATGCGTCGCCGTTCGATTTCTCCGCGACGCTGACGTTTTGGTCCGGCAAGCCTTACGTTGAACTGGACTATCGAATCCTAGCCGCACGCGGCGCGAAGGAACAAGCCGTCGATAGCTGGACCTGGTCCGCGGAAACCGAATCCGCCGCCGTCCGCTTGCGCGAAGGGCACGGCCACTATGGTCTGAGGTTGCAGGAATCGGACCAGAACGTTTCCTACACGTTCGGTGTGCGCGAGTTTCGCTTCGAAGCGGTCGAGCACGAGATGCAGTCCTACTGGGGCGACTTCTGGTGCGACTGGGTGGGTGCTTCCTCGGGCCTGGCGGTAACGCTGCGCCAGGCTCAGCAGAATTTTCCCAAGGCCATGGAGGCTTCTCCGCGCGCGATGACGCTCTCGCTCTACCCGGCCGCGGAAACAGCGCTCGGCTTTCCGTTGGGCGCGGCGAAGTCGCATCAGATGCTGCTGCACTTCCACCCGCCCACGCTCGACGTGAAGGAGATCTCCGCGCGGTCCCTTCAATTCCAGATTCCGGACGTACCCACGCTCGACGCGGCCTGGTACGCCCGCGCGCGCGTCTGGGACGATCCAGTCTTTGAAGTGCCACCCAGCCGTCGCGCCAGCGCCTTGCTGTACGACGTACTGGACAATCGCCCGGTGGGCACCGGCATCTGGAATTTCGGCGATGAGATCGACTGGGGCTACACGGGTCAGGGACGCGGCAAAGACGACGTCGTCTGGCTCAACAACGAATACGATCTCACGCACCACATGTTCCTGCACTACGCGCGTACGGGCGAGCGGCGCTTTCTCGACTACGCCTTCGCGAACGCGCGCCATTGGCGCGACGTGGACATCGCGCACGTTTCCGGCGATCCGTTGCTGCGCGGCGGGCACATCGCCCACTCGCCGAAGCATGTGACCGGAGGCGTAACGCCGTCGCATCAATGGGTGGAAGGCCTGTTCGACGCCTGGCACATGTTCGGCGACGAAGCCGCCTACGATGCCGCGCTCGGTATTGGTGAAAACATCCTGCGGCACATGGCCCGGCCGCAATATCGCGACGCCGCGCACTCGAGCACGCGCGACATGGGCTGGGCGCTGCGCGCCATGCTCGCGCTCCATCGGGAAACCGGCGACGCGCGGTATCTTGACGCGGCGCGTCCCATCGTCGAACTATTCAAACGCTGGCACGCCGAGTATCCGGGCTTGCTCGCGCCCTATACCGACCATACGCAGGCGCGCGTGGTCTTCATGAACAGCCTGACGCTTGCGTCGCTGGCGCGTTACAACCGCCGCTTCCCCGATCCGCAACTGAAGAAGCTGATCCTCGAGGAAACCGACGACCTGATCCGCAACACGCGCAACGCGAACGGACTGTTCATCTACAAGGAACTGCCGTCGCTCGACCGTCAAGGCAGCACGCTGCTGATCCTGCAAGCGCTGGGCGAAGCCTATCGCCTGTCGGGCGACGCCAAGTATCTGGAAGCGGGCTTGCCGCAGCTCGAGTACTTCTTCGCCAATATGAACGGCCGTTTCCTGATACACTCCGGCGCGTCGGAGAAATTCGCACACACGGGCGGCGGCTACACACGCACGCTCGTCTACCCGGTGGGCGGCAAAGCCATCGGCACGGAAATCGCTCCGTTGATGGAATTTCTGGACGCGGCCAAGGACACGCGCCTGGCCGATCAACTGGACTGGCGGTTCCGGCTAAAATGAAGCGGCGCGGCAGCGCTATTCCAATTCCTCAAGCGACACCAG
>CAZDIZ010000024.1:21705-48216 GCA_964505625.1 uncultured Solibacteraceae bacterium | reverse complement strand
TCAGCGGCCCGTGAGCAACGAAAGGCAGCGCCAGGCGACGTAGGTGAGCGTTCCCATCTCGATCACGCGGAAGATCCTCAACACCGCGCCGCCCATGAATTCGAAGCGCAGAAAAAGGCCGCAAATGACCGCCATGTAGACTACGTATGGATTCAGGCCGCCTTCGAAGGTTTTCAGGTGTGCCACTACCATCAGGTAGTAGACGAGCGGCCAATTGCTCTCCAGGCTTCGCGTGGCGCGGCTCACCACCACCCACGCGGTCAGTCCCAATAGCAGGACCGTAAACAGTATGAAAGTGGTCGCTGGTGTGCCGCCCATGTACGCGAATCCTTGCGTGGCACTGCGTTTGCCGCGCGCGGGCTAACCACGCGCGGCAAACGCTTAGAACAAGAAGTTGAGCCCCGCCATCGGAACGATGTTGTGCAGCCAGCCCTCGTGCTTGACCGGCGGTACCGGCGTGACAACATCGGTGGGGAACGGCGTCAGGTAATCGCGCACTTCCAGGCGCAGTCCGATGTGTTTGGACATTTCCACTTTCACGCCGCCGCCAAAGGTGATGAGCGGTTTCCATTGATTGGTCGTAGTGAGCACCACCACGCTGCCGAGCGGCTGCGAAGCCGTTTCAGCTCCCGTGCCTACATATTGCTTCACGCCGCCGCCCACGGCCACGAACGGCCGCACGCGCGATCCTTTCGGCGTGGCGTAGATCAGCAGGTCATAGTGGATGGCGTGCGAACGGCCGCTTTTGGTCACCTCGGTCGAGCCCGAGCTGGCCTTGAGATCGTGCTGCTGATAGATGTAGCGGATCTCACCGCCCAGATGTTCCGAGGTGTTGTGCGCCACAACCACACCGCCACCGAACCCGTTGGCGAAGCCCGCCTTTACGTCGGCACTGGCGCCCTTCAGCGTGGGGTTGGCGAAGAACCCGCCTCCCCCAAAGAAGCCGATCTCTCCGCCTTCGGCCAGAGCGACGCTAGCCGGCACCAGCAGACACGCTCCTAGCATCAGGATAAACTTATGCATATTGCCACCTATCGATGTCCTAATTCTACTCGACTACGCGCACGTTTAGTGTCGCCGTCTGCGAGCCTTGCGTGATCTTCAGCGGTTGGCTGAAGCCTTTGCTTACCCAATGTGGAACCGAAACGTTAATCTGATAGACACCGATTTGTTCCGGCGTGAGTCCAGCGTACAGGACCGGTAAACCTACTCCAGCCAGATCAACCGTCGGAGTGATCGACGCCCAGGCCAGAGGACTGGTAGGCGCCGGAATTCCGGCTTCGACCTCGGGATAGGTGCGGCCCATACCCGTCAGGTAGATCACTAGCACGTCGCCGGGATGAACCGGGTTGGACGGAGTGACCAGTTGTCCATTGGTGGCGCGGAAGATGGTTGCGACACCGGTATCCGAACCCACCACGGCGCTTACGAACACCGTGGGCGCCGCCGGCAGGATAGTGAAATTGTAGTTGTCGCTCACGCCGCCCGGCGTGCGCAAAATCATGGTGACGTTGCCTTCCAGGTTGTAGGGCAACTGCGCATTGATTTGCGTCGGGCTGACAAAGAGCATGGGCACGGCGACGCCGTTGACCGTCAGGCAGGTATCGCCCAGTGCGGTCGGCAGCGGGATTTCCTTGGTAGCGATGTTGACCGGGCTCAGATTCTGTCCGTAGATGGAAATCAAGCCGCCCGGAGCCACCAACTTCGAACCGTCAGCGGCATTCAGCAGACTCTTCACCACCGGCGGAGCCACCGAAGTATCGTAATCCCAAGCCAGAACCGTGAAGCCCGAAGTAGTCAGGTTCACGATAACCTTGCGGCTCGCCAGCGGTGCCACCGTACGCGTGAACGCGGCTCCGCTTTCACCGAGCAGGGGCGCTTCCACCATCCGCGTCGGCTTGAGCAACTCACCGGTTGTCAGATCGACGCGCGAGATGACGCCGGGGCTCGCAGACGATGCCGCCGTCGTGCGGAACGCCATTTGATCGATGAACACGAATCCCGAACTCGCGCCGCTGCCGGTTTCATATTGCTGCATGGGCACCAGCGACGCGTTCAGCAGCGTGCTGCCGACCACAAACTGGTCGAAGTTGGAAGCCGCGTAGGCTCCCGCCCACGACGTCGCGTCCTTGCGCGAAACCGTGAAGGTGTCGGCGTTGGCGTTGTAGAGCAGTAGGTTGCCGTTGGCCTCGACCGCCAAGATCGAACCGCCGTTGCCGCTGGGCACCATGAGAGTGTTCGAATCGATATCGTTGTCGTACACGCCCAGGCTGGCCAGTTGCGAAGCCGTCCGGGTATACATATCCACACGGTCGATGGTGTGTTTGGGACCGGCCACGCGGCACGAAGCCAATGTGGCGCGCCCGCTCGAAGCCACCGATCTCGGATAGTGTCCGCCCGGGAAATAGATGGGCGCTTGCGCCGCCAGCGTTTCCAGGTCGTACACGTTCGCCAGTTGCGAGTTATCGTTGCCGACGAACAGATAGCGGCGGTCGTAGCTGAACGACATCTGCGTGGGCGTGTTGCCGGTGCGCAGCGTGGCCAGCTTGGAATAACTGGTGCCGTCGTAAACCAAAACTTCGTTGGTGTCCTGGCGCAAGACGTAGAAGCGGTCGCGCGTCGGGTCCGCCAGCAGATCCACCAGCTTGCCGGGTACGTTCACGATGGTGCCGCGTTGATCCGGGTCATGCATGTTCACGAGCACGCGTACCGAATTCGGCACGTTCACCGCTTTTCGCGATGTGAACAGCAGCTTGGCCGTCATCGTGCCCTTGTTGTTCTGAAACGCCGTGGGGTCGACCGTGATGCGCACCGTGGCCGGCGCTGTGCCCGAACTCGGGCTCACCGTCACGCCACTCAGCGTCGATGCGATGGTGAAATCCGCACCGGTACCGCTCGGATCGTTAATGAGGATTTCCTTGCTCATCACGCTGCGGGTACAGAACGTGCTCTGGAACAGCACGTCTTCCTGACTGGCAAGCAGGCGCGGCGCCGCGGCGAGCGAGCCGACCGGCAGAATCATCACGCCGCTATCGGAGACCGAGTACATGGTCATGCCGTCACTGCTCAATACGCTCTTGCCCGCCAGATTCTCGGGCAATTGCAGGATCTCTTGAATGGCCAGGTTGTCACTGGCGGCGATCTTCAAAAGCGGAGTCGTGCTGGTAGTGGTCGTCGTAGTGGTGCCGCCGGTCGAAGTCGTGGTCGTCGTGGTGACCGTCTCCGGAATCTGCGCGTACACCAAGCCCCGGTTGGAGTCGATAGCGTGGCTGCCGACGTTCAATTGCCCGCTGGGATTCCTGAACTGCGCCACCAGATTGCCTGCGGCGTTGAACATGGCCCAGCCCGCGGTGTAGAGCGATCCGTCCTGGTTCACGCTGACCACGCGCGGCCCCATCTCGGGACTCGACGTGTAGCTCAGCGAGATCACCTGCTTGGTGGTCACGTTGTAGCTGAAGTGAATGGTGTCGGTCAGTCCGTAGATCTTCAGTTTGTCCCAGCTCACGCCGAGCGACGCCGCCACGATCTGCGGCGGGAAGTTCGCAGGCGGCTGGGGCAACGTCTTGGCTGTCACGTCTTCGATGGTGGCCAGGATGGTCATGGTGCCGCGCGACGGGTCGAACAACATGAAGTCCGACGTGGTCACCACCAGCGCCAGGTTGTCGAGCCCGAAGGCGACACCCAGCGGCGGATTGGCCAGCATATAGGTCTGCTTGGCGTTGTAATTGGCCAGATCGATAACCGTAAGCGCGTTGGTTTGCGTGCTGCCCGATACGTAGTTGCCGTAGTGGGCCACCACCAAGTAGCGCCCGTCAATCGACAATGCCAGCGAACTGGGTTGCTGCGGCACGTTGATCGAGGTCTGGACGGTTTTACTGGCGAGCGACAACACCTCGACGCGGTTTGCCGTAAAGTTGGCGACGTAGAGTACGCCACGCCCTTCGTCGAGCGCCAGATCGGCGGCGTGGCCGCCAATGGCGACGGCCTTCCCGAACGTACCGCACCAGGCCGACGAGGCCAGTGCCACGCTCAACGCCACCCGGAGCCACCAAGATTTCTTGATCATACAAATCCTCCCATTCTCATTCCAGGTTCCCTGGCAGGCTGCTCAAGAACGCATCTCACCGCGGGCGGGACGCGTTCTTCGGCGGCCTGAAGGCTGGCCTGTAACGCGGGAGGCGCGGCCATGCCGGCGCGCGCTTCCCGCATTTGATTTCGATCCGAGTCGTTACTCGTCGACGCTCTTGCGGCGCCGGAGCACGATCAGTCCCAAGAATGCAATTGCCAAAACGGCGCAAACGATGCGAACCAACGTGGCGTCCATAGTGCTCTCCTTTCTCCTCTTCTTCTCAATCGAAATTGCTACCTAAATGTTATTCATCATGGGGACCAGTTCCCTCATGATGCGCATGACCACCGGGCCAACCGTCACCACGAACAGCGACGGCAGGATACAAAAAAAGATCGGAAATACCAATTTCACGCCGAGCTTGGCGGCTTTTTCCTCGGCCTGCTGACGCGCCTGCACCCGCATGAAATCCGAGTGCGCGCGCAAACTCTGGCTGATGCCCGTGCCGAAACGGTCGGCCTGGATCAGCACCGCCACCAGTTTCTTCAAATCGTCCACCGCGGTGCGCTCGGCCAGGTTGCGCAGCGCCTCGACGCGCCGCTTGCCGGCCTTCAATTCCAGCGTCACCATCCCGAACTCCTCGCTGATTTCCGGATGCCCGCTTTCCAGTTCCTTGGAGACCTGCACCATCGCCTGGTCCAGGCCCAATCCGGATTCCACGCAGACCACCATCAAGTCCAGGGCGTTCGGCAGTCCACGGCTGATCTGCTTCTGGCGTTTCCGCACGCGCCGGTTGACGTATTGGTTGGGACCAAAGAACCCGGCCGCCGCCGCCACGCCGATGGCCATCATCTTGTTGCTCGACTCGGCGTCGGACCCGGCCACCACCAGCGCCATCGCCACCGGCAAAGCCACTCCCAAAAACACCTTCGAACCGTAGAGCAGCTTCAGGGCGTTGGGGTTGCGTATGCCGGCGCGAATCAGACGCCGCTGCATGATGGTGACATCCTTAGGTGAAGCCGGAAGCACCGTGCCGATTTTCTTGAGAATCTCGTGAAACGCCAGGCTGGGATGCGCCGGCATCTGTTCGCGCGAGCTGATGGTGGTGCCCGTCACGCGCTCAATGGCGGCGTTGGGCTGCGCCCACAACTTCATCCCGACCAGTGCCAGCGCCAGCGCCAGCACGACAAACAGAAGCAGACTCATCAGCAGCGGCATAGCTATACCTCGATCGAAACAATCTTGCGAATGATGGCGTAACCGAGCAGCTGCAACCCCACGGCCGCCGCCATCATGATTTGTCCCACTTCGTCGGTGAAGAAGAACTTCACATAGTCCGGATTCACCCAGAACATCAGCAACGCGACGCCGATGGGGATGCTACTCAACGCGGCGCCGGTCATCCGTCCGTGCGCGCTGATGGCCCGGATGCGGCCGCGCAGCTTGAACCGCTCGCGAATCACGTATGCCAGCTTGTCCAGAATCTCGGCCAGGTTGCCGCCGGTGCGCTTCTGCAACAGCACGGCGGAGACGAAGAAGTGCACATCGAGTAGCGGCACGCGTTTGGAGAGCTTCTCGAGCGCCACCTCCAGCGGTAGGCCCAGATTGTGCTCGTCGAAAGCGCGGCGGAACTCACCGGCCAACGGCTCCTGGAACTCGCGATGAATCATTTCGAGGGAAACCGAAAACGCATGGCCGGCGCGCATGCTGCGAGCCACGAATTCCAGGCTGTCGGGGAACTGCTCCTCGAACTTCTTCATGCGGCTCTTGGACTTCTGAATGACGTAGAGCAACGGCAGTACACCGGCGACCGCTCCCGCCAGGAAGGCCGCCTGCTGGAAGGAGGCCGGCAGCGAGAACCAAGCCAAGGCAAAACCCGCCAGGAACATTCCCAAACAGGAGTGCACCAGACGCGCCACGTTCCATTTCAGACCGGCCTGTTCGAGCAGAGCTTGCAGGCGCTCCTGCAGACGGTATTTCTCCAACAGCCGGAGGGTCAACTTGCCCGTCTGATGGTCCACCGTCTGAATCAGCGGCGCCACGGGCTTGGCGCTCTTCCCCTTCTTGGTCAGAGCGGAATCGCCCAGCAGGCGCGATTTGATCTTGTCGGTGTCGACGCTTTTGAGCGAACCCGACACGAACCACCAGATCGCAAAGGTGGCGACCCAGACCACGACGAGGATGACGACGAACATTACCATGGCGCGTTCCCGTTAGACCTCCACCACTTCGTCGAACAGGTCCGGCCGGAGCCGGATGCCCGCCGAGAGCAGCTTCTCGTAGAACTTGGGGCGAATCCCGGTGGCCGCGAAGCGTCCGATGACCTGGCCGTCCGGCGTCAGGCCGCGCTTTTCGAAAATGAATATGTCCTGCAGCGTGACGACTTCGCCTTCCATGCCGGTCACTTCGGTAATGTTGATGACACGGCGCGAGCCGTCGCTGAGACGGGCCGCCTCCACCAGGATGTGCACGGCGCTCGCGATCTGCTGCCGGATCGAAACCAGTTGCATGTTGGCGTTGGCGAGCGAGACCATCACCTCCATGCGCGAGATGGCGTCGCGGGGAGAGTTGGCGTGGACCGTGGTGAGCGAGCCGTCGTGGCCCGTATTCATGGCCTGCAACATGTCCAGCGCCTCGCCGCCGCGCACCTCGCCGACCACGATGCGGTCCGGACGCATACGCAAGCAGTTGATCAGCAGTTCGCGCTGGCGTACCGCGCCCTGGCCTTCCAGGTTCGGCGGCCTCGTTTCCAGGCGCACCACGTGCGGCTGCTTCAGTTGCAGCTCGGCCGCGTCCTCGATGGTGACAATGCGTTCCTTGGCGGAAATGAAGGCCGACAGCGCGTTGAGCAGCGTGGTCTTACCGGAGCCGGTACCGCCCGCGATGATGATGTTCATGCGGGCCTTCACGGCGGCCTCCAGCAGTTCCATCATGCCGCCCGTCATGGCCTTGCGGTCCACCAGGTCCGGGGGCATCAGCTTGTCGGTCGAAAAACGGCGGATCGACAGCAGCGGTCCGTCCACGGCCAGCGGAGGAATGATGGCGTTCACGCGCGAGCCGTCGCTCAAGCGCGCGTCCACCATGGGCGTGGACTCGTCCACGCGACGCCCTACCTGGCTGACGATTTTGTCGATGATGCGCAGCAGGTGCGCGTCGTCGCGGAAACTGACGTTGGTGATTTCCAGCAGGCCCTTGCGCTCGACGTAGACCTGCTTATGGGTGTTCACCAGAATGTCGCTGATGGTGGAGTCCTGCAACAACGGCTCCAGCGGCCCCAGTCCGAACACTTCGTCGAGCACTTCGTCGCAGATCTGCTGTTTCTCGAGCGAGCTCAGAAGCGTGGGCTCTTCGTCGATCAGCGTAATCAGCGCCTGGCGCACTTCGCCGCGCACGCGCTGGTTGTCGATGGTGGCCAACGCTTCCAGGTTGATCTTGTCCAACAGCTTGCGATGCAGCGTGAACTTGAGTTCCTGGTACTCCGGCTTCAAGGCGCCGCGCGGGCGCGCGTTGTTGCGCAGCAGGCGCTGGTCCCAGGTCATCTGCTGCGTCGGTTTTGTATCCAAAGTGGGCAACATACGTTCCGTCCGTTACCTATGACTCGCTAAACGCGGGCGAGGCCCCTAAAATCACGCCGGTACCACGCCGGGCCGTGACCGACGCGCCGGATAACCGCGAAGCGAGGTTCTCCACGTTGCGCCCCAGTTCGGAATCGGGACCCAGCGGTTGACCCAACGTCACCACGCGGTGCAGCGAATAATAATCGTTAGGGAAAGCAGCGTGCAGTTGGCAGTTAAAGATCTTCTCGATATCCCCACTGCCGATGCCGTCCCGTCTATTGAGGCGGTTTACCACCAGGTGAAACCGGTCTTTGCCGAAGCCGAGCTGTCCGAGCAGATTCACTGCCTTGCGCGCCAGATGCAAACTGGCCAGTTCCGAAGTGGTGACCAAAAACGCCTGATCGCACTCGGCAAGGGTGAGAAGGCTGACACGGTGGAAGATCGCCGGCAGATCCACAACCACCCATTCGTAGCTTTGGCGCGCGAATTCGAGCAAATCGTGTATGCGCACCGCGTCATCCAGTTCGGCACCAGGCTCAGCCGGCGCGGGCAGCACGTCCACGCCCGAGCACTCGCTCACCAGTGAATTCCAAAGTCCGGCGTTCAACCGGTCCGAGTATTTGATCGCGTCGGAAATCGAGTGCCCGCTTTCGGCTTTCAGGAAGAACCCCACCGTGCCGCCTTGCAGGTCGAAATCCGCCAGCAGTACTTTGGCGCTGGTCAGCCGGCGCAAAGCAAAGGCCGTCTGCGTGGCCAGCGTGCTGGCGCCGGCCCCCGGCTTGGCGCTCGAGAACAGCAGCACCTTCCCGCGTTCGGCATTCGCCGCCGCGATGGGCTGCCGGAGCCGCATCAGGCGCGCCACGGCTTCCCGCTGCGCATCCTCGGCGAACGGCATATACAGAAATTCGGTCGCTCCCATGCGCAGCGAGCGCAGCAGAGCCTCCGAGTCATTCCGCGTATGTAATCCGACCACATGGACCGGAGGACGTTCGGCGGCCAGCGTTCGGATCAACTCGCAGGCCACTTCCAGATCCGAAGCCAGGTCCAGCAACACCACGTCCGGCTTCAACTGCCGCAGACGCATCTCCAGAGTCTGCTGCGGCGGATAGCTCTTCAGTTCGGCCAGAACCTGGAATGTGCGCGCTTGCGGCAGCGTGCGGGTAAAGGCCTGCGCCAAAGCGCGGTCCGGCGCGATCAGCAGTGCCGTCAACTCCTTCGCCGAAGTTGTCCTCGAACCTTCCATTGACCCGATACCCGCCTTCTACCCTTCCACGTCCCTAGATGCGGCCAGACTTACTTGCGGCCTCCGCTGGCCGGTTTTCCGTTCACCGCCGTGGGCCGCTGCACGTTAGGCAGGGGCGGCAGAAACGTCTTCGGCATTCCCGGATGGACCGCGTTCTGAACCGTGCCGGCGGCGGTCGTGATTTCCGGTGTGACCATCACCAGCAGTTCGGACCTGGACTTGGTTTCCTTCTTGCTCTTGAACAAAGTGCCCAAGATCGGAATGTTGGCCAAGCCCGGCAGCTTCGAAATGCTATCGCTGACCCGGTCGTCGATCAGGCCCCCGATGGCGAAGCTCTGTCCTTCAGCCAGCTCGATGTTAGTCTCCATGCGGCGCGTCGCCAAGGCCGGAATCGTAAATCCGTTGAATTGCACGCCCGCGCTCATGTCGATGGTCGACACTTCCGGCTTCACGTAGAGCTTGATGGTCTTGTTCTCGGTGATCACGGGCAGGAACGTCAGCCGGATACCGTATTCGCGGAACTGAATGGTGACCGCGCCGGAGCTGCCGCCGCCCTGTAGAACGGGCACCGGAAACTCGCCGCCCACCAGGAAGCTGGCTTCCTTGCCGTTGGAAGTCACCAGGTTCGGTTCGGCCAGAATCTGCAACACGCCTTGCCCTTTCAGCAGTTCAATAAACGCAGCGAGATTCAGGTCCGGACGGAACGCGAACACGTTCAGCGCATCGGAAAGCGAATAGCTGGAAGAGGTACCACTGATTGTGCCCGGAATGCTGCCGGTGAGAGTGCTCGGGCTGGGCGCCGAGAACTGGCCGGTGGTCGTCCGGAAGGGTGTGTTCATGGCACCCGTGGAAACGATATTAGTTCCGAAGCTGAACGAGTCCGTGCGCCCGACTTCGGCGAATTTGACGCGTAGGACCACCTGCTTTTCGACGTTGGTCGGCAGAGCCCGCAGATTGTTCACCACGGTCTTGGCGAGCGACGCCGCCATGACCCCGGCCTTGTCGGCCACGAACTGGGAGGAAACCGTGCCCACCAGCGATACGGAGTCCCGCGCGGCTTCCACGCGAATCTCTTC
Source organism: uncultured Solibacteraceae bacterium (assembly GCA_964505625.1). Lineage (GTDB taxonomy): Bacteria > Acidobacteriota > Terriglobia > Bryobacterales > Bryobacteraceae > JAJFUV01. The sequence goes on along the minus strand of CAZDIZ010000024.1, from coordinate 38,271 downwards.
CTTGGGGAACGTGGCCTTTAACAGGTTGCGAATCGGATCGAGATTCTGATCCACCGAGATGTTATAGAACGTGCGCTGTCCGCTTTTGGACCAGACGATCACCGTGGCGCTACCCAGATTCTTGGCGTGCAGCAGGACCTCGCGCGAGGTCACTGCCATGGCATCCACCACGTCGGGGTTGCTCGTCGAGATGCGCCCGATTTCGGTCGGGTAGTCCAACACCAGGCTCCGGCCCTGGGTGGCGCGCACTTCCTCGGCGCGCTGGGCCAGCGCACCGGGCACCAGGCTTCCGGCCAAAGCCAGAGCCACCAGACGGTAAGCTATTGGCATCAAGGTTCTCATTTGCCTCTCCCTGCTCCCATCACTTCCACGGTCTTTTGCGTCCCGCGTATGACCACGACTTCGTCGGGCGGCGGCGGCGGAGCCACCGGCGGAGGCGTATAGACGACCGGCGGGCGGACACGCGGACGCGGCGCGGCGTCTGGCGAAGGCACCGCGGCGCGGCGGCCGCCGTAAAGCTCGGCCACGGCCTTTCCATTGGTTGCGGAGGTAACTTGGTCGCTGCCATTGCGCAAGACCAGTTGGATGCGTCCTTCATTGCCAGCCAGCGTCAGCGTTTCCGCCTGTTCCGGCGTCACCAGCAAAGTGACCACCGGCGCCGGTATGGCTTGTCCGCGCGGTTCGGGCTGAATGATCTGGCCAGCGGATAGTACCAGGATGTTTTGCAGGACGGTAACGGTGACCGTGTCCTCCAATTTCGGAGAACGCCCGGTAACCAGCACATCCACGCGCATACCCGGAATCACGTAGCCGGCCACGCCGACAACCTCGTTGACGCGAACCGAAACGGCGCGCATGCCCACCGGGATGATGGGCGCTAGCCCGGCGCCTGAACCACGCGCGCCCAGGCGTCCGTCGAGCACCGGTTCATCTATCAGGATGTTGCTCACCACCGGACGATCGATCACTTCCTCCACCCGGCTAAAGGCGCCTTTGGGGAACTGACCCGCGGGCGTCTTCATTACCTTGACGTCAGCCGGCTTGATCGAAACACCCATTGGTAGCGCGCGGGCCGCCACGACGACTTCTTTCATGTCGAGCTTTTCTTTCTTCGACGAGCTGCCGGCGCGCGCGGTCATCTGGTAAAAAATGCTGGACACCACCAGCGCGAACAGCAAACTCACCCCGAGAACGGTTAAGAACCTTCGGTCCATCGCTTACTCTCCTCGAATACCCTCGGACGGTTTCATCCCTTCGGAATCAGAGCCAACCACGCCCCTAACGTAATCGCGGGCGCATACGGAATCGATTCGGCGCGGGGGCTGGAGCCGGGAACGCCCTTTCCACGGCGCAACAATTTCCTCGCTTCGCTCCAGGCAATGACGGCCACGGCAACCAAACCGCCCACGGCCGCCGTCCACAACGCGGCTTCCAATAGCCGTCCCGCGCCCAACACGGCGCCGAATCCGGCCATCAACTTCACGTCTCCTCCACCCATTCCGCCCAACAGGTAGAAAACGAGAAACACGGCAAACCCGGCGGCCGCGCCCGCCAAGGCCGTAAGAGCTCCCCGCCAGCCATTCTGTACTGTGTGCAACACCACTCCGGCCACCAATGCCGCCAGCGGAATCCAGTTCGATATCTGCCGCCGTACCAAGTCGTCCGCACTGGCCGCCAAGCCCACAATCACCGCAATCCAAACTTGAGTGCTCATCGGCGCGCTCTTTCACGCCGGCGCACACCAAGGTCCTCTAGCGGACGGATGTGCGAGTCCAGCGCCAACAATTGGGGAGCCAAAAACCCGGACTCCAAGGCGAACTCCGGCAGCGCCTGCCCCTGCGGCAGACACCAGCCACCCCCTAAAGATGCTTCCAGAAAAGGGAGTTCCGCAGCGGTCGCCGGCGCGAGTTTTCGCGTCGAGTATCCTCCCTTATGTTGTCCGGTCGCGGTCATGGGCGCCTCAGATATCCCATCTCTCTTTCGGCAGGTCCGCCGGGATTCATTAGACCTTCCGGGTGGGTTAGTACCGTTGCGGCTATCGGAGGTACATCCGGCCTCGGTACCTCCGTTCCAGTTTTCACCCGCCGTTCAAACAACACTGCCTTGCCGTCGTCGGCCACAAGGCGCCATCCCGCTTCTCGTTTAAGCAGAGAGCACAAAGGCCATTCAACGGGGCTCAGAACAACGTTGAATCCGTGACGGTCCAGAATCTGGTCCCAGTCATACCGCCCTTGGAATAAGTGCACATACTGATCTCCGATTGCCGGACCGTAGAAATCGCTACGTCCGTCGAAGAACACTCTCTGGGTAGGATAGAAGTGGTAGATGAGGTAGTCTGCCCATTGGTCCGAGGTGAAGACCCGACCTTGCTTCAGCATCTCGGCGTGCCGCGAAACCATGTTGACCGGGAACCGTTGTTCCGGAAAATCCGACGGCCATTTCGCGGCCGGATTGAGAACCACCACGGCCACGGCTACCACCGGCGTCCAGATTGCGCTGCGGCGGAAACCGGGAGCAATGTCCCGCGCCACCGACGACATGATGCCCAACAGGCTGCGCCGGCTCGCCGAAGCGGCCGCCAAGTCCCACAACCGGGTCAATTCGCAAGCCACCGCGGGCGCCGCGACGATGGCAAAGATAGGCACATGCCGCGCCGAACCGAGCGCCTGGTGAGCCCAGAAGAGAATCCAAAGCGCTTCCACCACCTTCCGCCGGGAAAGCAGGAAGCCCGCGCAAACGATGCCGACAAACAGCAGCGCCTCAAACTGCAACAGGTTCTCGTTGCGGAAACTGGGCGATTGAAACTCCTGCACCATCTCGCGAATCCAGTCCGAACGCAGATAACCAGCAATGTGTACGTGCAGCTGGACGCCGTAAGGGTTGGCCAACGTGGCCAGCGCGCACAGGCCGGCGAGCATCGTATACCGGCCCGCCTGATGCAGCCGCTGGGAGTCCTTTTCCAGCCATGCTTCAACTGCGGTACCGGCGGCCGCCAAACCCAGACACGCCAGTAGCGCCAAAAAACCACCGTGCAGATTGGTCCACAACGCCGCGATCGGCACCAGGCTCCAGACCCAAGGCGACGGTTCCTTACGGTCGCGATCAAGAATCCACATGGAGAGCGCCACCAGCAGCAGCGTGGTCACATGCGGACGCGCCAGATAGTGGATCGACGAAGCGCCCGCAGCCATCAGCACAACCACCAGGGCGGCGAAAGCATTCGCTCCGCGCCAGAACAGGTGCCGCAGCAACAGCGTGGACGTCGCCGCGATCAGCAGACCCGCAACCAGCACGATCGCTTTCAGCCCGGCGGCCCGATGCAGCAGAGCCATGCAGACGTCGGTGAGCCACTCCCAGGCATACCAGGGCTGACCCGGTTTCGAAAATGAAAACAGGTCGGTTTTGGGAACCGCACCGTGGTCGAGAATGTACTCACCGGTCCGGATGTGCCATCCGGCATCGGCGTCCGCGAGCAGTCCCACCCATCCACCGCTTCCGGCGGCGAACAACCAGACCAGAACGGCAATAAAGAAACAGTCGGATAGCGACGGCAACCACCAACGGGATTTCACCTGTTGAGGCACAACGCCAACGGCACTTGCCGCCGGCGCCCCCATCGGCCACGCCGTTGGCACATCACCCATTGACAATCTCCTGCCTGGGCAGCGCCAAAGCGCTCACATCGGGTTCGGCGATCTTGCGGCCGCGCAGCGCCAACTCGTAGCGGTCCTTCACGCCAGTCTTTTCAAAGACATGCATGAGGTGAACCTTGACGGTACCGGGAGTGATGGAAAGTTCCTGGGCGATCTGGCGGTTCTTGAACCCGCGGCAGACCAGTTGGACGATTTCCTGCTCCCGAGTCGTCAGGCGCGTGTTCGTTTTGCGATTCAGAAAGCCAACGACCTGATTCGAGATGGCGTTTTCAATCCACAAATTGCCGGCGGCCACCGCTCGCAGGCATTCTAAAAGGGTTGTGACCGGAATCGTGCGTTTGAGGATGCCTCGAACACCGGCCTGCAAGGCGCGCATCGAGTCGACTTCGGCCAGCGCGTTGGCCCACAGCACAGTCTGGGTCTCCGGCGCTATCCGCTTGATCTCAATCACCGATTGCAGCGCGGCACGCAAGCCGCCGGTCTGATCCAACAGAACCACACGCGGGCGCAAGGTTTCGATGCGGGAAAGAGCCTCACCGGCCGACGGCGCAGTACCCACCAACGTCAGGTCCGCGCAGCCTTCCAGGATCTTGCGCAAGCCTTCCAGCATGATCGGTAACGTTTCGCAGATGAAGACAGAATGGGCTTCGGCGCTCATCTCTAAGTGCAACCATCGGCGGGACGGTGGCCGGGGATTAGGTCTGGATAGTACAGAAGTTTCTACTACTCCCGGGAGTGAAAACCCCTGGTATCCGTTTTGGGGCCTGTAATGAACCTGTCGGCTGGACGACACGGAATCGTTACTTCTGCCTGCTAGCGTTTAGGTGTACAATCGCTTGCAGTTAGAGGGGCCGGGTGCGTCACGGGCAGGCAATGGGGACCGTGGCGGACCGGCAGAGGAGGATGCTATGTCTCACCATTTGCGATTCGTGTGGCTCTGCGTGTGCGTGTTCGTCGCCGCCGGCCATGCGCCCGCGCAGTTTGAAACGGCCACGGTTCTAGGAACTGTCCGCGATGCGAGCGGTTCGCCAGTGGCCGGAAGCGCCGTACGATTGGAAGGCGTCGACACAGGCGTTGTCACACGCGCGTCGACCGACGCTTCAGGGAACTATCAGTTTTTGAACGTCAAGATCGGCCGCTATCAGGTGGCTGCCGAACACACCGGTTTCAAGAAGGCCGTGTCGAATCCATTCGTTGTATCGGTGGCGGCGCGGCAGAGAGTCGACCTGGCCCTTCAGTTGGGCGATGTCACTGAAAGCATTACGGTTTCCGAAGCCGCGGCACTGCTTGAGACCGACTCCAGCTCGCGCGGCACCGTCATTGGCCGCCAACAGGCCGTGGACCTGCCGCTGAACGGGCGCGCGTACGCCGACCTGGCTCTGCTCACGCCGGGCACCAGCCAGGCGTTGAAGGGTTCGCTGTCGGGCCGCGACGCATCCTACCACGTGAACGGCCTGCGCAGTTCCTACAACAACTTCATGCTGGACGGCGTCGAGAACAACGCCTACGGTACCAGCAACCAGGGTTTCTCGAACCAGGTGGTGCAACTCTCACCCGACGCGGTTGGAGAGTTTAAAGTCACCACCAACAACTTCAGCGCGGAATACGGCCGCGCGGGCGGGGCGGTCATCAGCGCCAGTTTGCGCAGCGGCACCAACGACTTGCACCTCACCGTGTGGGAGTTCATGCGCAACACCAGTCTGAACGCCGTCGGATTCTTCAAGCCGGTCCTCGGTAAGCCTACGCTGGTTCAGAACCAGTTCGGCGCGGCGGCGGCCGGTCCGGTGTTCAAGAACAAGACATTCTGGTTCGCCGATTACGAGGGCTTCCGCAAAACGCAGAAGTCGCTCAAGTACGCCAGCGTTCCAACCATGGAGTCGCGCCAGGGCACTACCAATCTGGCGATGGTCGATCCGTACTCGGGGGCGCCAATATCCGGCGGCCAGATTCCGGCAAGCCAGATCACGCCCTTCGCAAAGAAGGTGCTCGCCGACCTGCCGGCGCCGAATCGCGCGGGAACTGGAAGTTTGGGCATTGGGAACAACTTCGAATCGCTGCCGGCCGAAACGTTCCCCGACAACAAAGGCAACTTCAAACTCGATCATTACTTCGGCACGAAAGTGACGTCGTTTTTCCGTTACAGCCACCGCGAACTGAATCAGTTCACGCCGCCGTCGATTCCGGGGCCGTCCGGTGGAGACGCCAACGGCAATGTCCGCGTGTTCAATCGCGTGTTCGGCGGCGGTGTGACCTACTCGGTCAGCCCCACCACACTCGCAGAATTCCGATTGGCGACGACGCAAACCGAAGGCGGCAAAAGCCCGGTGAACGCCGGCGAACCGCACATCGAGCAAACCTACGGTATCACTGGACTTCCCAACGATCCGCGCGTCGGCGGCGGATTGAATTCGCAACAGGTGAGCGGCTACACGAATTGGGGCCGCCAGACCAGCAACCCGCAGTTCCAAAACCCGACGGTGTGGAATCCGCGCGTGAACCTCTCCACCATTCGCGGACAACACACGCTCAAGTTCGGCTACGAGTACCAGCGGATCAACACGGACATCAACGACCTGGCTCCAGTCTATGGCCGCAGCGGATACAGCGGACGCTTCACCAGCCCGACCACCGGCGTGGGCAGCGACCTGTACAACCTGGCGGACTTCATGTTGGGCGCGCAGAGCACGATCGAGAAGAGCAGCTTCGAGGTGCTCGAATACCGCCAACGCATGCACTTCCTGTATGTGCAGAACGACTGGAAGGTCCTGCCGCGCCTGACGTTGAACCTGGGCGTGCGTTACGAGTTCGCCACGCCGCAGTGGGAGAACCAGTATCGTCTCGGCAATCTCGATCCCACCACCAAAAAGCTGATCTACGCCAAGAGCGGTTCGCTTTACGATCGAGCGCTGGTGGACCCGGACTACAACAACTGGGCGCCACGCGTCGGCTTGGCCTACTCGATCAACCCGAAGACGGTGATCCGGTCCGGATACGGCATCAGCTACATTCACTTCAATCGCATGGGCGGCGAGAATCTTCTGGGCTTCACCGGCCCGTTCGTTCTGAACGTCGCGCAGAATCAGGTGGCTCCGGCCGTCACGAGCGGTGGTCAACCTCTTTGCGCCGCGGGCCAAACCCGCAATTGCTTCATCCGCACGCAGGATGGCTTCCCGGCGGATTTCCAGGATCCGGCGAAGTACGATACCAGCCGGACGCGCATCAACTACACTCCGCGCGATACGCGCACCGGCTACGTGCAGAGCTGGCACTTCACCGTCCAACGGCAACTGGGCAAGGACATCGCCCTGGATCTGGCTTACGTCGGCAATCGGGGAGTCAAACAGTTGATCCTCGGCGACTATAACCAGTCGCGCCCGAACGAACTCAACGAGAACCTTTCGATCGATCAGCGGCGTCCCATCGCCGGCTTCGCGGAAATCCAGATTTCCTATGGAGCGGGCAACACCTTCTATCACAGCTTCCAAAGCAAGCTGGAAAAGAAGTTCTCGTCGGGACTTTACGCCATCAACTCCTTCACCTGGTCCAAGGCCATCGACAACGCCACCGGACATTTGGAGGAGGGGTTCCAGGGCGACACTTCGCGCATCAACTACTACGACCTGAGGAGCGAGCGCGGGTTGTCGGCCTTTGACACGCCGGTCAACAACGTCACGGCGCTGATCTGGGACGTACCCTATGGACGCGGCCGGCGTTTCGGCGCCAACATACATCCACTGGCGAACGCCGTCGTGGGCGGCTGGAGAACCACGCTGATCAACAACATGCGCAGCGGCCTGCCGGTCAACGTCTATTACAGTCCCAGCGCGACGTTTAGGACGTGCAGTTCCTGCCGCCCGCGGCCAAACGTGACTGGGCAGGTTACCAATCCGACGCAGGACATCAACCAGTACTTCCTGTCGAACAACGTCCTGGTTCCGACAGACCGCCGCTATCCGTTCGGAAACCTGGGCCGTAACACCGAGCGCAGCCACCCTTACTATCAGGCGGATTTCGGCCTGTACAAGGAGTTTCCGCTGCCTATGCGCGAAGGCGCCCGCGTCGAGTTCCGCTCGGAGTTCTTCAATCTCTTGAACCAGACCAATTTCCGTTCGGCGGAATCGAACCGGTCCAGTTCGACGTTCGGCGTTATCAATTCGACGTTCGTGCCACGGCAGATTCAGTTCGCGTTGAAGCTGTATTTCTGAACTTGCAACCCGATGGACGCGGCTCGTTTGGAGGCCGCGTCCTTTTTTGTGCCCGCCTGCGCCTCGTATCCGTATTCCGTCCTATAATGGCCTAGCGACGGGGTTTGGAAAGAGGTCAGCAATGCTGAACAGACTGTGTTTATTGGGTTTACTGGCCGTTGGCGCCGCATGGAGCGCCGGTCCCAAGTGGATCAATCTCATGAACGGCAAGAACCTGGATGGATGGGAAGTCGTGGGCGACGGAAAGTGGAATGTGCTGAGCGATGGCACGCTGGTGGGCCAGCGCGACATGCGCACGGCCGAACACCAGGCCTGGATCTACACGAAGAAGGAATTCGGCGAGTTCGAGTTCGAAGTCGAATTCTGGACGCGCGACCGCGGCAACAGCGGTATTTCGATCCTGGATACCAGCCGAGGCCACTTTTCCTACGGCCCGCAATACGTCCGAATGAAGACACCGTCGAACATGGGCTACGAAATCCAGATCAGCTACGGTTATCCCGACAGCTACACCACCGGCAGCGTCTACAACTTCGTCAAAGCCAAGACCGGCCCGCAGAAAGAAAATGACTGGAACACGATAAGCATCGCGCACCGAAACGGAATGGTGAGCGTGAAGTTGAACGGACAGTTGGTGGCCGAGCATCCGCGCGACGCCAACCGTCCAACCGCCGGCCCCATCGGCTTTCAATTGCACGACAAATACAGCATCGTGATGTTCCGCCACCCGCGCATCCGCGAATTCACGAAGAAGTAGTTTCGGACCAGCGTAGCCTGTCACCGAAATAGGCGGCGAGCAGGGGGAGGGCCGCTGTCGCGGCCAGGTAGCCGAGCCAGAGCAACCACGCGACGGCCGCGGGCGCGGACAGGCGATCGAGCATGACCGGCAGTTCTGCGAATTGGCCGATGCGAAATGCCGCCAGCGCGCCGCCGGCCTTGTGCGCCGTTTGGCCAGTGTAATAGGGCAATAGCACGAAGTGAGTCGCGTAGAGATCCAGCAGAGCAAACAATCCAGCGCACACCGGTGACACCCAGCCACGCCAGCGTGGCGCGCACAAAGCTTCGAGGCCGGCCACGCCGAGCAGGATTTCAGCCACCACCACGGCGTAAAGGTACCAGCCCGCGCCGGAAGAAAGCCCCAGCATGTGGAAACACAACTCGTGGTAGCACAGACCCAACCAGAAGAACCCGTACACGGCGGCCAACACCGCCACGTTCTTGGCGCCGGCTTCTTCACGACGCAGCTTCAACAGCAGGCCAACGATGGCCGCAATCGCAAGCGCGGCAAACACGCGGTACATCCAACTCCTTAGCTGCAGGAAGCTCCAGTTGCCGTGCCAAATGTGAGACATCCATGCGATGTCGAAATAACGCAGCCAATCGACGCGTGGGATGGCTCCGAGCACGCTCCACATCGATGTGTCCCCACTCGCGACAACCTGCTGAAGCCCCGACCAACTTCCCGTCAACCGGTAGTTGCGCCAGTACCACCAACTGGACAACGCCGCCGCAATTGCGCACGCGAGCGCGGCGCGGCTCGCGCGCACAAAGCGGAAGACAGATGCGCATGCCAGCGCCGGAACCGCCGTGAGGAAACTGGCTTTGATCAATAAACCCAAGCCCAGCAGTCCTCCGGTAGACCAGGGACTTGCGCCGCATAGCAGGGCATACATCAAAGCTGTGAACACGACGGCGGAGATTCCGTCGTTGCCCACGCGACTGGCGTTCATGAGAAATCCCGGCATCGATGCGATCAGCGCCGTAACGCCCACTGCCCAACCGTCCGAATCCACCACGCGCCGCGCTACCAGAAACGCCAGTGGGATGGTCAGCGATGTTATGAGCAGGCTCACGAACCGCATCAGCCAAACGCGCGCGGGAAGCGAGGCGGAGCCTGCAACGAGCTGTATTGGCGCCAGCAGCGAATGGTAGACCGGCGGTTGCTGCGCCTCGTGATTGAGGATTCGCTCGGCGGCCTGCTGCGCAGCCCACGCGCGCTCCAACGCAAGCAGACGGCGGCGGCGCGATTCGCGCTCATGCTCGGGCAACCGCCAGTAGGCGTCGTGCGTCAGCCGCGCTCCGGTCATTGAAGGATGCGCGTGCGCGAGCGGCGTGAGTTCAAGCGATTCGGCAACCTCTCGAGAAATTACCGTTTGGCCCAGCACGGGCAACCCACCGCCCGAAGCCAACCGTTGGACATAGGCCACGTGCGCCCACTCGTCGTAGCCTTCCCACATCGGCAGCAACACGGTGTAGAACGTGCCGCGCGCCACGAAGCACAGCCAAACGATCAGCACGGCGCGCCATGCCGGGCGCCGGAGAGCCGTGGATGCCGCCGCTAGAAAATGGAGAATTGTTGGCTCTCCCCTTTTCCGCGGCGGCTGGCGAAGAAGCTCTGCAGTAGCTCGACGCATTCCGGCGCCAGGACGCCCTCGACGACTTCGACGCGGTGGTTGAGCAGGTCCGAATCCGCCAGGCGGAACTTCGCGCGAACGCCGCCGAAGCGCAGGTCGCGCGTGCCGAACACTAAACGCGCCACGCGCGCGTTCACCAGCGCTCCGGCACACATCACGCACGGCTCCATGGTGACGTAGAGAGTGGTTTGTTCCAGACGATAGTTGCCGAGCGCCGCGCCGCCTTCGCGCAAGGCCTGAATTTCGGCGTGCGCGGTGGGGTCGTGCGAGCCGATGGGCGCGTTATGCCCGCGGCCGATTACGGCACCCTCATGAACCAGCACCGCGCCTACAGGCACTTCTCCTTCCCGCGCGGCCTGGCGGGCCAACTCCAACGCTTCCCGCATGAAGGCCTCGTCGGAAGGCATGACGAATCGCCGAATCAGCGCGTGACGTACAACGGCGCGATGGACACCAGGCCCAACCCGACCGCGAACAACGTCAGCATGGTCACCAGCAGCGTAGTCACCTTCGGGCCTCCGCCGGCGAACTCTTTCCACACCAGCAGTCCCCAAAGCGCGCTTACCATGGTGGCGCCTTGCCCGAGCGCGTAGCTCACGGCCGGTCCTACCTGCACTTTTTCAGGCGCGCTGGCGGCGGCGAAGTTGGCCAGTGTGCCAATGCACCAGATGATACCGCCCAGAACGCCCAGCAGGTGCTGCTTCTTGGTTCCTTTGAAGTAGTCGCCGAAACTCACCGGAGGGCCGTCCACCGGCAGGTTCATGAAGTAGATATTGAACAGGAACGTGGAGAAGAACACGGCCGTGGCAAAAACGAAACCAATCGAGTAGGCGCCCAAGCCAAGTTCGCCGGCTTTGCCCAACTCCACGAGCGGGTAGAACAATCCCATCAGAACGCCGCTCACGATGCTGAGCGTCAATCCCTTCCAGAATCTCTTGGCGGCGTGCTGGCGCGGCATGCCTCCCTTTCCACCGGGGCCGGAAGGCGGCAGCGGCTGCTGATCGGCTTTGACGTTGGCCAACGCGCGATAGGCCAGCGCGTCCACCACGATGGCGGCCACCAGGAACGCGGTACCCGTGAACAGCAGTCCGGGATTGCCCTGCGGGTTGCCGATGTAGTTCAGCACCACGCCGACCACCAGCGCGATCCCAATGCCCACCGGAAACGCAACCGCCAGGCCCGCCACCGAAATCGCGGCGACCAACAACATGTTTGCCAGGTTGAACACGAGTCCGCCGGCCAGGCCGAAGAAGATCTGCCGCTTGCCGGTCTTCAGAAAGTCGTCCACGAACTCGAAGCCCTGGAAGTTGTACACTCCTATGAAACTGGCACTGCCCACCGTGAACGCGGCGATGGTGGCCGCCAGCAGCACTCCGAAGGCGTAGTCGAAATAGAAGAGTTCAAAACGCCACTTGCCGGCGAGTTTGGTCGTGTTGGCCCAACTGCCCCAGCAGATCATGCTGAGGATCGTAATAACGAGAGCAGTGAGATAAGTCTGGGGAACAATCATGGGAGTTCGCCTTACGCCCGGACAACGGTGAGGAAATCAGGACTTGGACCGTTTGCCCTTGATATCGCCCTTGCCGCCGCCGGCGGTCGTCCATGCACCTTCCAGCGCATCGCTCGCTACTTTGACTTTCACGTCGAACACGCGACCTTCGTGGGTGACCTTGCAGGTGAAGACGTCGCCGCTCATCTTGGCATCGCTCATCGCAAGCATCGTGCTCTCGACCTCCACGCTGCCGGCCAGTTTGCCGTCATCATCCTTCACCACCAACGTGGCGCGGATGGGGTTGCCATCGGGATCAACCGACGAGACGGCCCAAGTGCCGGAGATCGGCGCGGCGGCCCAAAGGGAGGCGGCCAAGGTGAGAAGCGCGAGTGCGAATGCGTAGCGTTTCATGGACATTGTAGTCTGCCTTTCCTGAATCTGTTTTATAATAACACCCGTTCCAATCATGGAGGCCTGAATGAGACTGTCGATCCTTCTTACCGCGCTCTTGGCCGTTACTTCGATTGCACCGGCCCAGCGCCACAGCATCACCATCAATGCAGAAACGCCCGAGGGCCAACTGCTGCAGCAAGCCGGCCAGGAAGCCGACGATGCCAAAAAGCTGGGCTTGCTCGAGCAGTTCGCCACCAAGTATCCCAAGCATGAGGGAATTCTCTGGGTCTACGAGATGATGGTTCCCGCCTACGTCAAAACCGCGCAAATTCCCAAGGCGCTGGACGCGTGCGACAAGTTGCTCACCGGCGATCCGGCCGATGCCGAGGGCGCGCACGAGTGCCTGAAGGCGGCCGAGTCCACCAAAGATCCCGCGGCGGTGATCAAGTGGTCGGCGCGCGCCAGCGACGCCTGCCGCAAAGTGGTAGCGCTGCCCAAGCCCAAGGAAGAGGACGAAATCGCCGATTGGACCAAGCGCATCGACTACGCCAAGCAGGCCGACACTTACACCGAATACGCGCTCTACGCCGTGGCGTTGCAGACGCAGGCACCCGATCAGAAGATCGCGCTCGGTGAAGAGATCGAGCGCCGCAACCCGAACAGCAAGTATTACCCGATGGTGGCCGCGCAGCAATACCAAGGCTATACGCAACTTGGCCAAAAGGACAAAGCCGCGCAAGTCGCCGAAAAGATCGTGGCCAAGGAACCCGACAACCAGGACATGCTGCTGGCGGCGGCCGACTACTACATGAACGCCAAGAACCACGAAAAGACGATCGAGTATTCGACCAAGCTCACCGAGGTTCTGGCCGCCAAGGCCGCACCCGCCGGCGTGGCCGAGGCGGACTGGACCAAGAAGAAGAACCTCATGCTGGGCCTCGGCTACTGGATGCAGGGCGTCACCTACGGCACGCAAAACAAGTTCGCGCCATCGGATGCCGCGCTGCGCAAGGCGCTTCCGCTGATCGAATCCAACCGGCAGCTTCTGCCCGGTGCGTTGTTCTACCTGGGACTGGCAAACTACAAGATGGAGAAGATTCCGGACGCGTTGAAGTTCTTCAACCAATGTGCCGCCACGCCCGGCCCGTTCCAGGCGCAGGCCAAGAAGAACATCGCGGCCATCCGCACGCAGTACGTGGTCAAGTAAGACATGAATATTCTGATTCCCAATTTAGGATCGACGTCACTTAAATACAAGATCCTCGAAATGCCCGCCGAACGCCAGATCGCCAGCGGGCGCATGGAACGTGTCACCGACTATCGCGAAGCCATTGCCAGCATCCGCACGTCGGACGCCAAAGTGGACGCGGTGGCGTTCAAGGCGGTGATGGCCGGCGAGAAGTATCGCGGCACGTTCTTGATTGACGACGCGCTGATCGCGGCGCTGGAAGAGTACCTTCCAGCGTCGCCCGCGCACAACGCCATCTACCTGGCCGCCATACGAGCCTTCCGCGAGGCCATGCCCGGCGTGCCGCTGGTGGCGGCGTTCGAGCCCGAGTTCCACCGGACCATGCCTGAATACGCCGCGCGCTACGGTGTGCCGGCCGCCTGGCGCACTCAATACGGCGTGCGGCGCTACGGCTTTCATGGCGCGTCGCATCAGTACTCGAGCGAACGCGTGCCGGAGATTCTCGGCGTGCCGAAGCATGGTCTGCGGCTGGTGAATTGCCACCTGGGCGGAAGCAGTTCGATGTGCGCCATCCGCGATGGCCGCTCAATCGACACCACCATGGGCTTCTCGCCGCAATCGGGTTTGGAGAACGCCACGCGCCACGGCGAATTGGACGCCTTCGCGGTCCTCTACATGATGGAACGTACGGGCTGGTCCATCGAAGAGGTGCGGCGCCAGTTGGCCAAGGAAGGCGGACTCGCCGGGCTCAGCGGAATCGCGGGCGGCGACGCGCGCGACATCGAAAAGGCCGCTTCGGAAGGCAGCGAAGATGCACGACTGGCGCTGGATGTTTTCACCTATCAGGTGAAGAAGAACATCGGCGCCTATGCGGCCGTGATGGGCGGTCTCGATGCCATCGCTTTCACCGGCGGCATTGGCGAGAACTCCGCGCCCCTGCGCGAACGCTGTCTGGAAGGTCTAGAGTTTCTCGGCGTGAAGCTCTCGCCGGAAGCTAATCGAAGCGGCTCGGGCGATCGCATCGTCTCGGCGCCGGATTCGAAAGTGGCCGTGGTGATCTTCGCGACCAACGAAGAAGTAGTCGTGGCGCGGCGGGCGTACGGAGTGCTCGCGCGCTAGCTTTACAGAACCGGGGACGGACGGGTCTGTCCACACCGGCGCCGGCGTAACGAACCGCAGCGCATGCCGGTTGGGGGACAGACTCGTCCGGCCCCGGTTTTGCGGTTAGCGTCCCGACGAACCAAATCCGCCTTCACCGCGCTCGGAGCCGTTGAGGTCGCCTTCTTCCCACTCGACGGCTTCGTACCGAGCGATCACCATCTGCGCGATGCGGTCGCCGCGATGAATCTGGTATGGTGCGCGCCCCAGGTTCAGCAGGATCACGCGCAACTCGCCACGATAGCCCGGATCGATGGTGGCCGGACTATTGGGCAGCGTGATCGCGTGCTTCAATGCGAGACCGCTGCGCGGGCGTATCTGCGCTTCAAAGCCCGGCGGAATCTCGAGCGCGAGGCCGGTCGACACCATGCGCGGTGTCCCCGGTTCGAGCACAGCGTCTTCCACCGAACACAGGTCCATGCCGGCGTCTTCGTTTGCTCCGTGCGCGTAGCGCGGCAGCGTGGCTTCGGCCACTAGACGTTTGATTTTGATGCGCGTGGAATTCATGCGAGGTGAATAGCTATCATAACCTTGTCATGCCGATGGAAAAACCCAGGCGAGTAAAAACACTGGCGCCGATGACGCCCGAAAAGTGCGCCTATGCGCTGGCGCGGTACAGCCGCTCGCCGGATTCCATTGAGGATTCCATCCAGTGGGTGCGCGCGCACGACTCCCGGAAGTTTCTCGAAAGCTTCTATTTCCAATACGGCCACGCTTCGATTGCCGATCTGGGCCACACCGTGGTGTGTTTTGAAGGCATCTCGGAATTGGCCGCTACCGAAATCGAAGACGAGCAGATCTGGGACGGCCAGGCGAAATCGAGCCGCTATCAGGACTTCTCGCGCTGTGGCTTCATCGTGCCGCCGGAATTCGACGCCGGGCAAACCGCCGTCTACCAGGCGGCCGGCCAACGTCTGCTCGATACCTACCGTTCGGTCCACAACTCGGTGAACGAATTTCTCGCCGCGCGCTATCCCAAGCCGGACGACATGAAGCCCGACGCTTACGCGCGCAACATCGCGGCGAGGGCTTACGACGTGGCGCGCTATCTGTTGTTTTTCGGCGTGCCCACCAACGTGGGACAAGTAACTAGCATCCGCACGCTCGAGCGCCAGATGAAGCGTTTGCTTTCGAGCGAATATGCCGAGCCGCGCGAGTTGGCCGGGGAATTGGCCGATGCGTTGCGCGCGGAGCCGGACTACGCCCGTGAAGAAGGCGTGCGAAGCGAACCTGTGGCGCCGACGCTCGCCGAGCACGTCGAAGCCGACCGCTACGCCATCGAATCGCGCGAAGCGCTGCGCCAATGGGCCGCCGCTAATCTACCGGCACCGTCTGAGAGAAAACTCGAACGTGTCGACCTGCTCAAGCCCGCCGACACAGCGTCCGACATCGTCGCCACGTTGCTCTATCCGGTAACGGACCGTCCCTATCGCGAACTCTACGATTTCGCGCTGGCGGTGGGAGCCGATGGGCGCCGTGAAGTGCTCGACCTGGGCTTACGTTCGCGCACCGTGCGCGACGAACTCACGCGCGGTTTCCGCGGCGGCGTGTACGTCTTCGACATCGTGATGGACATCGGAGCCTATCGCGACTTGCACCGCCATCGCCGCTGCCAGCAGTATCGCCAAGCCTACACGGCGCGCCTGGGATTCGAGACGCCCAAAACGATCGAAGAAGCAGGCGTGGCCGGCGTCTATCAAGACGCCATGCAACATGCCATCGACACGCTGCATGCGTTGCCTGAGCCCGGAGCGCATTACCTGATTCCGTTCGGAGCGCGTTCCCGCTTCCTGTTCAAAATGGACTTCGCCGAGGCCGAGTACATTTCCCGGCTGCGCAGTTGGGTGAAGGGGCACTTCTCCTATCGCGAAATCGCTTGGGAAATGAAGTGCAAAATGGACGCGCTCGAACCCGAACTGGGCCGTCTGATTGAAGCCACGCCCCCATGGGTGGAAGACCCGCTGCGCCGGTAGGACCGGTTTTCAAGCCGGCCAAACTATCGAATGAATTCCAGTTCCACGCGCCGCGGAATAATCCCGGCTTCAAATCCCATGTCGAGCAT
>CAZDIZ010000024.1:20537-21605 GCA_964505625.1 uncultured Solibacteraceae bacterium | reverse complement strand
GGGAGATTGTAGGTCTGCTTCCACCAACGCCCCAGATCCATCACCTGGTGCAGGCCGCTGGTACTGAAGGTCAACTGGCCTTCGTGGATGATCAGGCCGGCGTCCACGGCGTGGTCGCTCACGGCTTCGATGATGGCATCGAACGGTGTGATAACGGGCTCGAAATCCTGTTCAAATAGCTTTAACGCCAAATAAGCGGAAGTCTTTTCTCCGGGAATTGCGATTCTTTTTCCCTTTAATTCCGATGGTTCCATCGGCTGCGGAGACACCACGATCGGCCCATACCCGTCGCCGACGCTGGACCCGCTGGTCATAAGAACGTACTTGTCGGCCACGTACGGGTAAGCGTGATAGGAGATGGCGGTCAGATGGTAACGCCCCTCCATCGCCTTCCGGTTCAGGCTCTCAATGTCTTCCAGCATGTGGCGGAACGACACACGCCGCGACCGGATCTTCTTGGTGGCTAAGCCATAGAACATGAAAGCGTCGTCGGAATCGGGACTGTGCGCGCAGACAATCTCAACTGCTTCGGAATTGCTCATATGAGAAGAAACTCCCTCACTATAGCAGACCGGGGTGGTCGAGAGGCAGAGTGAATTCGAAGTGTGCTACGCGAGACCCTTCTGCAAAGCGGCCAGTTCTGGTTCGATGTCGCGCAGTTGCTTTTCCAACAGCGCCAGCGTCTCTTCAGCGCCTTCCAGATTGCCGGAGCGGCCCATTCGCTCCAGCTTGTAAGCGCTTTCAAACGGCTGCTGCGCGCAGAAATTCGCTACCGAGCCTTTCAGCGTGTGCGCGGAGTGGTGCAACGCAACCGCGTCGCCGCGCTTCACCGCATCGCGCACCTGCTCGAGCAGGCTGGGGTAGTCGCTCAGGAAGAGACCGGCGATCTCGCCCAACAACTGTTCATCGCCTCCAAGGCGTTCGAGTGCCACTGCTTTGTTCAGGTTGACGAGTTGTTGGGAAACGTCCATCGGCACAATCCTTCTCTCTTGCTTATCGGAGCCGGAACCGAGGATGTTTAGGACGATCGGCAAATTACTACAACTCTTTTACACTGAGTTTGCGAAA
>CAZDIZ010000024.1:7532-20437 GCA_964505625.1 uncultured Solibacteraceae bacterium | reverse complement strand
GTGTATTGGAACGGCTCGAGTTTGCCTTTGTAGGCCGGCCCGTCGTCGTCCAGAATCTGTATCTCCATGGCCTGCCAGGCCGCGTCGCCTTCAAACGGAGCGCGAATGCCGATCCCGTTGTTACCGTTTACTGACAACCGGAATTCCACGCGGAAGACGAAATCCGAATACTCTTTCTCGGTGAAGAGGTTGCCGCCGCCATCAGCCGGCGCGATGATCATGCCGTTCTCCACCAGGTAGCCGCGACCGTGCGGAGACTTTAGTACCCAGCCATTCAGAGTTTTTCCGTCGAACAGCGACACCCAGTCCGAAGCGCCCCACAACGGTGCGCCGAGTGCAATGAGGAGAACCACCACAGCCAGTTTGCGCATAGACATTGATCCTCTCACGAGTGCCCCCTCCGGCACCAGTACCTCGAAAGGTGTACACTGGTGGCTTCGGGAGGTGCGTTTTCTCCAGTAGCTGGTCCAGACCAGCCCCACCACCCACGCTCCGGCGCGGTTTAACAAACGCGTGCGCGAAACTGTTCAACCTGGTTTTCCCCGACGATTGCCACGTATGTGGTACTCCGCTTACGAACTTCTCACGCATTCCGGTTTGTGAAGAGTGTCTCAAATCGCCGCAACCGCTCGACGCCGAGTATTTCTGCCGCTCCTGCCGCACGCCGTTCACCACACCCTATCCGCTCGATGACAACGGACAATGCGGCTTGTGCCGCGCGGGCCTGAACGAATTCGATTCTGCTTATGCCTACTCGGCCTACGAAGGGGTCTTGCGCGAGCTGATCCATCTTTTCAAGTACGGACGTGTACGTCCGCTGGTGAAGGTGCTGGGCGGATACCTGGGCGCGGCGCTGCCGCGCGAGGAGCGCTTCGACATGGTGGTGCCGATGCCGCTGCATTGGTTCCGCCGCTGGCGGCGCGGATTCAACCAAGCCCGGCTGCTGGCCGGCGAAGTGGCGAAGAGGTCCGGGATTCCCGTGGTGGACGCGGTGCGGCGCACACGTTTCACGGCATCGCAAGCATCGCTCAGCCGCGCCGGCCGCCGGCGCAACGTGCGCGGTGCTTTCGCGTTGCGGCGCGGCGTCGAAGTACACGGCCTTCGCATTCTTGTAGTGGATGATGTACTGACCACGGGCGCCACGGCCAACGCCTGCGCGGCCGCGCTCAAACGCGCCGGCGCGCGCTACGTCGCCGTATTGGCGCTCGCGCGGGCCGACCGCCGCGTGTACCTTCCCGAACCCATGGTGGCTTTAGCGAAAGGTGAACAGTAGAGATGGTGAGTGAAGAACGCATTGAACGACCCGTGCTGGTTCTGAACGCCAGCTACGAGCCCATCAACGTTTGTGCCGCGCGACGCGCCCTGGTGCTGGTCCTCAAGGGAGTGGCTTCGGCCGAGGAAACTTCGACGCATCACGTGCGGTCGTCGCGCTCGGTCTTCTGCTTGCCTTCGGTGATCCGCCTGCTCGAATACCGGCGCATTCCCCATCAGGCCCGCGCCCTGTCGCGGAAAAACATCCTGATGCGCGACCGCTACACCTGTCAATATTGCCACCGCACCTTGCCCAGCGGTGAGCTGACCCTGGATCACGTCATTCCACGCTCGCGCGCCGGCGAAACCAGTTGGGAAAACCTGGTGGCCTGCTGCCACCGCTGCAACAATCGGAAGGGAAGCCGCACACCCGAGGAAGCCGGCTTCAAGCTGCTACGCCAGCCCAGGCCGTTCAGCCTGCACACCAACCGCCACCTGATGCGCCTGCTCGCCCGCAGCGACGTCCAATGGCGAAAGTATCTGTTCTATTGAGCCGCAACGCGGCGTTTCCACTCAAACAGCACTACTCCGGCCGCTACCGAAACGTTTAGCGACGAGACGCGGCCTGACATGGGGATGCGTACCAACGCATCGCAATGCTTGCGCACTTGGTCGTGCAGTCCTTTGCCTTCGCCGCCTAGCACCAGCGCGGTCGGCGTGGCGTAGTCGATGGCGGAATACAAATCGCTTGCGCGTTCATCGAGGCCGTAAATCCAGAAGCCTCGCTCCTTCAGCGACTCCAGCGCGCGATTGATGTTGGACACGCGCACCACCGGCACGTATTCGAGCGCTCCGGCGGCGGCTTTGGCCACTACATCGGTGAGGCCCACCGCGCGGCGCTCGGGAATCACTACGGCTGCCGCTCCGGCCGCATCCGCCGTACGCAGGATAGCGCCCAAGTTGTGCGGGTCCTCGACGCCGTCCAATACCACCACCAGGCGCGCATCGAGAGGAACCTCTTTCAGGTCTTTGTAGCGATACGCGGCGCCCGCCGCTACTACGCCCTGATGCGCTGTGGTGCCGCTCATACGGTCGAGCACATTGCGCGGCTCGAAGCGTACGGGGATGTTCTGGCGGCGGCACTGGTCGATAATCTGTTGCAGACGTGGGCCGGCGGCGCCCTGAGCCACCACCACACGCTCCAGCGGATGGCCCGACTCAAGCGCCTCTCGGACTGCGTGTATGCCGCAGAGAGTGTTCACGCGTGCACGCTTTCGAGGTAGCGTTCCACCTCGATGGCGGCCTTGCAGCCGGCCGCGGCGGCGGTGATGGCCTGACGGTAAATGCGGTCCTCGACGTCGCCGGCATGGAAAACGCCTTCGACGCTGGTGCGCGCGCCGCCCTTGGAAACGATGTAGCCGTCCGCGTCGAGTTCAATCTGCCCGCGGAATGGCGCGGTGTTGGGAACGTGGCCGATGGCGAGGAAGAAGCCGTCCACTTCGCGGTTTTCCGTCTCGCCGGTCTTCACGTTACGCAGGCGCACACCGGTGACGATTCCCTTTTCGACGTCGAAGATCTCTTCGATCACGGTATTCAACAGGAACTTGATCTTGGGATTCTGCTTGGCGCGCTCCACCATGATGTGGGAAGCGCGAAACTGATCGCGGCGGTGTACCACAGCGACTTCCGAACCAAAATGCGTGAGGAAGATAGCTTCCTCCATAGCCGAATCGCCGCCGCCCACCACCATGATCTTCTTGCCGCGATAGAAGAACCCGTCGCAGGTAGCGCACGAACTGACGCCGTGGCCGATCAGCTTCTTCTCCGATTCAAGGCCTAGCCAACGCGCCGAAGCGCCGCTGGCGATGATCAGCGCTTTCGTCTCGATCCACTCGCCGTCGACGTTCAAACGGAACGGGCGCCGCGACAGATCGGCTTCCAGCACATCGCCCGACAGATACTCCGCGCCGAAACCGGTGGCTTGCTGCTTGATGTTCTCCACCAGCACGGGACCTTGAACGCCTTCGGGGAAGCCAGGGAAGTTCTCGACCAGAGTGGTGAGGGAGAGTTGGCCGCCGGGATCGTGGCCGGTAACTACCAGGGGTTTCAGGTTGGCCCGCGCCGCGTAGATGGCGGCGGTGTTGCCCGCGCAGCCGGAACCTACAATAACGACATTACGCATGATGGGTTGGCTCGGAGGAAGCCAACCCATCATGCTATCACGGGAGGAGGATATTCGTGATTTCCTGAAAGACCTATGCCAAGCGGCGCCGGATGAGGCCGAGGCCGAGCAGCGCGCCACCGAGCATTACGAAGGTGCCAGGTTCGGGAACGCCGGAGTTCTGGCCGTCGATGATGTCGTTTCCGCAGGTCGCCGCGGCGAAGTGGATGCCCCAGTTGCCGCTGGCCATGTCGTTGTAGAAGGCCGTCGAAACCGACTTCGGAATCGTAACCGTGATCTTGAATTCGGGGTTGGAACCAGTGGCGATGGCTGACACCGAACCCGTGCCGAGGTCCGTCAGATAAGTGCTGTAGTTGCGGAGCAGGACGATCTCGTTGAGACGGCCGCCGGTGTCCGCCTGCAGAGCTTCCAAAGCCGTCAGCGTGCCGTTGCTCACGTCGTTGATGTCATAGAGGTGTCCGGCATACACCGTGTTTCCGGATTGGCCGCCGTTCGGAACGCCGTGGTTATACAGCGCAACACCGTAGGAATACGTGCCGCCGATCGTGAAGAACAGATCGCCGATGTTGTAGGTTCTGCCACCGTCCGTGTAAGGCGCGATGCTGGTGCTGCCCAGTCCGAAGTTTGTGTAGATCTCGGCGGTAACGCCAGTCGCTGTGACGTCGACGACTACTTTCTGAATGTCGAATTTATCCAGCGCGCCGATGACATCGGGGCTGCCGACACCAAAAGGATCCGTGAAGGTTACAGGCGTGGCGCCCGCGATGGCCGCGAGGCCGAGAAATGCGAAGATCAGGGAGAGACTCAGTTTCATCGTGTTCACCTGACCCAGGGTCGCATCCGCTCAAGTACCGGTCGATACGCTGGAAGTCATTGTGGTTCCAGAACTTCCATAGGAAGGCGGTACCGAATCGGGGGATAGTACTATGCGAATAAAGCGCCTCTAAGTTGTTGAGCGGAAATGATTAACCGAGACGCCGGAGTAGTTGGTACGCCGCGAATGATCCGGCGTACGCGATGGAACCCATGTAGACAAACTGGATCGCCGGCCATTTCCAACCACCCGTTTCGCGGCGGACTACAGCGATGGTGGACATGCACTGCATGGCGAAGGCGAAGAAGATCAACAGACTCACGGCGCCGGCCGGTGAGAGATCCAGGCGAATGGCTTGCTGGAGCCCCAGCGAGCGCGCATCGCCGTCCATACCATAGATAGTGCCCAGCGTACCGACGATAACCTCGCGAGCGGCGAGCGAACTGATGAGCCCGATGCCGATCTTCCAATTGAAACCGAGCGGTGTGATCAGCGGTTCGATGGTACGTCCCAGCGTGCCGGCCAGGCTATCCTCGATGGGCGGCGCGACGCCGTTGGTGAGCGGCAAGTGCGCCAGAATCCAGAGCAATACGGAAACGCCGAGTATAACGGTACCAGCGCGGCGCAGGAACACCTTCGAACGGTCCAACAATCGCAGCGCCAAGCCGGCCAGGGTTGGACGCCGGTAGGGCGGCATCTCTAGCACGAAAGGCGCGGTCTCGCTCTTGAGAACAGAGCTCTTGAGAATCCGTGCGGTCAGGAAGGCGGCCAGGAAGCCTAGCAGGTACAGCCCCAGAAGGGTCGCCGCACGCGTCCCGAGCAGCGCTCCCGCCAGCGGGCGCTCCGGAATGAAGGCGGCGATGATCAGGGTGTACACGGGCAGGCGCGCCGAACAGGTCATGAACGGCGCGATCAGGATGGTGGCGATGCGGTCGCGCTTATTTTCGATGGTGCGCGTGGCCATGATGGCGGGCACCGCGCAAGCGTAAGCCGAAAGCAGCGGGATGAAGCTCTTGCCCTGCAAGCCCACGCGCGCCATGGTGCGATCCGCGATGATGGCGGCGCGCGCGAGATAGCCTGAATCCTCGAGAACACCAATAAAGAGAAACAGCAGCAGAATCTGCGGCAGAAAGACGAGCACACTGCCTACTCCGCCCCAGATGCCGTCGACCACCAGGGAATGCCATCCCGGCGCGGTGACGATTCGCCCCGCCCAGTCCCCCGAAATCGTGACCAGCGTTTGCACGCCATTCATCAACGGGCGCGCCCACGAGAAGATGGCTTGAAACACCGCCAACACAACGGCTAGAAAGATGAGCGGCCCGGCCACCGGGTGAAGAAACGCCGCGTCCAGACGGCTGGTCCACACCGGAGGAGCCGGAGCCTGATACGCCGCGTGGCGTCCAACCTTGGCGGCCCAAGCGCGGCATTCCGGAATATCGTGCAGCACCGGCAATTCGATTGGGGCAGGCACGCCCACCGAGCCGGCCAGAAACTCCGTGATCGTTTCCATGCCGTCACCGCGCGCGGCGCTTACCAGCGCCACCGGCGCACCCAATTGACGCGCGAGCGCTTCGGTGTTGAGATCGCCGCCACGCTGGGCCAGGTCGTCCGCCATGTTCAGGATCACCAGCGACGGCAGTCCCAGTGCGAGCACCGGCGCCGCCAGAACCAGGTGCCGGCCGAGGTTGGTCGAATCGAGCACCAGCAGAACGGCATCGGGCTTGGGAACTCCCAGGAGTTTGCCGGCGAGCACGTCGTGCGTGACCTGTTCGTCCTCCGAACGAGGCGATAGGCTGTAAACGCCCGGCAGATCGATCAACGTCACCACGCGTCCCCCACTTAGACGCGCCTCGCCGATGTGCTGTTCGACGGTGACACCCGGGAAATTCGCCACCTTCTGGCGCAATCCGGTCAGACGGTTGTACAGCGTGGATTTGCCCGAATTCGGCGGGCCGACAATGGCCACCACTTTGGGCATCGCGGGATCTTTCTCACTTCAGCGCGTGTGCGGGCCGCAAGGCGATCCGGGAAGCCGTTTCAGCGCGCAACGCGATTTCGCTGCCGTCCACGCGAAACACGCGCGGGTCGCCGCCGGGCGCCTGGCGCGAGGCCAGCACCGTGCTGCCGGGAAGAAAACCCAGTTCCATCAAGCGGCGGGCATCGTTTTCGGGCAAGTCCAGACGATCCAAAACGCCTTGCTCGCCGACACGCAGTTCGCCCAGCGTGGACGGCGCACGCCGTCTGTGGCCGCACGCTTTGTTGAAACTGAGTTGCAGCACGATCTTTAGTATAAAATGTCCGTTTTCGCGGTGTCAAGGCTTTGTTTGGCTGCTCCGGCGGCACACCACGGCGTCCGCGCCGGAGCCGCGTGCAACTTACAAGCCAGTTGCAAATTCGCCTTGCGTCTATCGCACGACCATGGTCACCAAGGACGAACTGGCGGCCGAGCCCGCGTTTAGGACCACCGGCACTGCGTCGCCGGGCGTCACGGTGGCGGGCACCACCAAGTTCACCTGGAGTACACCGGTCACCATGCCGGGCGCGGGTCCGGCGTACTTCACCTCGGCCGGCACGCCGCCGATGGTAGCCGTGATGGGCGCCACCGGCCGAGAACCGTCCGCCGTGGCCACTTTGCCGTCAGTCGCGGCCGGCGTGAACAGGCCAGCGCCGGAAGCGAACAGCACCGCGATGGTGCCGCGCGCGGCCGGCGCGGAGGTACCGTTCACACTTCCATCCTGATTGAGAATGGCGCCTTGGCCGGCGCCGGAGGAATTCAACGTGTAGATGCCGGGCGTGGCCGCGGTCACGGGCAAGGTGATGCGGTTGGTACGTGCGCCGTTGTACTCGACTTCGACTTGCGTCGTCGTGGAAGCCGAGACACCGAACGGCACAATAGCGCTGGTCTGGCCGGCCTGCACATAGATGAGCGGCGCGGCCACGCCGTCAAACAGCACGCGGGTCGACGCGAGCGTCGTGGTGACGTACTGTTTGTCGGCGGTCAACTGGAGCGTGGCGAGGTTGGCCGGCCCGATGGTGGAACCGAAGAAGGTTACAATGCCGCCGGGTGAAACCGGTCCTGGAATGAAGGTGGCGCTCTGCGTCACGCCGGCCGGGAACAAGCGTGGCGCGGTCGCGGCCAGGCTGATGTAAGCCACCGGCGCGTCGTGATCGGAGACACGCTCCGGACGCGTGGCGTCGGAAGAAAAGTTGGCCGGGAAGTCCGCGTTCAGCCTCGCGTAGGCGTAGCGCGTGATGCGCGGAACCAGGTTCACGTTCACCAGCATCTGATCGAGCACTTGTGCCGTGCCGTCCTGCACGTAGGAGTAGCGCTCGGCGGGCGGCAGCAGATTCACCAGATTCGTCAGCGGCGTTTTCAGAACACCGTTCGTACTCGGAGTTACGACCTGGTTCACCGGCGCCGTCCGTCCCGTGATGGTGCCCAGCACGTCCACGTAGCCATCGCTGAACGGGTAAGCATTGTAGTCGCCCACCGAGATGATGTTGGTGGTTGGGTCGACGTCGAGAATTGCCTGGATCAGGCCGGACAGATACTCGGCCTGGGCGCGGCGCTTGTATTGCACGCGTGCGTCGTCGGCATCGATCAGCGAGCGCAGGTGGTTGACGATTACGGTTACCGGCAGCCCTTGCGCGGTCAGGCGCAGAATGAGCGGCGGCCGGTCGTTGAGCGTCTGCGTCTGTCCGGATGGATCGACGAAGGTTGCTTCCTTGCCGTACTGGCGCACGTCAACGACGGTGGCGCGCGCGGTATTCACCAGGAACCCGACATTGATGTTGCCCACGTCGTTGCCGGATTCGAGATAAGCCTTGTAGCTCGAACCGAGCTTCGCGGCCAGCGCGTCGAGCGTAGCCTGCGTATCCACTTCCTCTACGGCGATGACGTCGGGCAGCCGCAACACATCGCGAATCGCCAGTTGCGCTTTGTCCAGGCGCGCCGCCGAAACGGGCGCGACGAACTGCAACAGGTTGATGCTGGCCACGGTCAGTTCGTCGGTCGCGGCCTGAGGCACGGGCACGGCCGCGCAAGTGCCGGAGACCGCCGGCGCCGTTTGCCCATCGAGCGCGATGCTGTAGGTCCGGTACGCGTAATCGAGCGGGCCGGTGAGACCAGAAACGGACATACCCGTGCAAATGCCGGTGGGCGCGGCCGAAACACGCAGGCGCTCGGGGTTACCGTCGTAGCGAGGCACGTAAGCGGGCGCGGTGTTGGGCAGCGCATCCGGCAGCGCGATGCCCGGTTCGCGGAATGGCCGCGAGGTACCGGGCAGGACGCCGTAGAAAACTCCGCTCGGCCCCGGTCCGACCACGGTCAACTGCGGCACTTCAACCAGCATCCCTTCGTAGCGTTCGAGTTGTTCGAGACCGCCGTCCGGAGTGAGTTGCGCCGATGTGATGCGGACCGCCGCGGGCAACGGGTTGCCGGTGGATTTCGACGTCACCGTGGGATCGGTGATCTCGGTCATCGAGGGACTACCAAGGTCCGACGCCGGAGCGTACTCGGCCACCGTGCCGGTCACCTCCACCATGCTGCCCACCGCAGCCGCGGCCGGCGGCGTCGAAGACGTGTAAACAAACACGCCTTCACTGGTAGCCGGATTCGAGTCCGCGGCGCTATCGGGCGATTGCAGGAAGAATCCGTTGGATTTGCGCGCCGTCACAATGCCGGTCGTCGTCACGCGAGTTTTGTTCAGCGGCGATACCGAACCGGAACCTTGAATCGCGTTGATGGCCGCCACGGTGGGAGGCTGCTCGGCTCCGCAGGTGTACGCGGCGGTGGCGCTGTTGCGCGGCGCGGGAGCGCCGGTGCGGAAATCGGCCGAATTGTTGTCGGTGTCCGTGCATCCACCGTCGCCGCGAAACGCGGCGGTCGTATTGCTCAATTGCGGCGCCGGACTTGTTTCCGAGGCGTTGGCTGTTCCGTAGCCCACGAAGTCTACTGTGTTTGATGTCCCAGGTGCGGGCGCTTTATCGTCGCGCGTCAGCGCGATCTTGCCGGCAGACGCACTCATGGCGATCGTTCCGATCGTGTCGGGTGTGGGCAGATCCGTCGTCCCACCCGTGCCCTGTGCCTGTTGCACCAGATAGTAGCGGCCCGGCGCGATCGATCCCTTCAGCGCCGTAGTCTGCCAGCTCGTTCCGGTTGCCGAACCGTACTGTACGTACCAACCGGTCAGATCGACTGCCGCGGCGCCGCGATTGTACAGCTCCACGAAGTCGTATTTATATGTCGAGCCCGTGTTGCCGCCGCCGCCGTAGATCTGGCTGATGACAACATCGTTCGAGCCGGCCGCGCAAGCCGCTGCGGCCAGGAGGATAACCCCAGAGAGAATTCTTCGAATCATGGTGACTAAGACATTGTCGCGCGATGCGGCGCCGGAGGGTAGCGAAATTCGCGCCTGGCGAATTCTTGACGTTCTCGTCAAGTTTACGCTACGCTCAAAGCAAAGAGAGAGGGGGAATTTCATGGCTTATGTGATTGCGGAGCCGTGTATCGGAACCAAGGACACGGCCTGCGTGGACGCTTGTCCGGTGGACTGCATACATCCGCGCAAGGACGAAGCGGGATTCGGAGAATCCACCATGCTCTATATCGATCCGGTGGAATGCATCGATTGCGGAGCATGCGTTCCCGTTTGTCCTGTTTCGGCGATCTTCCCGCTGGACGACCTTCCGGAGAAATGGCGGGAATACGCGCAAATGAATGCGGCGCATTTTGGGCGGTAACGTTACAGAGCAACCACAAAGCGGGTCCCAAATCGGAGACTAAACTCGCGAATAATGGCATTTTTCTCTTTGCGTAGGTGAAATGCGGACCTACAATAGGAAACATGAAAGTCAGCGCCCAAGAGGAATACGGGTTGCGATGTCTCATGCAGATGGCTCGCTGTGGCGCCGATCAGAGTCTGAGCATTCCGGAAATCAGCAAGGCCGAAGGGCTCTCGGTTCCCAATGTGGCGAAGCTGATGCGCATCTTGCGATTGGGTGGGCTTGTGCGCAGCGTGCGGGGTCAGGCGGGCGGCTATGCGTTGGCGCGTCCGGCCGAGAGCATCACGTTGGATGAGGTGCTGGAAGTGTTGGGCGGCCCTTTGTTCGGACCCCAGTTTTGCGAGCGGCACGCCGGAATCGAGAGATCCTGCATGCATCGGCGCGATTGTTCCATGCGTCCGGTGTGGCTGAGATTGCAGACGCTGGTCACCGAGGTCCTTACCAGAACGAGCCTGGGCGACTTACTACGCGACGAAGAGCAGATGACGCAATGGATGGCGGAGAATCTGCAGAGTCGCAGCGAGCCAGACCGCGACACTCTGGCGAGCGCCACCAGCACGTAGCGGCGATGTGCCAAAATCAAGTCTTCCGGTTGGGTGGTCATGACGACACTGGAGAGTCTTCTCGCTCAGTACACGCGGGAAGGCGAGCTGTGGGAGACCCTGGACGAACGAAGAATCCGCTGTCATGCCTGCGGGCATGAGTGTCCAATCTTCGAGGGCCAGCCGGGCGTCTGCAAAGTAAGGCGAAACGAGGGCGGCCGCCTGATGGTTCCATGGGGTTACGTCAGCGGCGCGCACTGTGACCCCATCGAGAAAAAGCCTTTCTATCATGTAGCGCCGGGATCGCTGGCCTACAGTTTCGGGATGCTGGGTTGCGATCTGCACTGCTCCTTCTGTCAGAATTGGATCACCTCGCAAGCCCTGCGCGATCCCGAAGCGGTGGCCAGCGCCATTCGCGCCACACCGGAAGGACTGGTCCGCCAGGCGGTGTCCTCGGGCGCATCCTTCATGGTGAGCACGTACAATGAACCGTTGATCACGGTGGAGTGGGCGGTGGCGGTATTCCAGTCTGCCCGCCATGCGGGCCTGGCAACCGGGTTTGTGAGCAACGGGAACGCGACCAGGCAAGTGCTGGATTATCTTCGTCCGCATATTGATCTTTTCAAGGTCGATCTGAAGACTTTCTCGGACCAGAACTACCGCAAGCTCGGCGGGCGCCTGCAGCCGATTCTCGATAGCATTCAGCGGATACACGACCTGGGGATCTGGATGGAGATTGTGACCTTGGTGGTCCCCGGGTTCAACGATTCCGGCGAAGAACTGCGCGAGATCGCCGGGTTCGTGCGTAGCGTCTCTCCCGATATCCCATGGCATGTGACGGCATTTCATCAGGACTACCGAATGACGGACGCCGCCGATACGCCGGTCCGTACGCTGGAGCGCGCGGCCTCCATCGGCCGTGACGCGGGACTGCGCTACGTGTACGCCGGCAACGCGCCCGGATCAGTGGGCGAAAGCGAGAACACATTCTGCCCGAATTGCGCTAAGCGCCTGGTGCGGCGTTGGGGATACCGCATCATGGAGAACCTGATTACGGCGGAAGGGTGTTGTCCCGCCTGTCAGACGCCCATCGCGGGACGGTGGCGGCGGCCTGCTACGGCGTGAAATCGGCAGCGTCGCGGAACGGCGCCCGCGCGTCGCGGAAATCCGGGCGGTAGTAGTTGGATGCTCCGGCTTCGATCGGCTGCACCCAACCGTTTTCGAAACCCAACTCCTCCAGCCAGGTCAGCACGCGAGCGAATTCGCGCTCGCCCACGCGCCGGGCAAGCAGAGGATAGCTCTCTCCGCCGGCTTTGTGCACCGGGAAGTACTGCGACATCACGCTCAAGGTGACGCGCGGAGAAAGCTCGGACCGGATCCACTCGAGCGTGTCGCGCAACCCGGCCAGGTCGTTCGGCAGCACCAGCAGCCGTATCACCAGACCGCGGCGCACCAGCCCGCGTTCGTCCATCAACAGAGTGTCGCCGAGTTGCCGGAACATTTCGGTAACCGCGGCTCGGGAATGCGCCACGTAGTTGGGCACCTTCGAATACTCGCGCGCCGCCTCGTCATCGGAGTACTTCAAATCCGGAAGGTAAATATCGATAATGCCGTCCAGCTTTCGCAGAACGTCCACGCTGTCGTAGCTATTGGTGTTGTAGACCAGGGGCAGACGCAATCCGCCGCCCGCCGCAATTTCCAGTGCGGCGAGAATTTGCGGGACGAAGTGCGTCGGCGAAACCAGACCCAGGTTGTGGCAGCCGCGCTCCTGAAGTTCGAGCATGATCGACGCCAGACGCTCATGGGTCACTTCAACCCCGGCCTCCGAGTGTCGAAATTCCTGACTGATTTCGTAGTTCTGGCAGTAAACGCAGCGCAGGTTGCAGTGGCCGAAGAAGATATTCCCGGTTCCGCGAGCCTCGCCCTTCGGCAGGTGCGATCCGCTGAGAGCCGGTTCCTCGCCAAAATGGGGCGCCCAGGACGAGACGATGGGGAGACGCGCGGCCACGCAGACCTTACGCTGGCCGGCCAGCCGGTCGATGCGGCATTCCCACGGACAGATATCGCACGACGCCAGGCGGCTTTCCAGTTCGCCCGCCCGGCGCGCAAGTTCGCCCGAGGCGTGTAAGGCGGCATAGGAAGGCAACTGCATGGCGAGATCGGTTGGAATCAGTCTACCAAAAAGAGAGAAGCGGGCGCGGCTTTGGGTGATTGGGTGAGTGCGCCCGCTGTCGTAACGGGGATTTGAATGTATAAGCGTGCGCCGAGGGCTTCCGGTTACACCCTTTACAAAGTTTTTACGAGTTGGGCTGGTCGATAGTGAAAAAAC
>CAZDIZ010000024.1:5857-7432 GCA_964505625.1 uncultured Solibacteraceae bacterium | reverse complement strand
AGTCCGTGATCTCGATTTTCGGCCCGGCGGCGCTGGTCAATTCCACTACCCGGCGTACGGTTTCCTTTGCCAGGGCGTGATAGGCGGCCGCACGGGGGTCGCTCGCGTCGCACAACGCGATGGGGTTGCCGGAATCGCCGCCGGCGCGAACCGCCGGATCCAGGCTCAGTTCGGCCAGAAAGTGCTCGCCCATTTCCTGGGCCGTGCGGCGGCCTCCACCTGTTGAAAACACGTCCACGCGCTCGTTGCAGTGCGGGCAGACCAGATAACTCATGTTCTCGATCAGGCCGAGAATTGGCACGCGGACCTGGCGGAACATCTGCACGGCCTTGCGCCCGTCTTCCAGCGAAACGTCGGAGGGCGTGGTGACGACGATGGCGCCCGTAATGGGGGCCGTCTGGATGAGACTCAGTTGCACGTCGCCGGTGCCCGGCGGCAGGTCGATGATCAGATAGTCGAGATCGCCCCAATCCACGCCTTGCAGGAACTGCTGCATCACGCTGTGCAGCATGGGGCCGCGCCAGATCAGCGGCTTATCGGCGGGAGCCAGAAAACCCATCGACATGAGCTTGATGCCGTACTGCACAATCGGCTGAATGCGCTCGTCGATGGCTTCCGGAGCCTCGCGGGTTCCCATCATCAGTGGCACGTTCGGGCCGTAGACGTCGGCGTCGAGCAGGCCCACTTTGTAGCCCTCGGCGGCCAGCGCCACGGCCAGGTTCACCGAAACGGTGGTCTTGCCGACACCGCCCTTGCCGCTCCCGACCGCGATCAGATGGTTGACGCCCGGGATAGGCAGCGTGGATTCGGCATGTGGATGGGAAGCCATGTCTTCATTCTACATGGCGGGCGCCGATGCACTGTCGGAGCCGCTCCAAGTGTGATAAGTTTTTAGCTGGAATGAGACTCTTCCAAGCCTTGAGAACCGGCGTTCTGATTGCCGCCTGTTGCGCTTGCGCGCCAGGCCAGGATGCCGCGAATAAAGATGCAGCGGCCGACGCAAAAGGCTTGCCCCCCAGACTCTCCCCGGCTGAGTACCTGACGCAAGCCAAGGCCGGGAAGGTGACCATCGGCGCAGAGTTTAAAGGACACGCCATCCCCACGCAAGACGCCACGCTCACCAGTGAAGAGTACATTGTCGTGGAAGTGGGGCTGTACGGCGCACCGGGTGAGCGGTTGACGATGACGTTCAGTGACTTCTCGCTCCGCCTTAATGGAAAAAAGGAAGCTCTGCCGAGCGAACCGTACGGGCTGGTCCTGGCTTCGGTCAGGGACCCTGAATGGGAGGAGCCCAAATCCGCCGGATCAAAGCCGAAAACCAGTTTCGGGGGCAGCGGCCAAGACGGCCGCAGGGCGGACGAAGGCGAACCGTACCGTCCAGTCAAGATTCCCATCGAATTGCAGCGCGCCATGGGCAAGCGCGTCCGGAAGGCCACGCTTCCGGAAGGCGACCGTCCACTGCCCCAAGCCGGACTGCTTTACTTTCAGCACCGCGGAAAGACCGATCGTCTGCGCTCAGTCGAGCTGATCTATAAAGGACCGGCGGGCGAAGCCACCCTCGCATTGCAGCCGTAA
>CAZDIZ010000024.1:3241-5757 GCA_964505625.1 uncultured Solibacteraceae bacterium | reverse complement strand
GTTCACCTTCAGCAACGTTCTCTACTATTTCGGCGGCATTCTGGCCATTGGGGCCATGACGCTCTTCATGACGCTGGGCTGGCAGGTGCTGGGCGGCTGGGGCATCTTCGCCACCGCCACGGTCTACGCGGTCGCGGCACTGGCCGGCAGCCGCTACTTGCTCAACAAAGGCCTAAAAACGCCCGCCGGAATCCTTGCGGCGCTGGCCACGGCGCTGGTTCCTCTAGCTGTTTATGGCCTCCAACTCGGCATGGGATTGTGGCCCATCGAACGGCCCTATCGCGACTACCATTATTGGATCGATTGGCGTTGGGTGGTGATGGAATTGGCCACGCTCGCCGCCGGCGCCTCGGTCCTTTTCTTCTACCGGCTGCCTTTTGTGGTGATGCCGGTCGCCATCACGTTGTGGTACATGAGCATGGACTTCGCTCCGTTGCTAGCCGGCGGCGACGATTCTAGTTGGGTGTACCGTAAGGCAGTCTCGATGGTGTTCGGGGTGGTGATGATTCTGGTGGCGACGTACGTGGACGTGCGTTCGCGGCGAAAACCCGATTACGGTTTCTGGTTATATCTATTCGGGACGGCCGCCTTCTGGGGCGCGCTGTCGCTGTCGGATTCAAACAGTCAATTGGGCAAGTTTCTATACGCCTGCCTGAACGTGTGCATGATCTTCGCCGGCGCCATCATCGCGCGGCGCGTGTTCACGATCTTCGGCGGGATTGGGCTGTTCGGCTACCTCGGCTACCTGTCCTATTCCGTGTTCAAGGACAGCCTCTTGTTCCCTGTCGCCTTGACCGCATTGGGGCTGGCGATTGTGTTCGGAGGCGTGCTCTGGCAACGGCATGAAGACAGAATCAGCCGCGGCTTCAGAAGCTGGCTCCCGGCCCCGCTGCGGGAGACGCTCGAAAACGCGAACTAAGGCGCAACCAAATGAAACGGATTGTTCTGCTATTTGTCGCGGCCTGCGCGATGCCGCTCGCGGCGCAGCCGCCGGATTTTCCGCGTTTCTCTTTCGCCGGACACGACGAAGAGGCGCGGCTGCTTTCCAACTATCTCTGGTATCACTTCTCCACGCGTCTGGGCCACGGCAAGGTGCTGTTCAACCAGGAGTATCTGACCACCAGCGACACCTGGATGGGTGGCGCTGTACGCGCCGACTGGGCCGCGCCCATTCAACAGATTTTGCGCGAGGACCTGCTGGCCATTCACATGGACGACGAAGGCTACATCGCCACGCACCAGCATTTCTCGCACGCGCACGATCAGGGCTGGCCCTTCCCCATGTGGACCGGCGCTCAGTCGGGCGAGAAAGGCTACACGGCCGGATGGCATTTCCAGGAAGACGGGCCCGGCTGGGTGTGGGAGTACTTTCTGCGCCGCCGCAAGGATTCGCGCTTCGGCCGCGCCAAGGCCCTGGAGGGTTGGCAGCTTGAGAACGTGCGCTCGCTCGGCATACGCGACAACAAGTGGCAACTCGAATCCACCGGTAACTCGCCGCGCATCACCACGCCCGCCGATGTGACCATCGACGCCTTCAACGCTCCGTTCGTGCAACTGCGCTGGAAGCGCGATCCGGCGCCGCCCGCCGGGCGTCTGCCCTACGTCGAATGGCTGCGCGAGCAGGACAGCGAATACAGCACCGAGCGGCGCGTGTATCTTCCGCTAACCGGCGGCAACCCGGACTACGAAAAGATCTCCGGCGCGACGCACAGCCAGGCGGCCATGTACCGGCATCCGTTGTGGAACGGGCGCATCAAGCGCATACGCATTACGCTTGCGCCGGGCGAAAGCCAGGTGCGCTTTTCCATCGACTCGTTCTTCACCGCCTACGACACACGACACACCATCAACAACCCGATCTTCGTGATGGCCGCGTGGAACTATTTCCGCTGGACCGGCGACATCGATTTCCTCACGCGCGCCATCAGCCGCATGCGCCGCGGCGTACGTTATCAGCAAACCGTGCTGGGCGGTCTCCAATATAAACACATCCGCAACCCGTGGCCCGGCCACGATGGACTGGCCGGTTTTACCACCAATCCCGACGGCACCAAGACCATGCTCTACGGCCGCGGCATTGGGAACAATTACTGGGACATCATGCCGTTCGGTTGGGACGACATGTACTCGACTTCGCAATACTACGCGTCGCTCGTCGCGTTGGCCGATGCCGAACAGGCCGTTCGCGACAATCCCGGCTGGGGTGTTCCGGTGAACGATGAAGCGCTGGATCCGGCCGCCCTGCGCCGTCACGCGGCCGAGGTCAAACGCACCGCGAACGAGAAGTTCTGGAACAAGCAAACCGCCCGCTTCTACGGCTGCATCGACAAGGAAGGCAAAGGCCACGAATACGGCTTCACGTTCCTGAATCTG
This sequence comes from uncultured Solibacteraceae bacterium, assembly GCA_964505625.1. Lineage (GTDB taxonomy): Bacteria > Acidobacteriota > Terriglobia > Bryobacterales > Bryobacteraceae > JAJFUV01. Next base: position 3,384 of record CAZDIZ010000024.1, on the reverse strand, counting down.
GACGCTATCTGGTACGGCATCGCTTCGGACCGCCACGCCGCGGAGATCATGGATTGGATCAGCGGACGACGCACAGTTGCGGGCGACACTTCGACGGGCGCCGACATCTATCACTGGCGCTTCGGTCCGCGCGCCACCACGCG
>CAZDIZ010000024.1:0-3141 GCA_964505625.1 uncultured Solibacteraceae bacterium | reverse complement strand
GTGCCGGAGATCGGCATCACGAATCTGCTTTATCGCGGCGCGCGCATGGATGTGAAGGCTTCCGCGAAGGCCATCACCATCGCGCTGAAGGATACGCCCGCGGATCCCGTGCGCATCGAACTCGCGGGGCGTTGGAGCCGGGCGGGCGTTACGGCAAGCTCTTTCGCGCTCGACAAGAGCGGCGAGTACCGCTTCGAGCGCGTTTCAGAGCGGTGAAGGGAAGCGCGTTTCCGATCCCGTCCAGAAGGCCTTGGTGGGATGCTCGGAACCGGGCAGGCTGATCACGCGCGGACGCAGGACGATGACGGCTTCGTTGGTATCGTCTTCGCGCGTGTTCCTGCGCAACAGCGGACCCAACCACGGCAGCGAGGAAAGACCGGCCAGACCGCCGATGGTGCGTGCTTCCGTGGCGGTGAGCAACCCCGCGACGACGGCGTATTCACCCGAGGAAACGCGCACTTGGCTTTTCAACTTGCGGTTGGCGATGACGGGAATGTCGTTCGAAGTCTCGCCCGTGAGCACCTTGAACTCCGCCTCGACGTCGAGCGTGACATCGTCCACGCCGTGTATCTTCGGAGTCACCTTCAATACCAGCCCCAGGTCTTCGAACGAAAAACTGGGCGTCAGGGCCAGGACGTTGTTGCCGGTCGTGGCCTGGCTGCCGTAGTTGCCGGTCATGATGGGGTACTTGTCGCCGACGTGAAGCTGCGCCGCCTGCCCATCCAGGGAGCGCATGGTGGCTTGCAGCAACTGTCCGCCGCTCGAACGGCTGAAATTTGCCACGGCCGACGCATCGGCGATGCCCACAGCCATCAGCGCGGCGCCTCCGCCGAACGGCAGGAACTTCGTGAAACCTGACGGGTACGTGGGCGTGAGGCTGCGCCATAGCCTGCCTATGTTCACAACCGGAAACGAAGTAGGCAGGGAAAGGCCGAATGCGGACGACGATCCCCGGCCAGCCTCCAGGAATTCGACTTCGATTTCGACTTCGGGACGATGCCTGAGCAGTTGGTCGAACAGGATCTGCGCGCCTTCAATTTTCGAGACGCGGTCGCGCAGAAACACCAGGCGGCGCGTGGAGTCGACAAACAGGCGCCGGATTTCGAAGGTCTGTTGCACGGTGCGCGCCAGTTCCTGCGCGTCCTGCAACGAGACCGGCTCCGGAATGGGCACCACGACGGCCGCCATCGGCTCCACTTCGTTGTGCTTCTGCACCATGTCCTTCACCACCAGCATCAGCCGTTCGGTGAGAGGCACCACGAAACTGGCCGTGGCGATTTCGAGCGTACGCAGAGCGGTGCGATAGTCGGCTTGATCCAGCCGGAAATGCTGCGTGGGTCCGTCGGCGTAATCGCCGTCGAAGACCACGTCCAGGCCGTAGAGCTTGGAGATCTGTTCGAACAGTTGCTTGGAATTACCCCGCAGGTCGATATCGTGCAGCCCGGGTTTTCCCTTCAACTCCTTGGGAGGCAATGGCTTGCGCGCTTCCGCAAGATCTTTCGCCGTGATCGTGCCGAGCATCGAATCGCTGTCGGCCGCGGGCTTTTCGGCCGGCTCCGAGGTGGTGGTGGTGGCCACCGTCGCCCCCGACAGTGCACGTGAGCGCAACGCCTGCGCGCGTGCCCAGTAGGCGCGGTTATCGGGATCCGCTGCAGCCGCCTGCGAATAAAGGAGATAGGCCCGCGCCCAGTCACCTTTACGCTCGGCTTTTCGGGCATCGCGAGCGAGCGTCCGGCCGTCGCCTGCGCAGGCCAAACCCGCGCACAACAACAACATCCACACGAACTTGCCGACAGACTTCACCATTAGGATTGACGGTCCGGCGCCCCGCGGCGTGGATAAAGTCCGTGCTAATTTCTGCCGATGCGTCATGTGAGGCAAATTCCGAAGCATGGCCACTGTCGCCCAATACCGTACGTCGTTTTGTCCCGCGCCTCCGCAAACCATGGAGGAGCTTGGAGTTCCCCAGACGCTGGTCATGGACCTGATGATCCGGCGCTTGTTGCTGGAAGGGTATTCCACTCTCACGACGCTCAGCGAGAAGCTCCGCATCTCCATCCCGGTTCTCGAAGGCGTATTCCGCCATATGCGTCAGCAGCAATTGGTGGAAGTGAAGGGGATGGTCGGCAACGACTATCAGTTCACGTTGTCGGCGTCCGGGCGCGCGTTGGCCGGTGAGCGTTTCCAGATCAGCCAATATGCCGGCGCCTGCCCTGTGTCGCTGAACGACTATACGGCGGCCACACAGAAACAGGCGGCCAAGGTGGCCATCACGCGGCGCGTGCTGCGGCACGCACTGTCGGACCTGGTGGTGACGGATCGTTTGCTGGACTCGTTGGGCCCGGCGCTGATCTCGCAGAGTTCCATCTTCTTGTATGGACCGACTGGAAACGGCAAGACCAGTCTAGCCGAGCGTCTGTTGCGCGTTTACGAAGACGCGGTGCTGATCCCCTACGCGGTCGAAGTGGACAACCAGATCATCAGTTTGTACGACCCGGTTGTGCACGAGCGCATCGAGGATGTGGAACACGCCGATTGGGACCCGCGCTGGGTGCTATGCCACCGCCCGTTCATTCTGGTGGGCGGCGAGTTGGTGCCGAGCATGCTGGAACTGCGTCTGGACGAGGCTTCAGGCATTTACGCGGCGCCGCTGCAAATGAAGGCCAACGACGGCATCTTCGTCATCGACGACTTCGGCCGCCAGCTCATGAGCCCGCGCGACCTGTTGAACCGCTGGATTGTGCCTCTGGACCGGCGCGTCGACTATCTCACGTTGCGCTATGGCGTAAAGTTCCAGATTCCCTTCGAAATGCTGGTGGTGTTCTCCACCAACCTGGACCCGAGCGATTTAGCCGACGAAGCCTTCCTGCGCCGCATTCACAACAAGATCTTCATTGAAGCCGTCGACGCGGCGGTCTTCGACGAGATTCTGCGCCGCGTGACGGCGGCATGCAACGTTCCGGCCGAACCCGACAGCGCCGAGTACCTGCGGAAGCTGTGTCTGCGCGACGGCCGCACCGAACTGCGCGCCTGCTATCCGCGCGACATCTGCGACATTCTCATGTCGATCGCCAACTACGAAGGCCGCGCGGTACGCATGAACCGAGGCGACCTGGAACGCGCCGCCGACTTGTACTTCAC
>CAZDIZ010000023.1:0-48301 GCA_964505625.1 uncultured Solibacteraceae bacterium | reverse complement strand
GCAGCAACTTGCCAGTCTCGAAGAGCGGCTGGCAGCGGCTGGCGTTGCGCCGAAGGCCAAGAAGTAGCGGACGATGAAAGACAAACAGGAGCGATGCAATGAAAGCTGACCACTTCACCGATGAGCGAATCGACGACATCCGCAGTGGGCGTACACCGCTGACCACCGAGGAACGCACCTTTCTGCTCGAAGACACGCCGAGCTTTGAGGAATGCGGTTACACCAGAGCCGAGCTTGCTGCGATGTCCGATGCTGACTTGATGAGCGCGGCCTATGGCGTGTGGGCGGATTACGTGCGCTGCATGTACTGAGGGGGCTGCCGATGGCTGCAATAGACGTACAGGCGCTTTCGCAGTGGCTTTCGCCATTGGATGTGCTGCCGCTCGAATGCGATGGCATGACCCGCGTCATCTCCGCCCTCCTGTTGCGCGAGGGTGTTGAGCACCGTGCCTGCCACGGCGCACTGAGGCTGCCGCATGTTGGAGACATCGGGCTGCACTGCTGGATTCAGTTCCCGGACGGCGTGGTCTGTGACTACCGGGCACGCATGTGGCTCGGGAAGGATGCGCCGCATGGCCTCTTCCACCCGGAACCGGGTGTCGTCTACGAGGCTCACGGCGAGCTAGGACAGCCCATTCCTCCGCTGATCTTCCGCGTCTTGGCTGGCTGTGAAATCGCGGATTACCCGTCACTCGATGGGCGGTGATCCTTCCGCCACAGAGGGGCGTTGCAGTGCTCGCAGTTGCTTACCGTCCATCCCAGAGCGATCCGCTCCCGGTCGTAAACGAAGCGCCTGCATCGCGGGCACCGGCAAAGAATCGCCGAAGCGAGCACGAAGGCGGCCAGCGCCGCGAGGCCAGAAAGTTGCAGCACGGAAACAGGCTCGCCACGGGCGCTGCTCATGATCGACAGCAGTAGGATGACGGCGCTGCAAATCGACACGCCGACCCACAGCCGTCTTCGGCGGCCAAAGGCCGCCACGGTGTCCTGATCGAGTGCTGGTTCCATGCGCGTTGGATGCCTCCCGGCGCGGAAAGTTGTTCCCTACCCATGCAGGGGCTGCGGGGTGCCAAAGTAGTAGCCCTGCATGAAGCCTGCGCCCAGATTGCAGGCCCAGTCTCCCATCACCTTCGATTCGATGTGCTCAGCCACGACCGCCGCTCCGATGGAGCGGGCAAGCCGAATGATCTCTGCCACCGGCTCGACGGATTGCCGCTCAAAACACTGGCACAGCAGTGCGCCGTCGATCTTGATTATGTCCGGCCTCACCCAGCTTACAAGCCACGGTGACGAAAAGACGTGCTGTGGCTTGCAGTCATCCAGAGCGATCCTCACGCCCAGCGCAGAGCACTTCCGGGCGAAGTAGAGCAAAGCGCCGATGTCGTGGATCGGATACGTCTCCGTCACTTCGACGATCACGCCTGACGCCACCTTGGTCAAGTGCTCCAGTTCGCGCAGGTACTGATCCGGGATCAGTGCGACCGTCAGCGCGGAGACGTTCACGCCTACGCGCAGCGGCAGGCCGAGCGTGGATCGCCGCAGCGCGGCAGCGACACGCCGCACCATCAGGATGTCGATCTTCACGACCTCGCCGCTTGCTTCCCACTGCCGAACCAGCGGCTCGCAGCTTGTGGTCATCGCGGGAAGCCGCAGTAGCGCCTCCACCGCGAAAAGCGCGTGGCTGCGACTGGCGACGATGGGCTGGAAGTGTGGGCGGATCGCGGCGAAGGCCGCTGGCTGCTCGCTGGGTGACTCGCAGAGGGGTGAAGTGAGACGGTGCATGGCGGCCTCCATATCTCGTGCCTGTGCATGAAATATGGAGCATAGTCCATGTTAAGTCAAGCTGTTAGAAAGCCCCTTTTTTTATGTGATGGTGACGGCTGATTGTAGAGTAATTGTGGTTTATGTGGCGTTTTCTCTCAATCAATACATGATGTCGCTATGTGCAGCGAGCATGGATTAGAGTGCGACTGCTCGACCGTCTACTTCGCCTGCTGGAGAAGCAGGTTTGACGGTGAAAACTGGTCGGTGAGGACGCGCACGCCGGTCGCCTGCGCCTGCGGCCTGATCCGGGGCAGCAGATCGGCGGACGAGGCACCCAGAGGCTTAAAGCGTGCGTCCAGACGGGTTGCCGCATCATGGATAGAGGTCAGCGACGGAAGCCTGTCTCGACGCGCCAGAATGATCCGGTTCCCGCCGTCCATATCCACGTTGAAGACGCTCCCGAAGACCGCTTGATAGGTCGCCGCTTCGTGGCGGGCCAGCGCACCCTCGGCAAATGTGTTCGCAGCAATCGCGCCGCTTGGACTCAACAGAGACTTCACCTCTTCCAGAAACTCCCGTGTCAGCAAGTGCTCCGGGATGTAGTCCTTGTCGAAGGCGTCGATGACGATGAGGTCGTAGATCGACCCCTGCCTGCGTTGTTTGCGGACAAAGACTCGTGCGTCGTCTACATACGCCCGTGACCGGGCGTCTTCACGGTAGCCAAAGTGCGACTGGGCGACTTGCACCACGGCGGGATCAAGTTCCACCGTGTCGATCTCCATCGCCCCGTCAAGCGTGCGCAGCGCCCTCGGAAGCACGCCTCCGCCCAGTCCGAGCACGAGGACTCGGCGTGGCGATTCCGTGATGTACAGGCCCGTCAGCAAGCCCCGTGTGTAGTTGAGCACGAGGCGCGTCGGATTCGCGATTTCGATGCACGTCTGCCGGGCGTGCAGGCGACCAAACTTCATGCACCTGTACCCATCGCCTTCGGCGACGAGGATGTTCCGGTAAAGCGACTTTTCCTGATAGACGATGCGGGACGCGCTGAACCGCTCGCCATCAGCACTGGCTGCGCCTTGCCCTGCGGCCAAGGCCAAGGCAGCGCCCATCAGCAGGCTTCGCACACGCACGCGCTGGCCCTCCGCCGTTCGGCCCTGTCTGCGATGAGCAGGGTTGCTCCAACCGCGCCGGATGCGCAGATCAGGCTCAGGATGATGGTGTTGATCTCCAGATACAGCACGAAGTAGAACGAGGTCAGGATCGTTCCCGCTGCTGACCCGAGGGTGGAGACAAAATACAGCAGGCCCGCCGAGCGGCCTGATTTGTGCAGGTCAGAGATCAGCAGGCGCACCGCATAAGGGGAGATCATCCCGGACATCAAGGTCGGTGCGCCAAACAGCAGCAACGACCCCAGCAGCGACCCGTAGCGTGGGTCTGGCACGAGGTAGGAAAGGTATTCGAGAATCACGTCGCCTGCGGCAATGATGGGCAGAGCCAGTGTCGCTTCTCCGGCGAGCAGCAGGCCGAGCCGGGACATCGAGGGCTTGCGCAGCGATAGCTGGCCGCCAATCAGGTAGCCTATCGACAGGCATGTCATGAAGACGGCAATGATCCCGCCCCAGACGAAGATGCTGCTGCCAAAATACGGTGCAAGCAAGCGGCCCCCGAGCAGTTCCACGCCCATGACGAAGAACCCGCTCCATCCGGCTGCGGCATAGATCAGGAGATTGCGGTAGTTGCTCATGCTGTCGCCATCTCCGCCGTGGCTGGGCGATACAGCCCAAAAATCTTCTGGACTTGCTGCACGCTGGGTACATTGCGCAAGCGCCAGAACTTGATGCCAGCGTCTTTCAGAGCGCGTTCCTTGTCTGCATCGGAGCGTTGCCGGTCGGCACGTTGATGTGACTTGTCATCAAGCTCGATCACCGCGATTACGGTTGTGTCGTAGTCGCACACCACGAAGTCGAGACTCTTCTGTGCGATAACGCCACGCCAGCGCCGCTCGTTGCGGCGATCCTTGATGCGCAGCACCTGTTTCATGTCCACTTGGCTGAGAACGATGTAGTGCGGGTGCAGTGCCTCTTGCAGCGTGCGGAACATTTCGCGTTCGCGCTCGGTGAGCACCGACCGGGCCGCGAAGGGCCACGGTTTGTCGGAGTCCTTGATGCTCTGGCGGGTCGCCATGCCCTGCTGCCGTTTCCACAGAAGTGCGGCGACGGCAGCGACGGCCAGCACGATCAGGAGAAGGCTAGTGTCCATGCGCCCTCCCCTACTTGATGGCGCGAGCGGTGCGCTTGGCGCGGTCGCGGTCGATGTGCTTGCGCCAGTCGGCTGGATTCACTGGCCCATCCTTCACGCGGCGCTCGATGCCCTTGAGGGCGATGACGCCGGGACGGTTCAGGATGTTGGTCGCCGGAGACATCCCGGCGTACCGCAGGAACCCCGTGACGGCCTGCACAGACGCCTTGTCGCCGATCTGCTCGATCACCGGGGCGTGCGCCTGCACGAGCGCGGCGAACGGGATGCGGATCGCTCGCCCCATGCGTTCGGGTTCCATCGGCTCGGCGTCGTGGAAGGCGATGATGTGGCACTTCTCCTGCTGGATGTACCCGATCCAGTGGTCACGGGCGGCCTTGAAGTCCTCCAGAGCCTTGTCTTCATCAATGCCACGCTGCGGCATGTAGCAGCCATAGCAGACGTGGTACGGGTGCTGTGTCTCGTCTGGCTTGTCCTGCTCTGCGATGGCGTCATGGTACGTGTCGAGTGACTGCATCTCGTTCGCTGCGACCAGCAGCATTCGTTTCTGGATTTCAATCAGCGCGTATTGCATTCAGTGTCCTCCGGCCATTGCGCACTGAACTGCGCGAACGGCCCAAATGGGAGCGGGAAGCTGTCGGGCAGCTTCACGCGGCTCAGGAAGGGGATCAGGTCGTCGCGGCCCATCGTCCGCGTCTCCAGCAGCGTGTCGGCAAGCTGCTTGAACACTTCGGCGTTCGCGTCGAAGAGCGTGCGCAGCATTGCCAGTTGTTCGGCCTGCAACGCTTCGAGCTTGGCTTCGTTCTGCTCCTGCTCGAACTTGTTTTGCGGCTCGGCGTAGTACATGCCGCGATAGTGGTTGGCAAGATAGCTGCGGGCCACGCCAAGCCAGCGGAGATGGTCATTGCTGCTGCCCAGCGTCGATTCGCCGTGCATGACGGCTTCACCGAGCTTCCCGGCAAGAAAGACCAGCATGTACCACTCCGCAAACGACTTCTCGTCGAGGTGGTGTTTGCTGCTGATGCCGGTGACAAACCCGAGAGTGCCGTTCTCGTCCGGCTGTTCGTTCACGGCCAATTTCACATCGGCTGGAAGGCTCCCGAGCGCCGCATAGACCAGCGCGTGCCCCGCTTCGTGCGCGGCTGTGTAGCGGTTGTCGCGGGGTGTTGGCCTGCGGGGGAATACCGCTACCCCGGCAGCGGCGGCCATGCCGCTCCGAGCGATTGCCGGGGTAGCGGCGGGGCCGGAGCCGACGCGCAGGATTGCCCAGCAAATAGCCAGCGAGGCCGCCATCACGGTTGCCTCATTCGGATTGGCGGCGATCCAGCGGTAGGCGTCATCGCCTGCTGCGCCGATCATCCACAGTGCCACCGTGTAAGCGGTCAAGCCCCAGACAAATCGGCTGACCATGCTGCTGACCGTGTTCCAGCCACCTGACGAGGCCGTCATGAGCACGTCGCGGAGCGGCGGCACCACCATGACCGCCACCAAACCGAGGATTTCCACCATCGCCAACACCTGCTGCACAAGCGGCTCGGCGGGCGACTGGCGATTACTGTAGGTCAAGCCCATCACGGCCAGCAGCGCACCCATGCGGGCCGCGCTTCCCCAGTTCTCACGAACGAGGTTCCGCGTCTGTTCCCAGCGGGCCTTCCGAGTATTGCTATCGCTCAAGATAAGGTCGGCGAGTGCGACAGATGCCACACCTGTCAGCAGGCCAATGAAAGCGGACTGCTCGTAGCCCAGCCACGAGCGGGCCAGACCCATGCAGGCGTTGATCGGCACGGCCAGTCCGATGCGTTTCGTCAGCGGGTGACGCACGATCTGCCTCAGCCGCTCAAGGTACTTTTTCATGCGCCTCCCTCTTCATGCCGCCTAAGCGGAAATGCGGGAATCCTGCCGCCGCCGCGAGCCGCGTCGGTCTTCAAGATTCTCCGTAACGGTTTCTGCGTGGAACTGGAGCAAGGCCGCTTTGGCTTTCTCCGGCAGGCGCGGGTCGGCGAGAGCCGCCTTGCACAGTTGCGCCTGCACGAAGACGAGTTGCCGCTTCGCCTCCTGATTGCTGACTCTCTGTCCCCGGTTGAGGTTGGAGACGATCATCAGTGCGTCGCGTCGCAGCCGATACACGGCTGCCCCTGCGAATGGGTCTTTCTCGGTATGCTTCTCGACAGCCATCCTCTCGGTTCCCCTGAATCGAGAATGGTCAGACGGGCGCAGGTGCTGCGAACACCTGCGCCCGTCGCCTTGGGTCGTTACATCGGGATGTCGTCGTCGAAGTCCGGGGCCGGATCGACGCCTTCGGGCACGGTGTAGGTACTGCCCGGTTCTGGCGCGGCATCATCCTTCGGACGGCCCAGCAGCATGATCTCGGTTACGACGAATTCGATGCGGCTTTCCTTGATCGGGCGGCCCTCGCCGTCCTTGCGATCCTTCGATTCCCAGACCCGCTTGCGCATGTTGCCGCGCACCTGAATCTGCGACCCCTTGCGGGTGTACTTCTGCACCACATCGACCAGACCCTTGTAGTAGATGGTCAGGTCGAACCAGTCCACCTTCTCGACCTTCTCGCCGGTTTCCCGGTTCTTGTACGAGGCGTCCACCGCGAGCGGGATGCTGGCAATGGGGTCGCCATTGTTCGGGTTGTAGCGAACCTCGGGATCGGTGCCGAGATTGCCCGTGAAACGGAACGAGTTGTTGATGCGGCTCATGATGAGGCTGCTCCTTTCATTGTTGAGAGACTGATACGTGGGCGTATCGTTGTTGCAGCCAATTGCCCCACTGGATTGCGAAGGGAATCAGCTTGCTGCGGTACACGGCGTTGTACTTCGGGGTCTTGGAGTGGTAATTCGCCACCCGTGTCCAGAAGTCTTGCCCCGTGGGTTCGTTGATGTGCTGGCGAAGCATCCAAGCGGCAAGCTCTGCGTTGTAGCAGCCGCGCCATGCGACATCCTGTTGAGTGATCGAGGGGTACTGCGCAAACCGACCGTTCTGCTTCCAGTGAATCGTGTTGATCTGGAAGTGGCCGATGTCCCGACTACCGTTCGTGTTGCCGACGAACTGGCCGTTCTTGCCGCCCTCGACGCTGGCCAGCGCGAGCAGCACGTTGGCGGGGACGCCCTGCTTCTGCGCGGCCCGGATCACGCAGTCGATGGTGGCCGGGCGGATTGCGTAGAAGTCATCGGAGTTCGGGGTTGCTGGGCTGCCGCCCGGCGTCTGTGCGTAAGCGGAAAAAGCGGCTAGTGCCGCCGCCAGTGCGAAGAGAGGTTTCATCAGCCGAGCCATTTTTCGTGCTTGAACCAGAACCAGAACGCCCCGTCCACAAACAGGTGCCCCGTCTTCACCTGCCATGACCTGTAGCTCTTCTTCATACCGAAGACCCACAGGGCGAAGGCAATCGAGAGCCAGTTCAGGGCCAGCAAGAGTGCCGCCCCGGATGCAAGCATGTAGATGAAGCCGATGGCCGCAAGCGTGCTGGCAACGAAGAAGGCGCGTGAGTGCAGGCGGTGCCCGCGAGCGATTTTCTCGCGCTCGGCGTACTCCATGTCTGTGAGGTCGGCCTTGACGCGCTCGTTGCGATAACGCGCCGCACTCTCGCGAACCTTGGCGACATCGCTTTCCTCAAGAAAAGCGAAGCCGCAGCTATTGCATACCCACGGGTGAAGGTGGCGCGTGGTGCCGTCTTGCTGCTGGTCGATGACCTGTCCCTCATCGCCCTGCATGACCAGCACGCCCTTGTCGCATTCGGGGCAGACCGGATTCGAGAGCGACTTCCAGAGGTCGGCGATCTGCCTGTTGCCCATCTTGAGTTGGTTGATCCCAAGGATGGACAGGGGCATGGACACAAACGTGAACTTCGCTGCCTTTTTGCCTGCTTTCCAAATGCCCACAACAACACCTCACCCATCAAAAGTACGATTATTTGATTGTCAGTCAAAACACTGTGGTTGTCAATTTTTGACAAGTGCTCAGACTACATGTCTCGAAGCGAGCTTTTCATTAGCTCCGCGCACGTTGCGGACAGGGCGTCGAGCTTGTCCTTCGCCTCGGGAATGTCGATGCGATCAGGCTCGGGCGGGTCGATGTAAGTCGTCTCCCGAGCAATCGCGCCCCGCGTCTCTTGGATGCGATCCTCGGTGTCCCATTTGTCCTCAAGGCTGGCGAAAGCCTCGCCAGACGCCACCACCTCCATCTCAAGCAGCTTGTCGCGGTCGGCGATGGAAAGCTCTTCCTCCCATTCTTCCTCGGACGGCATGTCGTCGAGCATGAACAGGTGTTGCCGAAGGATCGGCAGAGCCTTGTCACGGAAGGCTTCGCTGTCGGCATCCGTCAGAACGATATTTGTCGTCACCGCCTCGGCGCTGATGATGATTTCGTCATCGTCCTCAGCCATCTTGTACGGTGTCGCGGACGTGTAGGCGGACTCCCCTTCCCCCTTCGGCTGGCTCAGCACGAGGTCGGCCACGTCAAGCAGCGCCTTCGTCGCTGCGGCTTGCTGGAGGCCAAGCGGATCGCCCGGATCGGTGGTGGCAACTGCGCTGGTCGTTGGCGCGGGCTTGGCTGGGGTCAGGTCGGTGCTTTCCACGGGCTGCGTCGCGCTGCTGCCGCCTGCCGCTGCCTTCGGCTGCGTGCTGGCCGGAATCTGCGCTCCACCGGAGATGAACCATCCCATCACCGCGAACGATGCGTCGAGCCGCCCAAGACGCGGACGCTCCGGGTCTTCGTAGTTGCGCTCGAACGCCGTGTGCATGGAGGCGAGAATCGGGTCGCCCTTCACCGCGCTGCGCACGGTTTTCGGGAACGAGCCGTCGATCATGCTCTTCATCAACGCTTCGACCGCCTTGCGGTTCTGCGGCAGGTCGGATGGTTCGGGTGCTTCCACCGGCAGGAAGTCGTTGATGCGCATTTCCTTGGGGGCCGGGCCTGCGGTATAGAAGCCCATCCCCCGGATCACGCGCACCCCGCCCGTTTGCCCGTTGCGCTCCTTCTTGCCGATGAGGAACGTGAATTCACCGTTCTCCTGCATCGCCAGATCGTCGTAGTCGAGGCGAGCGCGACGCTCGATGGAGATGTTGTCCTGCTGACGGAAGACCTCATTGACCCCGCCCGGACAGCGCTCGAACCCCGCCATGCGGGCTTCTTCGCCTTCGCCGGAAGCACCTTGGATGCGCTCCCATGTCTCGGAGCGTTGCCCCGAGGTGATGCGCCCGATTGCCCGGATGTTCGTGTTTTCCCATGTGGCGTCCGCTTCCTCCGCACTCGACTTCTTGAGGGACGAGAAGTCCTGCGCCGCGAAGATCACGGAGAAGCCCAGCGAACGGGCCTGCGCCGGGGCCACGGCGAAGCCGATCACCGCGTAGTAGCCGTATTCGTCGAGGATCGTGTAGAACGGGAACGACGCATTGGTCGGACGGCTGTCGATGATCTCCCGCACCACGCCTTCCACGCGGTTGCCGAGGCAGCCCGCCATCATCTGCTTGATGCTGCCCACGATCATCTTGCCCAGCATTCTCATGCTGTCCGGGGCGCGTTCCAGCGCCGGGAGCAGGACGACAAGCAGGCGTCGGTTGATAACCACGTCGAAGAAGTCCACGTCCCCGACCTTGGTCTTGAATATATGCCCGTAGTTGAAGGTCAGGTCGTTGAAGATGCGGGTAAGCTGCATGACGATGTAGCCGTGCTGCTCCAGCGTCTTCGTCTCCTGCTTCTTCATCTTCGTCTTCTGATAGCCCGGAAGGGTCACGAGGTATGAGCGCAGTGGAGCCACGATCACGTCGAACATGTCCCCATACTTGCCGTTGTGCTCCCAGACCAGTTCCTCGATCACGTTGAGTTCAAAGTATTCGAGGTACTTTTCCGGCGACAGGTTGATATAGCCCTTGTCGCGCAGGTAGATCAGCGGGCGCGTCAGGGCCGCCACGAACGAGATCGCCCGCCCCTTCCACATGTCGCCACCGCCACCGGAGTCGTCCATCAGCGACACGATCAACTCGATCAACATGCCCGATGAGGTGTTCCCCATGATGTTCATGTTGTTCGTCACCTTGTCGGGCTGCTTCTCCACGAAGTCGCGCCCGGAGGTGATGAAGTTGATGATGAGCAGATCGTCCTCCCGCCCCAGATACCGCGACAGGCGGAAGATTTCCTTCTGGAGCTTGGGATCGCCCTTGCCGTCCACGTAGATGAAGCCGGTGTTCTGGACAAGTGCGTTGAAGACGAGGCCCAGCAGGAATTCGGTCTTACCGGAGCCGGTGGTGCCGAGCACGAGCATGTGCGTGCGCAGGTCGCTGTCGCCAGCGTAAATCTGCTCCTTCGTCTCCAGATCGTTGCCGATCATCGTGACGCCCTTGCCGATTTCCTTGCCGCCCCGCGTGGAGCCATCCCTTACCTTCGCCAGCAGCGGCACACGGTACGGGAAGTCAAAGGAGCGTTTGTCGGTGCGGACAAAGCTCCTTCCGTACATCCACGCGATCAGCAGCATCAGCTCGCCGGACAGCGGCACTTTCACGAGCACCAGAGAGATGATGGGCAGCATGAAAAGCCCGAGCACCACCCCATCGCCGGAGTTGAAGAAGTCCGAAAACTTCTGCCCGAACAGCCGAGTGTCCTTACGACGGCGAGACGCCTTTACTTCGTGCTGCCGGGAAGCTCCCTTGTATTGCGCCATTCGGTATCAACCCCTGTCGATCAGGCCACTTCAAGCTCTGTGCTGTTGTAATACTCGTGGATCAGTTCCTTCGCGAGCCGCTCGATGACGCTCGACTCCATGTCGTCATCCACGAAGTCCGCTCCACGGAAGGTTTCTTCCTTGAGGCGTTCCACGAGCTTCTTGCACGAGCCACCGGGGAACCGCTTGGCGAGCAGGCGGCGAGCTTGTTGGCGTGGCATCGACTCATAGAGCAGGCCGCGCAGCTTCCGGTCTTCTGCGGTCGTCGAGAGCGCCCACAGGCGCATCGCACCGGCTGTCATCGTGAATAGCTGGCTGTAGGTCGCGTTTTTGGTCGAGAAGCGAGCCAAGAACGTCGCGCCGTGGGCGTTCGCGCCATGCACGTAGTTGACCAGCGCCGATTCCTCGACCGGCTTGAGGCCGATGTTGTCGCGCAGCCAGCGCCGGGTTTCTTCGGTGCCGCTGTCGAGGATGAAGAGCGCCGTGGCGATCTTGGTGAGTTCGCCGAAGTCCTCCATCAACTGCGAAGCGAGGATGATTTCGAGGTTCCACTTCCGGGCTTCACGGCCATCGGTCAGTACCTGCAACTTCAAGCCGTCATGGCCGCCCGTCTTGTGGAACTCGTCCATGCACAGCACCTTGTTCTCATCCACGATGTCGTTGATGAGCCGGTCGTAGTAGGGCTTATACAGGTCGTCGAAGTACGGCAGGTCTTCCTTGGAGAAGGCAACCTTCTTCATGAAGCTCTGCCGAGCGATCATGTACATCAGCGCGGTCTGTTTGTAGGCCGAGTCGGAACCGATGATTGCCACATCCTGCAAGTCCAGTGAAATCACACGGGCGCTGCCGATGTCGAAACGGGTGTGCGACGAGAAGATCGGGTAGTCGCCCACGGCCTCGCGGATGCCCAGCGAGAACGCCTTGATGAGCGGGCGGTTGCCCTCGGCCATCACGCCGCCGTATTCCGCTTCCACTTCCTCGCTCGAAGCCACGCCGACCAGATCGTTCAGCGTCGGCACGGCGTAGCGTTGTGCGACCTCGGCCTCATAGATGTAGCCAGCCTTGAACAGCGCATCCACCAGTTCCCAGTAGGTCGTGGCCGGAAGAATCTTGTAGCCCAGCTTCGCGACGGCCTCGTCCACCACGGCGTTGTGCCCCGGCTTGTAGGTTTCCGGGCTGGCCTTCTCCAGTCGGTCGCTCTTCTTCTGGAAAGCGAGGTCGATCATGCGGCCCACGAAGTTCGACATGCCCTCGTAGGGCTTGCCGCGCCGTTCGGGCGGCGTCACAAGAATCGAGAGGAAGTTCTTGATGAACTCGCGATCCTTCGGCAACGGCTCGCGCTTGCCCAGCGGGGTGTCCATCGGGTTGATGCAGTCACGCTCGGAGTTCTGCAACCGCTTGTAGATTGCGAGGTGGCGCATGTTTTCCGGCAGCGAGTCGCGGATCAGGTCGATGAAGCCGGACGATGAAACGCCAATGTCGATGATGCCGATGTACGGCAGCCGGGTGATACCCGGCATCAGGCAGCATTCCACGTTGTTGTTGTTCATCAGCACCGACTTACCCGAACCCGGCTTGCCCGAGATCAGCGTGATCCAAGTCGTTTGCTCAGACGAGAATCGCTGGTAGCGCAGAATCTTGCCGTCGAGGCTGCGGTAGATGGTTGAACCCGTCGAGAACGGCGACGCGGGCCGGGTCAGTGGCAAGAGCGCGATTGCATCATCCAGCGGTGCCGGGCACGGCTCGCCGATGTGCTTGGTCGTGAGGCCCAGCGCATTGGTCTGGAACGCGATCATCGGGTTGCCGGTGCGCTCCAGTACCACGGGGTTGCCCCACCCTTCCAGCGTGCGCCACAGCTTCGATTTGCGCAGGGCCAGTTCCTTGATGCCGTCCGGGTCAATCCCCGCCCAAGTCATCGCAGCGATTCGGAGCTTGACGATGCAGCCGCCGTCGCGGCGGTACTCGTTGAGCGCCTTCGTGGCGAGGTTGATGTTGCGGTTCTGCTCGGACGTGATCGACAGCAGGCTGGCGAAGATGGACTTGAATGCCATAACCGACATGCCGTCCGATTCCAGCATGAAGCTGATCGAATACGGCAGGGCGCGGGTCACGCCGTTTTCCCGCGTCTCGGCTCGGTTGAGGCTGTTGAACAGGGTGTTGAAGTATTGCGGCTCGCGGGGCGGCACGGCCACCATGAGCGGCGCATACACCCGGCTGCCTACGCGCACGGTGTTGGAATCCGGCAGGTTCTCGCTGCCGTTCTTCCCGATCTCGGCGGTGGCCGTCATGATCTGGCGCGGTAGCGGCGGATAGAGCAATTCCGACATGTCTTCGATGTCGCCATTGCTCTTCCAGCGGAAAGGAATCTTGGTGCCGGGGATGGCCGCCTTCCAGTCGTCCGTGGTCAGGTCGGGATACACGCTGCGGCGCACGGAGCGCAGGGCTTCATCCACGTCGAGCACATCGACCGAGCAGCCGAACTCGGGGGATGACAGGTCATCGGTGATCTTCGAGACGAAGGAGAGGTGGCGGTCGCGCAGGTAGGAGATCGGGCGCAGCAGGTTCTGTGCGTCCGATGTCGCGGGCCAGTTGCTTTCCTTGCGGAACTCATTGGTCGCTTGAGTGGCGAGCTTGGCTTCCACCGTGTCCAGCAGCGCCGGGCGCGACCAGAAGACCAGATAGCAGTCCTCGTCGTACACGTACTGGCTGTATTTCTCGACCGACTCGTCGATCAGATCGTGAATGCCAAGGCTCAGGCGATCCGCCGTGGAGCGTTGCTGGATTGCGTTCCGCTCCAAAGCGCCTCGCGCATCGAGGTCGCGGCGGAAGACCACCTGCAACTGGTGGCCACGGTTCTTGAAATAGACCGAGAACGAGCCGTCGAGCAGTTGGATCAGGCGCTCGAACTGTTCGCGGCCCAGAACTGACTTGGTGCCATTGAAGCGCACGATGCTCGCCAGCGAGCCATCCTGCGCCACGATTGCGCGACCACCGTCGATGGTTTCGAGGTCGCAATAGTCTTCCACGTCCGTCTTGAGCAAGCCGATGACATGGAGCAAAACCGCTTCGAGTTTACCGCTCATTTTCCGTGACTCCTTCTTGAACCGCTTTTACCGTTTCTGCAATCAACTGATTCACCTGCGCCATTTTTTCGGCGTCGCTGATGTCATCGCGCAGGATCATCTCGTCCAGTTTCAGCACCGCCTTGTAGTTGCTTCGGGTGCGGAAGAAACCTTCGATGTTGAAGAGCTTTTTGCTTTCTTCTTCTGTTTCAGGCGTCATGCCATCGCCCTCTCCATTGCTGCCGCCTCGGCCAACTTGCTGGCCGGAGGCATAAGCCCGATGTCGGTTGCAATGTCCAAGGTGCGGCGCAGCCCGTTCTCCGGGTAGCGCAGCACCACGTTGCCGACGCCGTAGCTCATCACGTTGAGTCCGCGCCCGTAGAGCTTCTGCGCATAGTCGAACATCGCCATGCGATCTGCTGCGCGGAGCCATGCCGCCGCCGCTGTGTAGCGGCTCACATCGCCCTTGTAATGCTGCTTGTTGGTCATCGCCGTCCAGATTTGCTCGGCGATCAAGCCGTAGGTGAAGGACAGTTCGTCCAGTGGGCCTTCCGGCAGCAGCTTGGCCTGCGGCAACGGCGCAGCGGGGTTCTTGCATATCAACGCCGCGCTGACCGCCACATCGCCGTACTGGCGCACCACACGCCACTCGATGTCGGTCAGCCACTCCCGCACATCGCGGGAGCCGCTGCCCCACGACAGCACCTCGGCAATCATCGGCTTGACGTTGCTCACGGTGCATTTCACGAGGAACGGCGTATTGATGCTCTCAAGCCACTTGTCATTGCGATCAGGCGCGACCGCTTTTTCCAGTTCCCAGCCGGTATCCGTGGGAACTGGCGTTGCCAGCACCTCGCGAGCATGGCGCAGGCGGTTGCGGCGCACGGTCACGGTCGGGAGGCCAGCGCCGTAGTTCGTCGCGTGGATCACGCTGACGGACGGGTGGTCGGCCACAGCGTCGAAGTGGCTGTAGAACATGTCCGGCAGGGCGCTGCGCGGAGCACCCATCGCTATCGCGAAATCCTCATTGAGACGCTTGCTCTTCGGATGCACCTCGTACCGCGATTTGGCGACAGCAACTGTGCGCTGCGCGATGGCTGCAATGGTCGAGACAGTGATGTCAGGAGAGACGTTGTTGAGGTCAATCCCCAGTTCGGCGACAAGCTGATTGAACAGCGTGCGCAGCCAGCCCTCGTTGCGGAAGTTCGGATGGCGTTGCAGACCGGCGCGATAGAAGTTGTTGTAGGTCAGGTTGGTGAGCCACAGAACGTCACTCGGCAGATCGTGGATCGACTGCACGCGCCGCGCTTGTCCGCCGCCAATCGACGCCCACGCGCTGTCGAGCGACACCACTGTACGGTCGCTGGCGACGATGTTGTTGTTCGGATCGAAAAGGATGGCTCCAACACGCATACCAGTGCCCTCACATGAGCAACTGGCGCGTCAGGGGCGGCCAGCTTTCCGGGAGAAAGAGAGCGCGGTTGTTGGCCGCGTAGTATTCGAGTTGCCCAGCGTGGAAAGCCTCTTTGGAGGCGACCAGCCGCAGAGGGGCGAACAACTCGGCCCGCTTCGCGTAGATGTCGTCAGGGCATGTCGAGAGGGTTTCTGCCAAGGCGTAGGGGTTGCTGATGTCCACCCCGTAAAGCGCCTTGAGGGTGTCACATCCGCGAAACTGGAAGATCGCGAACAGGCTTTTCAGCTTGTCGCGCACTGCCGCGTCGGCGACATATTCGGCTACGTGAATGGCGCGGACGAGGTTGTTGACCTCGGTCTGGGTCAGTTCCGGGATGGCGGCAATGAAACCGCCGTTGCGCATCGCGCACATCCCAAGGTGATGTACCTGATGGCACAGATTGCAGACCGTCAGGAGATTCTGCGGGTCGTTGTTCTGGTGGTTGTCGTCGAGGTGGTGAACCTCTTGGTACTTGGCTGCCTTGAAGCCGCAGAAGCGGCAGGTGTAATTGTCCCGTTGCAGCACCTCGGTGCGCACCGGGGTGAATCCGGCGTCCGCGACATCAGCGTGCTCATCGTCCTTGCGCCAGAGCTTGCGCTTGACGCCGAAGACAGGCTGGTTTGCGGCCCGATTCAGGTGCCCGAGCATCAGCGACGGCGGCACGGCGGCCTGCCCTGTTGCTCCGGTGGTTTGAGGTGTTTGGCGCATCCCCGTTCCGTTCCTGTGCGTTTAAGAAAAAGGGCGGAGTGGAAAACCACCCCGCCCGTTGGTGGTTGCTGCGACGCTTGCCGTTTCGCGGCTTAGGAGCCGATAACGGTGTTGCGCATGATCCACATCACGGTGCCGACACCGGCATCAGGCCGCCGATGAAAAGACCGACGATGGCGGACATGGGCTTCTCGCGCTCGTCCTTGGAGGCTTTCCAGAGGGTGTAGAGGGAGATCGCCACGACCACGAAGCCGCCGATGCTGACCAGAGAGATCAGCAGCGTCGCGCCTTCCTGCGCGGTGTTGTCGATGTTCTCGGCGATGTTCGAGAAGGTCTTGCCGCCTGCGGTGTCTTGCGTCAGGTCGGTCTTGCTGATTGCGAAGGCCGAGGGAGCCGCGATGACGCCCATCATCAGCATGGTCAGACGCATGACGATGTTGTTGTAAGCGGACTTGAGGGTTTGCAGTGCTTTCATTTGAGATTTCTCCGGTTGAATTGAGAGTGAAGGTTGCGCCAAAACTGGGTGCTGCCGGTCAACTGAACGGCGTGAACAATCCGATGAGGTTGAAGCCAATGGTGTTGTTGAGCAGGTCACTGAACCACTTGAAGTTCCATGCCAACACACCGCCAATGATCCAGCCGAAGGCGTGTCCAAGCCCCGCCTGCCCTTGCTGGTTGTAGTACCGATTTACCGTGAGCCATCCCTTGACCATCGCGATGAACCCGACCACCTGCATGATCCCGAGCAGGGCCAGCGTGGCGACCTGAGCTTTCTCGGCCAGCCCGCCGCTGCTCGTGTACGAGAGCACATCAGCAGTCACGCGGCTGTTCGCGTAATCCCCGGTCAGGGTGCGCGACAGAATGCCGACCAGTTCCAGTGTGCCCATCGCGAGCAGGATGGAACCAACGAACATAGAGATCAGCGCGGAGCCAACGGAAAACCGCTGCCGTCCGGCCACATATTTCATTGCGTTGTCATGTGTAACCCCCCAGATTTCGATCAATGAAGTGGCGACAAGGTAAAGCCCCATGAGAGCCGCGATGCCTTGAAGCATCATGATGATTGGCGGAATGACGCCTCCGACATTCACCAAGACTTCCATGAGGTCTGGAAAACTGCTGCTTGTGGGCATCGCTCGTGCTCCCCTGCTTTTCGACGAATTAGCGCGTTGCGCTCGTAATGACGATGCCCGATTCGTTATCCACGGCGCGGACGACCAGCGGCTTTTTCACCGGAGGCAGCGTCTCGCCCACGGAAACGCTGTCCTCGTGCTCGCCAGCGGCGATCCAAGCACGCTTGCCGACAGTGGCCTGCACCTTGTAGCCGGAGTTGGCCGGAAGCGGCGTAGCCCCTTTCTCAAGCTGCTTTACCGGGGAGGTGCGTGGCTTGCGCTCGGGTTTGATGACCTGCACGCCCGTGGGACGGCGGCTGTTCTCAATCGCAGCAACGCGCTGATCCAGTGCGTTCAGCCCGATGGCGATACCGTCAAGCCGCTGCATGACGGCCTGATTCTGCTGTTGCAGCGCCTGCTGCATTGCCTGAGACTGCTGCGCAGACATTTCGCGGGCTGCGGCAGAGGCTTCCTGCTCGCGACGAAGCTGCTCGGCCAGAATGTCCGGCTGCTGCGGCTGGAACTGCGTCTGGTGACGCTGAGTGACCACCGTGCTGCCGGGCTTCGGCCCGGAAGTTGCCTTGATGATGACCACGGCGAGGATGATGACGACAACGAGCGAACCGCCGAAGATCGCCATCAGTTTGCCAAAAGACATGTTCTTCATGCTGTTCTCCTTACTTTTGCTCATGCACGTCCTGCATGAAGAACAGGCCAAAGCCCTTCTGCGCAGGGGTTGAGTAGGTAGTCGGACGGTTGAAGCCGCGACGGATTTCCTGCGCCATCGCCTGCCCCATCTCGCCCACTGCCATGCCGATAACTTGCTTGTTCGTCGGCTCGGTAGTGGTGGTGCTCACAGTGCCGCCGGGGCTGATGACGGTGGTTCCAATCGGGGTCGAGTAGGCCCGGCCATAGCCTGAGAGCAGCGACGCCACGGCGAGCGACGTGTAACGCTCGAAGGTGTGATGGTCGATGTCATCCGCCACGCCCTGCTTGGCGTCTTCCTCGCGCAGCGCGACCGCGTTAATGCGCATCGTCGGGCGGCCATCCTGCGGGGCCATCGTCGAGAATTTCAGACGGATGTTGTTCGGGCCTTGCTCGACACGACCGATGATCTTGGCACCGTCCCACTTGCCGCCACGAATGGTCGCGAGCACGTCGCCGCCATCGTCGGTGTTCACCTCGGAGTCGAGTGTGGCGTACATCATGTTGCCGGTCTTGATGAGCAGCTTGGCGCTCGGGTCGCCAAGCGTGTCCGGGGCTGTGCGCGTCATCCCCGGCAAGGGGTCGGTGGCAGTACCGGCTCCGGCACCACCCTGACCGCCGCCGTTGTTGCGGTTCACCGGGTAATAGCTGACGGTCGAGTACGATCCTTGCGCATTCAGGCCGCCCTGCCCTGCCTCGCCAAACAGCGACTGCGCTTGTTTCAGCACTTGCTCTTTCATCGCAGCGACATACTTGTCGCGCTCTGCCTGCGCCTGCTTCAACTCCTGCTCCAGACGCTGCCGTGCCTGCTGCTCGGCTTGAGCGTTCTGCTGGGCGTTCTGGCCTTGGCCTTGATACTGAGTGCCCTGCGGCGCAGCCCCTGCCTGATTGGCAGTGGCCTGCCCGGTCGGCACGGTGATGTTGACCGGCGCAGCAGCGCCACCCTGCGGTGACGGCGGGTTGTTGCTGCCGGTCTGGATCGGCACGTTGAACTGTGCCGTGCCGGACGGCAACGGCTGGCTGGCGTTGTTGACGATGTTCGTGTCGAAGCCCGGCTGGTAGGTCTGGCCGCGAGCGGCGGCCTCCTGAGCCTCCAGAGCCGCACGCTGGGCGCGACGCTCGGCTTCCTGCTTGGATACCGCGCCGACTTCCACGCCCGGCTGCGGAGCATTCGGCACATCGACTTCGGACTGAGCCGCGACTTCCGTGGGCTTGCTGGTCAGGCCGCGATAGCCGAGCGCAACGCCGCCGATCACGACCACGGCGACGACAATCAACGAGACTTTGCCGACGCCGTGGCCGAACACGGCGTTGAAGTTGCGCTTCATCTCGTCCGACTTGCTGCGCTTCGGCGCAGGTTTCGCTTGGGCTTGGGCTTCACCTTGACCGCCCTGCCCCTGCTCTTGGTTTACGCCTTCTGCCTCGAAGCCTGCGCCGCCCACGATTTCATCGCTGGGCTGCGGGTTCTGAGGGGTGTTCTGCTCGCTCATGTGCTGCCCCTTTACTCGATGAACACGGTGACGGCCTGACCGCCCGTGGTGAATGTGACGCTGCTATGCAGTCCCGCATAGCGATACACCGAAACCCCGGACGTGCTGCGAGCGGCAGACATGTAGGCCGGATATTGCGCATCGGCCTTGGCGCGGACATACAGGTTGTCGCGGTACAGCCATGCTTCGGTGCCTTCAAGCCCCGTGACCTTCAAGCGCCGCGCTTCCTTCGGCGGCACGCCGTCAAGGAAGTAACTCAGGGCGCTGTCGATGGACGGGAGAGTGCTCACCGCTACGGTGTCGATGGCGTCGGGATTGCGGCCCGGCACCTTCGCATCGACGCGCATATCCACTTCCTGCTGTGCGCTGGTGAGCACGAAGATCACCGGAGTGGACAGACCGCGCAGTGTCACCGTGACGTTGCCGTAGGCGGCTGGGGCCAACGGCTCGATGGTGAGTACATTCGTGGGCTGCTGCTGCGCAGCACCCTGCTGACCCTGACGACCGTCGCTGAAAAGCTGCCGGTTCATCGACACGTTTTCGATGAACCACGGCTGGCCGGATACATCGGAGAAGACGATGGAGGTCTGCTGGCCTCGGGTCAGTCGCAGAGCCGGAGGGCTGACACCGGGATCGAGACTTACGAACATCGTGCGAGTGATCGGCTTGGCCGGAGAGACATACGGAATCGCCTTCTGGCGTTCGCGTTCGAGGTAAATGCGCTTGAGCCGGTCGAACTGCTCCGGCGTCAGTTGCAGGTCTTCGATGTCTCCAATCACGCCCTCGACCACTTCGGTCGGGCGCGGGTACACAACTTGAGGCGGCGGCTCGGCGACTTGTTGGCCGAGTCCGCTTCGCGGTTGCTGCTGTTCCTGTTGCTGCTCAGCCGCGAAGGCAGAAGATGCGATCACGCCGAGCAGCACAGATGCGATCAATGTTTTTCTTTGGAACATGGGCGATCACTTCCTAGCGACATACGGGGCCAACGAGATCGAATCAACGGCAATGCCCTTGAGGTTCGTGGCCGACGCGGGGGTTTGAACGATGGTGACGCCCGCCAAGAAGTCTTGACGGGTTCTCGGTTGCTGGTCGCCACCGGAATAGAACTCGATGGCGACGGGCACTTGCACGACCCAGTAGCGTTGGAGGCCGCGACGCCCTTCTTCTTCAAGCTGGGGCACCTTGGTCGCCATCGCACGCAGGATCAGTCGGCCCTTGAGCACGCGCTCAAGGTTGCCGGACTCGTCGAGCGACCGCAGGAACGCTTTGCGGCCATCGTCCGTGAACCACTTGGCCGCAGTCGCATTCAGCGCCTCGCGGTAGTTCACATAGTCATAGGAGTAGGCATTCACCACGGCGTCCTTCGCGTAGTCAGCCAGCGTTGCCGGGGTCACGCGGGGGTCGGATTCCGTGGAGACTTCACAGATGGCGCGATTGTCCGTGGTCGGGATGTAACGGTACTTCGGATACCACGCGATCCCGGCGCTGACTGTCACGAAGAAAGTTGCACTCAGGACGCCTACAGCAGTCCAGACCCGCAGGTTGCGGCCCTTGAGCGCCTTGTTCTCTTGTTGCAGGCGAGCGACTTCACGGAGGACGGCTGCGCCCTCCCCCGGACTCATGTCGTTCGCGAGTTGATCCAGCTTCGCTTCATCAAGCTCGGCGGACGGGCTTGCGCTGGGTTGCTTCGCTGAGGGCTTGCCCTGCGCTTCCTTATTGGACATTGATGATCTCTCCAGTTTTGCCGTTGAAAACGCAGGTCATGTCTGTGCCGTCATAGAAAATCACGTTCTCGAAGTTGGTCTGGGTGAAGAGCCAGACCGCCCCGGCGAGGATTCCCACGAGCAGCACAAAAACCAGCACCTCTCCTACAGAGGCGATGCGCGACAGGATGGCTTGGTAGCGGCGCAAGGCCCGCACATCAACCTCCGCATCGTGCTTCCCCCAAGATGATGTTGCCAATTCGTGTGCTTCCATATCGCGCTCCGCGTGCAGTATTTTAATCATAACTCAAAAATGCGCAACACCGCGATTTTGACATTTGCGCAGAGTGAGTGCAACGGGAACGTGGTTTTTATCATGCCTTCCCTGCTGCTGCGAGGTCTGAGTCCGGTGACGCAAGCTGCTTGTGAAATGACCGTCTCAGCGTGCGAGCAGGCCCGGCAAGCAAACATCATGAGTGTGTCAAGAGTATGGTAACACATTGCTGTCACTGTGCTAACAGTGTGTAAGCTGTGTGGTGCAATTTGCGGGAAAAATGTGGTTACACTGTGGCTGTACGGTGTGCGCAATGTGGCTTTATGGTGGTGATAGTGTGGTTAGATGGTGGCGAAATGGTGGTTGTTGCCTTGCTTCGATCCGAGCATGGCGTTCGCTTACCGGGGATCATGCAATGTGTGTGCGAAGACGCACATTTTTCTAACCGTCCGCGATTCAGTTCCGATGCTTCGCTTGACGCACATTTGGCGGAGTGGTAGGCGCGTGGTTTCTGGCGGTCACTATGACGGCGGCGATCCGCGTGATGCGGATCGCCGAATGCACCAATCGCCCTCTGGTTGGGCGGTGTTAGTGTTTCATCGCAGTTCGCTGGGGTTCTGGCCGTTGCTGTTGCGGTTCCACTCGGCTGCCGCATCCAGAAGGCGCTGGCCGGGGGTTGCAAGATCGCGGTTCGCGTTCCTTTCAGGCACTGCTGCAACCGACTCGGGGGATGGGCGAAACGACACCTTCATCCACCCGCTCAGTTTTTTTCCGTAATGACTCTTCGCAGTGGCCGTGCTGCTGTGCCCGAACATGGCGGCGATCTCTCGGTCGGACAGGCCCGAGTGCTTCGCATTGGCGACTGCTTGGTGTCGCGTGCTGTAGGTTGTCGGCAGTTGATTCTTTGGGTGCCCCATCCGTTTCAGTGCGTGGGTCATCGTCTGCTGCAAGGGCTTGAAGAACGCCTTGGCGATGGCGCTGCGTGGCGTGTCAGCCGCGAACTTCGATGCAAAGCTCTGCGCGATCTCGCGGAAGTGCATCAGTGCTGCCAAATCGCTGTCGCTGATCCCATGCAGGAGGATTTCCCGGTGATCGCCGTTGCCGCGTCCGTGGGTTGTCTTTGCGTTCTCGACGCGCAATGCGATGGTTGATTGCACTCTCCCCGCACCCGTTCGGCTGTAGTGCCCCTCCTTCTCGCGGTGCAAGTAGTTCATGAATTCCGCCCCGAACCACTCTGCCGGGCGCAAGCCTACAAGCAGGTTGGCGCGGAGAAAGGCGACCAGTGTCCCGGCGTGCTTGGCCTGCGGGGTGTTTGTCGCGTACTCCGAGAGGCTTTCCAGTGTCGCCTTCGGGAAGAACTTGAGCTTGGTGCTTGATGTTTTCTCGGTTCGCGTTGGTAGCTCTCGGGTCGGCAGTTCCCGGATCGTCTTGTAAGCAGCTTCGTACTCGCTCAGGTTTCCGCCCTGAGCGAGTACGTTCTGCGCTTCCTCTGCGATCCAGAAGATCGCAGCCGCCTTCAAGGAACGGGCGGTTGACTGGGCTACTTGCTTCTTGGCGACAAGCTCTTGCAGGTGAGAAACAAGGCTGGCCGGGGTTAGAGCGCCCCGTCCAGCCTTCTCGATCTGGTTCGCGATCATCCCCATCTTGCGGGCGTAGTCTTCTCGCGTGCGCTGGGCCAATCCTTCGCCGACACCATCTTCGGTGTTGATGCGTTCGATCAGTGAGTCCGAGGCGCGAGCGCCGTCGATTCGTGTTGTTGCCATAACCTTTTCTCCTATGCGGGCAAGTGTGCTATCTGCCCACAATCCTTACCACTTTGTTGCCACATTCTTCGCCAACCGCATTCCGTGACCAAGCCCGTCCGGGCGCGGGCCTGTGGCCCCAACTCGCGGCTGTGCCGCCAAGCCGTTATCAGTTCCTGCGGTCTTGCTCGGCTGTGCCGACAAATCCGTTCCCAACTCTGCAAGATGCCCTCAAGCAGCTTTAGATGATCGCAATAGCCGTTGGCTGGTCACATGCCCCGTTACTCCCTACACCGGCTTGCGTGCATCCATGATGTGCGGCACGTACATGCCGCACATGTTTTGTTTGGGCGCATGAAAGAACACGCGATGTCAAGTATAAACCTGCGTGCCTTCCGCGTCATCTAAACGTACATTCCAACAAGGCATGACGTTAGCAGACGATTTGCACTGTACATGTCGCGCCCAAATGTGATGCGGGAGTAACGGGGCATAAGCCTGCGTGTGACCAATGTAGGAACCGGCAAATAGCCTAAACTGCCGCGCCGGTTCCGGGGGCTGTGCGATCAGCGATGGGGGGTGTGAGGGCAACCGCCCGGTGTCGGGCGGCTCTAACGCAGCGTGGCGTCAGTGTGGTGATATGGTGGCGACATTGTGATTATTGTGTGGCGGCATGGTGTTAGAAATGGTGGCGACATGGTGTTACATTAGGCAGGGAATGTGTAATCTGTTTCGGTGAAGTGTGCTAATAATGTGGCTGGTAATGTGGCGACAGTGTGCTAAGATTGTGGCGCATGGCGAGCGCCCAACTGCCGTGAAGCGGCCAAAGTGCTATGGCATGGAGTGTGGGAACAGTGTGCAACGATTGTGGTAAGATGGTGGCACGCTGCTGCGAATCAGGTATGATCGCATTTGCTCGTGGCAGTGAGCGGGCGAGGCCGCCATGCAGGCGCAAGGTGGCAGAGCGTGGCGGTGCTGTCAAAAACGGCTTAGCATCGCTGTTCTGTAGTGTTGTGCAGAAACCAGACGTTTGGAGTTCTTAACATGAAAGGTAAAGCAAAGATGGGTTCGATCACGAAGAAAGGTCTTGTGCTGGCTCTGGCTGCGGTAGCTCTTGCGGGCTGCGCGACCTCGCCGGTTCCGACCACCAAGGACACGGAGGCGTTTGCCAGTCGGCTGATCGCGGACAAGGTGGCGGTGGCCGCTGATGCCCAGCGCGAATACGTCGCACTGGTCAACGAAGACAAGTCGGTGCTCTCCCGTAAGCAGGCGGCGATGGAGACGGACGAAGTGGATGTCGATTACATCGGCAAGCCGCAGGAACTGTTGCAGACCTTCGCCTACCGCTACGGCTATCGCTACATCGAGAGCGGCAAGCGGGTCGATCTGCGCACCATCAACGTGCGGGTGCAGAAGACGCCGCCCATCGAGGTGCTGCGCAATATTGGCTATCAGGTGGATGCGGCTGCGGATGTCGTGCTCGACAAGAATGCCAAGACCCTGCGCCTGATCTACAAGAACCTGCCTGCCAACAAGGGGTAAGACTATGGCTATGGACATGCCCCCGATGACGCTCGAAGAGGCGCAGCGCCTCTACGACCGTCCGGCATACGTGCAGTCGGCGGGGTCGCAAGATGCGGCAACGCTCACCGACGCGATGAAAGCCCAGAAGAACGAGGCTGCCAAGGCGCGATCTCAGGCGATTCTCGACACCGCCCTCGGGCTGGGCGTGAAGGCCGGGATGGCGTGGCAACTGCGCAACATCGACGAGGCCGTCAAGCGTCGTCAGCGTGAGTTCGATACCGTTTACGACTTCGGTCATCTGATGATTCAGGATCGCGTCGTTCCCCCCGTCATCACGGAGGCACGCGATCTCTACAACCAAGACGGCGACTACGCTCTGCGCCTGTCGGGTGCTTACTACAAGATCGAGTACCAAGCCCGTTTCTCTTCTGTCGCTCCCAACTGGCGGGAGTATCTGACGTTTCCAAAGCCTGATCTGGATCGAGCCGCCCTGATGGCGGCATTGCTGCCTCGTGACTCCGAGGAAAAGCGCGTCTGGGAACTGGCTGTCGCTGATGGATGGAAGCAGGGGGTCGAGCAAGCCAACCTGATGCTCCAGTACGGACTGGACAGGATGAACCGGGATTACACCGGAATGCTGCGCTTCCACTCCTTCGTGATGCAAGGCAAGTTGACCATGCCTGCCATTGCAAGCGAGTCCATCGCCGTGACCCACAACGGACAGACGATGGCAGTAGATGAAACCCTGCTGCGCATCACGACCCTGCCGGAGTTCAACGGGAAGATGGCGAATTGGACGAGTGCCATCAAGTCGTCCTCCTACGCGGCTCCCACGGTGCAGGTTGCTGTCCCGCTGCCGACGCCGAAGGCTGAGCCGGAGAAGGGTGCGATCACGTACCCGGCACCGTCTCCGGCCTCCGAGGTGAAGTCCTTGCTGGACGCCGAGAGGAAAGAGTAGATGCAACAGGATGCTCATGATGCACTCAGCGTCGTGCCGGGTGCTTTGCTGCCACGGGCAAAGCACCTCACGAGCTACAAAGACCCGTTCCGGTTCGACAATCCCGCGATGTTCAAGGCGCTGATGCTGGAATCGCTCATGCACAACGCGAGCGACATCTTCATCCAGCCCGGCCTGCCGATTTGTGCCCGCATCAACGGCACGATGATGGCGCTGACGAACCGTCCCCTTGACGATGGGGAGGTCAAGCACATCCTCAAGTGGGCTGCCGGACGAGACACTGCCGAAACCGACATCGTGTCAGGCAGGGCAGTGAACGCCCGCTACGAGCTTTTCGACCCCGAGCAGAAGGATGCACGCGGGGCGCGAATCCGCTACGGCTACCGGGTGAATGCGTCGCCTATCCAGTGCTGGGGTGGTACTTCGGCCCAGATCGTCATGCGGGCGATCCCGACCGATCCGCCGAAGTACCACGAGCTTGGGCTGAGCGAGGACATTGTGCGAGCGGCCACGCCGCGAGACGGGATTGTCTATGTCGCAGGCGCAACCGGCTCAGGCAAGACCACGACCTTTGCGGCCATCATCAGGTACATCCTTGAGAACGAAACGCCGATCTCGGGCAATCTGATTACGCACGAAGAGCCTATCGAATTCACATTCGAGTCGGTGCAAAGCCGCCACTCGATCATCGTGCAGTCTCAAGTCCCCACGCATTTCGAGAACTTCTACGTCGCGAACCGCGAGGGGATGCGCCGCAAGCCGGGCCTCATCATGATCGGTGAAATGCGCGACGAAGAGACGATTCGCGCCTCTATCGAGGCGTCGCTGACGGGGCACCCGGTCTTCGGCACTGTTCACGCCATCAACGTCGCTGCGGTGATGCGCCGTTTGATCTCCCGTTTCCCCGAAAACGAACGCGCCACCGCGATTTTCGACATCGTGGAAACCGCCCGCTTCATCATGGCTCAGCGGCTGGTCAAGGGCACTAACGGCAAGCTGCTCGCCGCCCGCGAGTACCTCATCTTCGACGAAGAGTCTCGCGAGGCGCTGATCGAGCTTGACCAGATGGGCAAAGTCACCAGCAGGATCAAGGAGCTTGTCGAGGAAAAAGGGCATTCGTTCAGGAAGGAGGCGTTGCGTCTACGCGAGGCCGGGCTGATCGACGATCACGTCGCCCGCGACCTGATGCACACCTGAATGTGGCGACATTGTGCTATAGATTGTGTCATAATTGTGGTTACACTGTGGCGCAATGATGGCAAGAGTGGTAAGATTGTGGCACCAAGGTGGTAGAGATGGTGCTAACAAGGTGTGCTGCATTGTGGTAACATGGTGGCACTGGTTAAATTCCTTTCTGGAGGTTGATTTATGGCAACGGGTCGATACCACTGGAGCAACTGCGCCCCTCCGGCGCGGTTCTTCAAGATCAATGCGGCGGCGAGCTTGCCGTGGCTGGGCGTCATCCTGCATCCGAGTTGGATGACCTTCTATGTCGCCTTGGTGGTGACGGCCATTCTTCTGTACGTCGAGATCGTCAAGAAGATGTCCGTCACGGCCTTCATGCGAGCGATCAATGTCTGGCTGACGGGTCGCGTGAAGTCCACGAAGAATCTCATCAAAGAACTCGCCAGATAAGAACATGAAAGGGAAAAAAGGTATGAGCAAGCCGATCTACGTGGGCGTCGATGACGGCCACTACGCAATCAAAGTCGTCACCGAGTCCGGTGGCATGTTCACGATCCCGTCGCGTGCTCGCAGCGGACGGCATCTGATCTCGTGGCAGGAGCAGGAAGAGAACGGTGGTTTCTACCAGACCGAGGAAGGCGGTGCCTACACGGTCAATGAGCACCTGCAAAACTACGAGGACACCCGCTTCAAGGAATACCCGAAGTCGGCACTCAACCGGGTTCTGGTGCATCACGCGCTGCGCCAAGCCGGTTTCGGCGGCAAGGATGTCGTGATCGCGACGGGCCTGCCCGTTTCCTACTACTACCTTGCGAATGGCCGCAAGGATGACGCGCTGATCGCCGCCAAAGTGGCGAATCTCACGAGGGCGGTTACGTGCGGCACCAAGCCGGTCGCCAACATCGTGCGCAACATGGTGGCAACCGAGGCAATCGCCGCGTACTTCGATCAACTGATGGACATGGAGGGCAACCCCACGCCGCAGTTCGACTCGCTGGGCGAGGCGGTCGTCGGCGTGATCGACATTGGTGGCAAGACCACCGACTGCGCAGTGGTGTATCCCGGTGGTGAGCAAGTAGATGCGGATCGCTCCGGGTCGAGCGATACCGGCGTCCTGTTGCTCAATGACGCTGTTGAATCGCGCCTGCGCTCGCTGTTCGACCTCGACAACGTGCCCCCTCGCATGGTCGAGGCTGCCATCAGCAAGGGCGTCGTCAAGATCGCGGGTGAAGAAAAGGATGTCCGCGATACCGTGTCCGCCGAGAAGGAGCGCCTTGCCGAGCAGATCATGTCGGGCGTTCGCACCAAGATCGGCACCGGCAAGGATTTGGACTTCGTGCTGTTCGTCGGCGGCGGTGCCATCGTGATGCGCGACCAGCTTTCGCGCCATTTCCCGCATTGCCGCTTCCCGGAGCGTCCCGAGTTCGCCAATGCGCGAGGCATGTTCAAGATCGCCAAGTACGTCTTCGGCGGCGAGGAATAAGCCATGCGTGCAAGGCGCTTCATCCTGCTGCTCGATCCCCGGTATTCCGTGGAGCGGGAGGCGCTGAACACCATCAAGGCGGCCCCGGAGGGGGAGGGGGCTGCCTTCCTGCGGGCGCTCATGCTGATCGGGTTTGGCGAGATCAAAAAAGACAAGTCCCGTGAGCAATCCGCCTCGGTGCCCGCCGATGAGGCGGGCCACGGGGCACCTGCACAGGAAAAGACGGACGATGAAACTGGAACGACTTGAAGTCCGGCTGCGCCCCAAGAACCCCGCTGAGCAAGAGCTTATCGAGGCTCTGGAGGCGCAAGACGGCATTTACGGCGGCAAGAACGAGTTGATGCGCGAGTGCCTTCGTCGTGGCTATACCGCGCTCAAGCAGAAGATGGAGAGCCTGTCCGGCACCGGAGATGAGGTGGCAACGCTCGATGCGTTGGCGCAGACCTTCGCGAGTGGTGAGTATGGCTACCGGGTCGTCAAGACCTATCTCGATGCCCGCAACCAAGCGAAAGCTGGATCGGACGGTCATCCTGCGGACAAGGTGGTTGCGGCTTCGGTTGTCGCAGACCCTGCGCAGACGGTGGCCGAGCCGCCATCGACTGTACCCGTTGCGCCGGAGGTGCAGCAACAGGCCGCGCAAGCGGCGCTTGATGCTGTGGTCGCCGATGTGGCTCCTGCGCAGGCTCCCCAGCAGTCGGAGCAGGCCGAGCAACCGGCTGCTCCGGTGCCCGCTGACGGCGCAGGCGAGGGTGCTCCCAAGCGTAAGGTGGACTGGTCGCGGATGCGTGGGCTGGCCGGTTCTGGCGGCGGCGAGGGTGGTGAGTCATGAGCAAGCAGGGCGGAGAAAAGACCTTCACTTGGGATGACCCGGCGATTCTGCTGGGCATCTTCGCGACGATCTACTTCGCCTGCTGGGCGGCATGGTATTTCGCGCATACCGAAATCTCGATGGCTTACACGTACATCCGGTACGTGCAGCTATGGCTGCTCAACGCCTTGGGCAGCGTCGTTGATCTGCCGGGTGTCACCACGGTGCGGAACTGGGTGCAGGAGATGTGCCAGCCGGACGGGCTGGTCAGTCTCTGCCACCGCGACTTCTCGACGGTGAAGTGGAAGGACATCAGCAACTCGTCCATCGCGATGAACGTGTTTTGCCTGATCCTGATGGTGGTGATGTGCGTGCGGATGTTCCTCCGCACGAACGCAACCCATCCGAAGCTCAACTTCACCAAGACCCATAACATCAAGAGCTTCGTCAAGGAGAACAAGCGGCTTTACCCGCATCTGCGCCTGTTCTCCGAGATCGACCTGATCTCTCAGCCGCTCGATCACCCGGTATTCGGGATGTCGCTCACTTCCCGCCAGTTCGCCTACCGCCACCGCCTCATCAGTGGCTGGAAGGAAGAGACGGATGGAAGCTGGACGCCCACCCTTGACCGGGAGAAGGCGTTGCAGGTTTTTCGGGTGCAACTCGGCAGGCACTGGACGAAATCGACCGAGTTGTCCACGAGTGAGACGCTATTGGTGGCAATAGCGATGCCGCGTGTCGCTGCAACCGATCCGTCCTTGGATGAGGCCAAGTTCAAGGATGCGATGAAGGACAGCGAAGACCTCTTGAAGTGGTGCTGGGATCAGTTCAAACCTCCGGCCCCTACGAAGAAGAAAGGCGAGGCCGAGGCCAGCCCGCTGGCTTGGTTGCAGCCGGAAATCGACCTTGAGTATCCGCGTTCGATCATCCTCAAGCACATCGGGCATCCCGCCGTGCAGGTGCTGATCGAGCAGCACGCCTACAACCGAACCATCATCTTCGCGCTCTTCATGCAGGCGCGGCGACTGGGCGTGCTCCAGCCTGCCGAGATGCGTTGGATGCGCTTCTTTGACCGCGAACTGTGGTACGTGCTGGAGACGATTGGCCGTCAGGCTGGCTTCGCCGAAGCCGCCGCCGTGCTTTCACACTACCTGTATGAGTCCAAGTCGGGCGCGGCGCTCGCTGAGCCTCAACTGGACAAGGCCATCAACGGACTCGAACTTGCCATGACCACCTTCAAATTCACCAGTGCCGACAAAGAGCGGTACGAAAAGGAGGGTGCGGTCGCCAAATTACCCTCATGACAGATGCAATCATCACAAGTTTTTGATGCAGGAATGCCGCCATTTGTTAGAATATGGTCGTAACAGATTCCTAACTAGGAAAGAAAAAACGATGACGAAAGGTAAACTTATAGCAGCTTCGGTGGCTGCTTTGCTGGCTTTGATCGGCGGAGTGTTCGCCGTTCAGGCCAGCCAGAGCACCACACAAAAAGCCGTCGAGGCAGGGCAGCAGATGCCATCCGCAGCGCAGGGACTTGATCCTGCTGCGGTTGTTTCCCGGTACGGCAAGATCACGGATCGCCGTCCGGTTGGCGTCGGCGGCCTGACGGCGTGGACGGTTGAGAAGGGGGGCAGGAAGGTCGTCCTCTATACCACGGCGGACACCCAAGCCCTCTTCACGGGCGTGGTCTGGGATGCGGCGACGGGCCGCAACCTGTCCGATCAGTTTATTCCGGGGAATGCCACGGTCGCGGCGCAGCCGATGGCCGTCCCGCCCGTGGTTGCTGAGCAGCCGGGCGTGCGTGCCGCCGCCGCATTTGACGGCAAGTTCACCGGCACCATCCCTGAGTCCATGAAGACCGTGGATTCGCTTGCCGGGGTCAAAGAAGGGAAGGGCGGGATCGCCGATACGCTGTACATCATCGTCGATCCGCGCTGCCCGTACTGCCGCAAGGCGTACAACATCACCCGCGAGTACGTGAAGAAGGGATACACGATCAAGTGGATTCCAACCGTGGCGCTCGGCGATCCCGCCAATGGTCTGCCGCTGGCTGCCACGATCCTCCAGTCCAAGGACAAGGATGTGGTTGAACGTGTGCTGGGCAAGCACGAGCAGATCAGAACTCAGCCCACCAAGGAAACCGAAGAGGCGCTGCGTACCAGCCTTGCCTTCATGTTCGCCGCATTCGAGCAGAACGGCGGACAGCAGGCCGGTGTCCCGGTCGCGTTCTTCATCGACCGTCGCACAGGCAAGCCCCGCATGATGACCGGAGTCTCCGAGATGGTCGTGCTGGAAGACATCTTCGGGAAACTCTGAGGGGAACAACATGAAAGGTGATGCAATGGATAACTTCGCTCCCGAGCTTCGCATCTTCGGGAATGGCGATCAGCTTGTGGTCGCTTTCGATTCGCTGTCCGGGATGGATGTGAAGCGGGCTGCCCGCAGCATCCAGATTCCCGCCGCTTTCAAGCAGCTTTCGTTCGCGCTTGAAGGCTTCGACAAGGATTCCGCCACCGATGTCGGCGACCGCCGCACGGTGCTGGGCAAAATCAATCTTGTCACCACCGACGCAGGCGGGGAAACAGCGTCGCACGAACTCGCGGACTGCCAGTTCGTGCTGCCCGCCATCGGGAAGCCGAAGAATGGCGTGTTTCAGTTCGCTCCGGTGGAGCAGGTGGAATATGCCGTGCGTCAGGGCGTCTCGGACGCCCTCGTCGGCGCCCTCACGGACTTCTATGCCGTGCGTCCAGCAAGCAGCGATGCCGTTGCTGGGCATCAAGTCATCATGGCCCCAACGCGCAGCGGCATGGGCGCTACTCCGGCTGTGGCCGAGGCGTCCCGACGCCGCGCAGCGGCCAACGATGAACCCAAGGCGTTCCGCCGCAAGATGGCACTAGCCATCGTCGGCGCACCGCTGCTGATCTGGTTCTTGGCGTGGGGTGGCTCCAAGGTGCTCACCCCGTCCTCACCGATTGAGGACGCGGTGGCACGAGCGATGGCGCAAGACCCTGCCTCGGTGGCCTCGCAGGTCGAACTGACCAAACAGACCCTACAGCAGATGGGGCTTGACCCCGGTCAGAGCGGTGACATCGGATGTTTGGCTCCGCAGTGAAGAGAGAAGCCCCGGCCTTGACCGGGGATTTCTCGCTTATTCCTGTGGAAGAACGCTTGCAGTGGCGAGACGCACTGTCTCGCCACCTGCTTAACCAAATGCGCTCACCGAGCGGGTTCCCTTTGCCGGGATGGAAGATTGAGGAACAGGTGGTGCCGATGAATTTGGCGGTAGCTGGGCTGCTGGAACAGGGTGTGACCGAGCCGCAAGCAATTGAAGAACGGTTTGGCTCAGAAGGAACCATCAGGAGCGATTATGCGAGCGGCAAGTGAATTAAGAGAAAGCAAAGCAAAAGGCACCCTCGGCAAGCAGATTCTGGTTTTTGCGCAGGGGTTTCGTTCCCTGCTTGTGCCGTCCCCCGAGGTACTGGCGGAGACGGTTGTGATACTGCATCCTCTGGTCGCTCTGTCGGACAAGGTGCTGCCGTTGAAGTCCTACTTCAACATGGTGCAGCAGGTGCAGCGCACGACGCATCTTGCGTGGGCGCTCGCTCAGGCGCTGACCAAAGACCTTCCTGCTGGCACCCCGGCAGAGGCCAAGGCCAAGGCCGAGCGTGCCGCTGCGCTTGAGGTGGAGTTGCGGGCCAAGGGCGCGGTGTACCTCGCGGCGACTCTCGCCGAGGAAACCAAGAAGAGCACCCGCGTGACGGCGCAGGCGACCCCTGAGCAGCGGGCCGCCGTAGAGCGCGACCTGCTCCAGAAGCTCGATCAGGACGCGCAGCGCCGCCTCTGTACGGAGGATGTCTTCATGGTTGCGTGCTCGTTCCTTGAGGTCGAGATCGCAAAGCAGGGATCGGTCTACTACCTCAAGGGCGAGTCGCCGGACTTCAAGGAAACGAAGAAGAACCGGAACCCGCTGAACCTCTCCGATGAAGTGGTGCTCAAGACGCTCTCCAGCGGCCTTGCTCGGCCCGACGAAGAGCGTGGTGCGGTTGAGCGCGGGCAGATCGACAGCGGCTTCAATCACCTCGTCAGGCTCAACAAGCTGCATCTCACGATGACTGAGGTGGTGCGGTGGATCAAGGAAGGGGATCAGAAGAACACCCCTCGCCGCAAGATCGACGTGCGCAAGCACTTCGGCCTGTCGCACACCGACTATGAGCGGATCATGTCGATGGCTCGTCGCGAGGGGATGATCTCCTTCCGAAACCGGAAGAAAGACCCCTCCAACAGCTACGTGCTGCGGGCAAAGAATCATCAGCGTGTCGTCGAGTACGCCGAGAAGTTCGGCCACTCGCCGCAGAAGACCCTCAACAAGATTCTGGATGACTTCTTCGACCTGATTGAAAAGCGTCGTGAGAAGTCCACAGTGGGGAGTTGATATGGCAGGAAAGCAACAGAATGGCGGGGATGAAGGCCCGCAAATCAGCCCGGAAGAACGGGCCAGAATTGCGAAGTCGGCGCGGCAGGTTGCTGCCTATGCCAACTTCCTGCGCTGGACGGCCAACTTCCGGCGCGACGAGGTGGTCAAGCACCCCAACCATGACCGCGTGATGCTCCTGTCGCCGATGCAGAGTGGCAGATTCTCTTTCGCCATCGAGGGCGACACTCTTCTGCTCGGCGTGCAGGACTTCGAGGCTGCTTGGATGGCTGCCATGCCGTTCGATTGCGCCTATGTGTCCGACCGCCTGTACCTCTCAGTCGAGGGCGTGGCGTGCATGGACGCCAAGCTCCCGCCGCTCGCGCTGGGGATTTTTGTGGACGATCCGGTTAAGCGGGCAGCCATGTCCGCCGCTCGGTTCGTGCAGCCCACCCGAGTTCATGTCCGCGACGGCAGGATCGCGGAAGTTGGCCGGGCCTTCGGCCTTGGGTTCCCTGTGAAGCAGGGCGATGTCATCAAACAGCTTGTCGTGGCAGCAAAGGAAAAGCTCCGGCAGCAGGATATGGGGAGGTTTTTCTGATGAGGACAGCAGGCGTACTACTGTTGACCGCTGCAAGCGCCTTGCTGGGCGGCTGCATCACCACGCAGACGATGCCGGACGGCAGCACCAAGGTGCGAATCACCAACGACCCGTCCGTCATCGCCAGCAGCCCGTTGGGCCGTCTGTTGCCCGGCTCTACAGAGACGAGCCAAGGCGTCGTCGGTGCAGATGGGGTTGTCTCTCTGATCCCGACGAAGCACCCGCTGCCTGACAGGGGGATGTTGTACCTGAATGGGCAGTTCACCTACACCTGCATGACCGAGTTGATGTACGCGGCGAAGAGTGGAGCCAATCGGCTGCGCGAACGTCCAGACAACGAGTGTCGTCAGGAGTACCTGATCCGTCAGGGCGAACTCAAGCGGGCAGGGAAGCCGTATGACACTTCTGCGCCCGCCTTCGGGTCTAATACCGCCACAGAGGCCGCCTATTGGCAGAGCCTCGTGGAGAGAAATATCGCAGCCCTGCGCGGCGCGAATCGCTTTGCGATCCGCTTCGCCAAGATCGCGAACGTCAGCAAGACGGGCGCGATCAGCGTGAGGCCGGGGTTTGGCGAGGCGCAAACCAACGACTACGTGAAAATGCTCCCGGTGCCCGTTGAGGTTCCGGTGGTTCTCGATGACGCAGCGTTC
This sequence comes from uncultured Solibacteraceae bacterium, assembly GCA_964505625.1. Classification (GTDB taxonomy): domain Bacteria; phylum Acidobacteriota; class Terriglobia; order Bryobacterales; family Bryobacteraceae; genus JAJFUV01. The sequence goes on along the minus strand of CAZDIZ010000023.1, from coordinate 13,745 downwards.
GCCTACCGTCTAAGCTCTGACCCGGACAAGCGCCGGACTGGGGGTGGTGATTGGATTGCCTGTGATGCCACATGGGAATTCCTGCGAACCGTGGATCACAACACCGGCTACAACTATGGCCGCTTCGAGGTGCAATTCAAGACGGTGCAGATGGGTTGTCGCGAGGCTCGACCCACAAAGCGGTGAGCGTCGCGTGACCAATAAAAAAGCCGCCCGAGGGCGGCTTTTTGCTGTCTGGCAGTCTGCCCTGTTAGGGCGCGGGCGAGTTCCAGTCGTCGTCTGCGCTCAGACCCACTTCGTCCATGCGGCGAGCGTTGGCGCTCTGGAGCCACTGCTGGTCAAGATTGACCTCTTGTGCGGCGTTCTCGATTGCCAGTTCGCGGGTGATGATCGCTTCCTCCAACTGAGCAACGAGCTGCGGCTGCGGCTCGCGGTACTCAGCAAGCAAGTTGCGCGACACGTCTGGGGGCAACTGGTTGATGGCAGAGCGCACCTCGCGACCGTAATCGGCCAGCACGGGCTGTTTCGCGATAACGATCTCGGCGCTCTGGGAAGGGAACACAGAGGCCGTCACGCTTTGGAATTGTTGGGCTGATGCCATGCTGTATCTCCTTACATGTCAAAGTCGTCGCTGCGGTCGAGTGTGTCGTACCGCGACAGGATTGCGTCGGCATCTGCTTCCAGATAGGCCGTCTCGGCGCTCTTGAGTGCCGTTCCGACAAACTCGCTCTCGGTGGTCATGGCAAGTGCCTGATCGCGCAACAGGGACTTGAGTTGCCGTCTGTCCTGTGTAGAACCGGGCGTTTCCTCGATAGATCGGAACGCATCCATGTATTTGCCGTGCAGGGTCTGATGGGCCTGCGTGTTGCCCGCGCTCGCGTCATCAGCCAACTCCACCGTGGCTACCACGGCGGCGCTGATCGCGGTGAAGGTGCGTACTTCGGCCTCGCGGCTCTGCAACACGCGCTCGGTCTTGAGGACGTGCGGCGGAGTGCTGCGCATCCAGCCGGACTCCTGATCCGCCAGCGTCTCAATCGACAAGCGCAGCTTCTCGCCGTCTGCGCCTTCACGCAGCGCGGCCAGAGCCACGTTATCGAAGGTGATACCGGCATTGCCGGACGCTTCGATAGCCTTGGCTCGCATCATGGCGGCACCGATCACAAATCGGCTTGCTTCGCGTATTGATAGCTGCATGAGTATCACATCTCGGGAGCCGAGTTATCCTCGGCTCGACTCAATCGGGTTTCTAACAACGTCTTCACGTCCTCCAGTGCTTCGGCACCACCGGGCATCAGCCGGGTAGTGACGGAGCTTGCTATGTCCAACAGCACCCCATTCGGACTGTAGGGGTTGTCGATGAACAGGCGGGCATTGCCCGGCGTCATCGTGGTGTGGTCAAACATCTGCTGGATTTGGTCGGCATCCCGGCAGACTGGAACCAGAAAAGGCGCAAAACGCCCTTCATAGCACTCAACTATAGCATCGAAGACGTTTTGTTTCTCGCTGTTTAGAGCAATTTCCTCGATCTTCATGCGATTTCCGATATGTGCGGCTACGGCCAAGCGCACATCGGAATCCGGGTGTTCGACCAGAGGGGCAAGCACAGCCGGGCGGGTGCCCATGTTCACCGCAAGCGCACGCATGGCGTAAGCGTGCTGCGAACAATGCTCCACCAGTGCGAATTGGACTGCCTCGGGAATGTGTCGCTGTTGCGCAGCGGCTGTCGCCACTGCGCTAGAGTCCTTTCCCGCGATCAGCATTTCCACCTGCTCTTTGGCTGGAACGCCCCGGCTCTCGGCGTAAAAGAACTGGATGACCCTCTGCTGGTTGGCGTCGCTGAAATCAGCAAACCGGCGCTCCAGCGCCTCTTCCATGCGGTCGAAGGCGCTCTGCACGAGATCGTCCAGTCGCTTGCCTGCGTCTGCCACTGCGTCGATGTTCGCGTGCAGGACAACGCCGACGCGCTTCATGATGGGGCCAAGGCTTGCCCGCGTGGCAAGGAACTCCTGTGCTCTCAGAAACGACGGCTTCCTCTCCATGCGTCGCCTCCGTTCAGCTTGTCAGCAGCGTCGTCCCGGTGGCGTGCAGCACCGTGGAGCGCACATCGGGGATAAAGACAATCACTTCCGCCTCGCCGTCGAGCGGGTAGTGAACCATGTCGGTTCCCGTGTCCTGTAGCTCTTTGGCGATGGCTGTGCCGATGGCTGTCAGGGCCAGCGGCGAGACGGAGCCGGGTCGTGTCATTGTGTCACTTACCCCGGCATCACTAGAATGCTTGCCCACATCATGCACATACAGCGTCTCAAGCGACACGCCGGGGAAGAGATCGGGGATGAGGAAAGTGGCGGAAGCCCTTGCTGGAAGGGCGCTGAGCGCATCGAAGGCACTTGTTAGGTCGTTCGCCGAGACTGCGCGGGCGAGATCGGCGGGGATGCGCTCTTGCACCCAGCTAACGGCCTTGTCAAAATTCTCGCGTAACATATTTTTGATTGTCCGGTAGTTTCTCGGTTAAAATCGCTTTAAGTTTATATCCTTGCCGTTTGATTGAAAAGGGGTGATCCACATGGCTCAAATGCCGTTTTCCCCGTGCGACGACGCCTCGGCCTGCACCGATGCGTCCGTTGACATGTTGCGGCGCATCTTCGGCGGGGTTGTCGATGCGTTAGTAACCGGGGCTGATCCTGACACCGTTGCTGCCAGCAGCAACATCCTTGCCACCATGTTCAGCTTCTTCAATAGTGGGATTCTCATTATTGGCAGCCTGATCGTCAGCTACGTCGCGGTCATGGGGACGCTGAATACTGCCAACGATGGCGAGGCAATGGGGCGCAACTGGTCGTCGCTTTGGACGCCCGTGCGGATCGTGGCCGGGGGCGCGGTGCTGCTCCCAACCACAAGCGGCTTTAGCTTCATCCAGCTTGTCGTGATGATGTTTGCACTGTGGGGTGTGGGCTTCGCCAATGGCACCTACAAGACCGGGATGGCGATGGGCATCCTTTCGCCGGACGGGGTAGTGCAGGGCGTCAACCAGCCCGGCACCTACTACGGGTTGCGCGACTTCGCTCGGCAATATCTTGCTGCCTCATACTGCGCTCGCGCAGCCAACAGCATCTATGCCGATGGCGGTGCCTCTCCCGAGGTGAAGGCCAACAGCACGCAAGATAAGCTCAAAACCACAGACGGGCGTACCGAATACACCTTCTACATCAAGGATCGCAACGCAACGACAAACCTTGCCGGGGGGGAGCCGTTCTGCGGCACTGTCAATGTCGCTCGCTACACCGCGCAGGCGATGTCCGATCCTACCGCCGCTGCGCTTGAGCAGCTTCGTGCTGCGGTGCAGGAGAAGAAGGTCATTGCTGCCACGGACATGATGGCCGAGCTTGAGAACTGGGTGAATACGTGGCCCTCGGACATCAATCAGCCGGGATGGGATGCCGTCGATTCCAACCAGTTCAACATCATCGTCAAGAAGTACGAGGAAAAGGTTGCCACAGACCTTGCGTCGTCTGTAACCGGCACTCAGGCTGGGGTCGATTCTGGCCTCACCTCATTTGCCAATTCGCTGACATCCGATGGCTGGTCTGCCGCAGGCGGCTGGTTCCAGCGCGTAGGTATGGTGCGCGGGCAGATTGCGAATGTGATGTCGGAGCCGGTCGGGTCGGTCACTGCGCCGTCCCTGTCGGCTCTTCCTGCTGATGCCCGCTCGACGCTTCTGTCGAACAGCGTCACCACTGTCACCGAGGCGATCAACAAGAAGTCCGAAGAGAAGGCCAGCTACGCAAGCTCGAACACGGCCAAGCCGGAAGACCTCGCCAGCCTGATCCCGAAGGATGCGCAGAGCGACATCAACCCCGGCTCGATCAAGGCCAACATGGATGCCAAGATGTCGTCCTTCGTCAACCGCACGATGCAGGACGTGGTTGAAATTGCGACCGGGGCCAATGGTTCCGGCACCACGCCATTGTGCGGAACTGCCGGACAGATGGGTGGCTCACTCAATCGCATGAAGTGCGTCGGCGACTATCTCGCGGTCGCTCGCGCAGGCATTGCCGTCGCTGACGTTGCGATCAAGACGGCGGCTACCGCTTTGCGTGTCGTCGCTGGCACGCTGTCATCCGTCAAAGGCGTCGGCACCGGCCTCGATCTGGACAAGGTTGTGACGCCGATCTGGGATTGGGTGATCGAGGTTCCGGTCAAGCAGCTTGCTATGATGGCCTCGTACATCGAGCCTCTGGCCTTCTACTTCGGCGTCTTCCTGCCCAGCCTGCCGTACACGATTTTCATGATCGTGGTGGTTGGCTGGATTCTCGCGGTTCTCCAGTCGATCATTGCCGCGCCCCTGTGGGCGGTTATGCACATGACGCCTGACCGCACTTTCGTCGGAAGCCAGACGCAAGGCTACCTGCTCCTGCTGTCGCTGTTTGCCCGCCCGGCGCTGGCCGTGGTCGGCCTGTTCGCCGCTGTCCTCGTTTCCGACCCCATCATCGACTACATCGCCAAGGGCTTCTTCGCCATGCGAGGTGCGGTTGTGTCCTCGACGGGAACGGTTGGCGCGATTGCCGAATTCCTGACCTTTGCGTGGTGGTTCATGGTGTTCGGACTTACGCTCCTGCCCGTGCTCTACATGACGTTCGGCCTGCCGCAAATCCTGCCGGATCATGTGCTGCGTTGGATCGGTGCTGGCGTGAGCGACCTCGGCGAAACGAGCGCGGTCGGCCAGATGCGCGGCGGCATGGCCGCAGCCGGTGCTGGCGTCGGCGCTGCCGCAGGCCGCCTCGGCAACACGCCCAAGGCGCGTCTGGGCCGTGGTGGCGGCCTCCTGCCGGACGACACACCACCGGGGGGGGGTGCCCCCGGTGGTGGCGGTGGTGGTCGCAGTGGCGGTGGCGGACGTGGGGCGCAGCCGGTTAATGCGAACCCGCAAGGTGTGGCTCCGGTTGCCCCTGAGCTTGCCGCGCCGCGTGAAGCAGCGCCTGCGGCGGCTGACACCCGCCGTACCCGCGACAAGATCGGGGAGGCAGCAGGGGTGGCTCTGGGGCGGGCCGTCACAGGCGGCACGGCTGCCGCCGTCCGTACCGTGGGCCGTGCAGGAACCGTTGCGCTGTCGGCGGGCGTGGCGGGTGTGTCCGCCTATCAGGACTCTGACGGGGCGTCATTCGGCGAGCGCCTTGGTAACGCAAGACTGGCGGCAACCGGCGCTGGCATCATCGCGGGCACCGCCGCTGCGAAGATGACCGGCAGGGACTTTGCCAAGGCGGGGGAAACCGCCCTCAGCGAAGGCAAGGCCGCTTACTCGGAAGGCGCTGACGCCCGCATCGCTGCATTCAAGTCGGAGTTGCGTGGCGAAGCGCCGATAAGCACGGGATCGCCGGGCGGGAGCGGTGCTGTGGATAGCTCCTACGATTCTCGGTATGCCCCACCACCGTCTGATACGAATGCCGCTGGCGTTGCTGCGGGGGCCGTGGGCGCGGCTACTGCTGCCGCTTCCTCCTCGGCGGGCGCTGACGCTGGCCCAAGCGCGACGCTAAGCACCGGAGGGAACGCCCCGTTGGGGGAGGTGGCCGGTGATGATGGATACGGGCAAGGTGAATCGGCGGCCAGCGCCGCAGCAATGGCCGCTGGGGTTTCCCGCGCAGGAGCCGCCGACTCACCTTCCGTCATCGCCGCCATGCCTTCCTATGGCCCATCGGACGACCCTATGGCCCATCCGCGTGACCGATTCGGCACCGACCCCGGCGACGCCTATGCTTCCGCGATCTTGCAGCAAGATCGCGGTACTGTCGGTGACGCCTCAGTGGATGTGCCGCCTACAGCAAGCGAGTGACAGAAACAAAAAAGCCCGGACGTTCCGGGCTTTTTCATGTGTGCTCGAAGTTCATCACGGAACCCAGTCTTCCTCCGGCTCCTGACTTACCTCATTCAATGACCCGGCAGAACTCAGCATATCGACAATGAACTTGCGAGTCTTCGGCAAAGCCTTCGCAAACTCGTCATCGACCTCGGGTGCCGCCTTGATTGCGCCGTCTTTCAATCCTTGGCTCACCTGATGCGCATACTTCTCCGCAAACAGTTGCCGCACATGATCTGCATTCGGGGAGCGGTCACTCGTGAGTTCTTCCAGAACTCCCCTCACCGAGTTCATGAAGATCAGCGTGCGGTTGTACTGCCACAGTTGGTCAGCATACTGGCGCGTCCGCTCTTGAATCTTCGCGTCAAGCTCAGTCACCTGCTCTTGCAGCCGTTGATTCGCTCCTTTCAATGCGTCGATCAGTTCTCGCAGACTTGCGTCGGTCTTCCGCAGCTTCGTGTTTTCGCCTCGAAGGGCCGCATTCTCGCGTTCAAGCTCGGCGACCTTCGCTTCAAGCTGCTCGATAAGCTCGCGTTGCTGGACAAGCTCGGTCTTGATGCGTTCCTTCTCGGCGATGTGCTGCCGCGTGAATTCCATCTGTTTGTGAATTTGCACATTGCCCGCAGCCACCCCGGCTTCCCAGCCTGCGTTGTAGCCCTCCTGATGGCCCTGCTGATAGCCTTCCTCCAGTCCTTCCTCGATCCCCTGCTGGCGACCTTGGTGACGGCCAACATGCAGGTTGGCAATCGCATGGTCGATGGAGCCGATGTAGCCTCCGTCCAAGCTCATATTGCTTCTCCCTGCGTGGTTAGTGTGTCCGGGCATGGCATGTCCCTCCAAAAAGACGGCATACCGGGCAGGATATGCCATTGGGTCAAATAATAGGATTGTGGCGACATTGTGTCAATATGAATGTGGTAACAGTGTGGTTATAGTGTGGTGCCATTGTGGTTTCGCACTGCGCTTGCGGCCTGCTCCTGCGGCAGCGCAAACGCGGTCATCCGCTCCAGTGCCACGGCTACCCAGTCGCCACCGAACCGTTGATCTGCGAGTACGGAGCGCAGCGCCAGAATCGGGATGCAATGGCCCGGTTCGCCGCGCACGTAGAACGCCGCGAACCATTCCGGCAGCAGGTGCTCCACACCCGCGTGGCTCTCGATGGAGAAGGGCAGGGCCAGTACGCCAGCCATCTGCTTGACCTGATCGCTTCGCACGCTGTCCGTGAGCCAGTACGCGACCGCAGTGAGTTCCCCTGCGCCGATGGGTAGCAACGCGACCAGTCGCGCAGCAGTCGCGTCGTGGAGGATCGCCGGGGACAAGTCAGGGAGCGGGCTGGCCGCATCCAGCGTAACGGGGCGCACCGGCAACCTGCCGAGAAAATGGGAGAGCAGGGTGTATGCCTCGAAGGCAGCGGGAATGTCCTGTCGGATGCTGGGCGAGCTTTTCCCCATGATGGACACGAACCCACCGCCTTCGTCGGTGAGGACATCGCCACCGATGGCGGCTTCGATCATGGTGCTGATTTTGTCTTTCATCGTTACCTCACGGTGCTGGGGATTCGTCCGTTGCCTCGACTTCGAGGGCGTCCTCCGCTCCGAACTGGACGAGTTCCTTGAGCACGGGGAAAAGGCGCTCAATCTGTGACGCCTCGTGGCGCTCGAAGGCAGCCTGCTCAGCGTCGCCTTCGAGCAAAGCCTTGCGATGCGAGGCGTGCAGCTCGTGCAGGCGTCCATAGGCATCCGCAAGGCTCGTGCTGCTGGATGACGCCTCGATTTCCCGTGTGTAGGCGGCCTCGATGACGTTCCGCGCATCGGTGGCTTGCTGATGCCACGCGGGCAGTTCCGCGCCGTTTACCTCCGCGTCGCGTTGCGCACGGAAGATCAGACCATCGAGCGCGTCATGCACCTCGACGGGGTGCGGTCGCTTCGCCGTTCGGCACCAGTCTGCTGCCTTGCGAGCCGATTCCCACCACGGCCCTTCCGCGCCGTGCTTCTGCACGATGCCTTGCAGGGTTTCGATGGGCGACCGCAAGTCGCCCAGCTTCCAATCCTTGAACCGATCCCATTGCTCGGCAGTGAATGCCTGACTCATGCCTCCCGCATTCGGGGTTTCGTTCAGCAAGTCAGCAAGCGCCTCCCGCGTGAGCGGTTCCGGGCGCGGTTTTCCGCCGTACTCGTACCAGCGGTAAAACTCCGTGCTGTCTTCCTGAAAGGAATAGATGTCTGGCCGTACAGCCGCCAGATTGGCACTCTCGAACTCAGCGGCTTCTTCCATTCTGGCGTCAAAGTCCCAGATCACGCCCGCCGCGTACTCGCGCTGGGCGTTGGCCACGGCGAGGGCGTCGTCCTTGCCTTGATGCACGGCGGCTGCCAATTCCGGCTGATTGGGCATCCAGCGGACGCCGCCGTTCAGTCGGTTCGCGATCAGGAAGGCTTCGAGGTCTTCCTGCGAACCGATGGTCAGCGACTGCGCCGTCTTCGGATCGGCTGGCCGGGTGCTCAGGCTGAATGCGATCCCCTCCTGCTGCTGGGCCGGACTCACCGGCTCAAAGTAAAGGCGACCGAACTGCTCATGCTCAAACGCCATGAAGAAGGGCTGGCGAGCGTAGCGGTCGTGTTCTTCGGCCAGATGGCGAGCCAGTTCTGCACCCACCGCAGCGGTCAGCTTCCAGCGATCTTCTGAGGTGTTTTCCAGCAGCAGGTCGAATGCCGGGCCTTCCGGCTCGGCGTCGATGGTCTGGACGCGCAGGCGACCGCCATCGACAACGCGACCGATGCTTTCCCGGAATGCGGGCTTCACCGGCTCGATTGATGCCGTGACGTAGTTGTCGTCGTCGCCGAACAGGAACGTCCCTAGTCTTATGTTCATACGCGCCTCAAGGGATAGTCAAAACAAGGTTTCTAACATATCATATTGAGCGCACGCTTAGAATATGTGCGTCACGCAGACCCTTAAAATGGGCACAAAAAAACGGCACGCGCTTTCGCGGGTGCCGTTCAAATGAAAGGTAAAAGCAGCCTCACAGCGCAATCATGGGCCATGAAACAGCAATCTATATCTTATCACGGTGATGCGGGCACGCCCATAAAAACCGCGCACTTCGTCGCGAGGAACGCCAATGTTGAAGCCGATTGAAGCACTGCAAGAGTACGCGCAAGCCAAAGGAATGGACGCTGCCGATCTCCAGCGCAAGCAGGAAAAGCTGCTTGATGCGCTACTGCATCCAACTCGCGCCGACCACGGCGAAAACGTGGTAGTCGTATTCGCGCATGGCGCGGAGGCAATGCGCCTTGCCGCAGTGAAGGAAGATGGCGACCGATTCCCGCACTGGGCCGTGCAGTCGTGGAGTGTCACGAAAGAGGACTGGCTGACACAGAAGTCCTACGACATGAAGCCAGAGATGCGCAACATCGCCTACATGGACGCAAAGAACTGGTATCCCGCTCCCACGCAAGCTGCCGCCGAGGCGAAGTGGGCCGCGATCAACAGTGACGAAGACGGCGCTTTGGAGCGCCTGTTCGACAGCCGCGCAAAGCTCGCCGAATTCTGGTACGAAACCAAGGTCATCGACTGGGAAGGACGCTACGGAGGCGATCCGTGGTTCTTCATGAGCGAGGTTGCCGAGACGGCCTTCGAGCGCGAAGGGCAGCCCAATCCGATTCTTGGCGAGAAGTACGGCGAAAAGGTGACAGCCCAGCTTGCCAATTTCGCCTCCGACTGGGGCGAACTGGCAACGCCCGTACTGTCCGGCACCCTGCGCCGCGCTGGCACCAACGAGGTTGAAGCGATTGTGCAGTACCGCTCTGCCGATGAAGCAATCGACGACATCCTCCAGTCTGGGCACGATGCCCACTTGCGTGCCGCGCCGCTCGGAGAAGCAGGCGGGGCCGACCGCTTTACTTACCTGCGTGACCGCGACGCGGGACTATCCCGCGCCGAACTGGTTGCCTCGCTGGAATCATTCATCGAACAGAACAAGGAGCTAACGATGGCTGTGACAGAAGCCCAACCCAAGGAGGACTCGTTCCTGATCTCGATCTACTACGAACGCTGGACGCATGACGACAAGGATGCTGGCGAGCCGGGCGAGCGGGGGGCTGAGGTCGAGCGGGAGACGGTGGACGCCGATGATCTGGAGCGGTATGGCCGCGACTACGGCATGTCCGAGCCTTCCGCGAGCGACCCCAGAATGACGCCTCATATCTGGTTCAACTCCACATCCCCGCGTGAAGACCGCGAGCACTTCGAGCAGGGCATCGACAAGTTCTACAGCCTGCACGTTCATGAGGTGAACGGCCACGAGCCGGAGGCCGAGGACTATCAGAAGGTAGCCAACCTGATCGGCGTGAAGTTCGACCGCCCGATTGAGCTTGTCGAGGACAAGCAACGCGATCCGCTCTACGGCTACTACATCAATCTCGACGAGCGCGGCGACTTCTACGCGGACGTGCGCGATGCGGACGGGAGCACTGTGTTCGAGATTCGGGCAGGGGAAAGCCTTGGGGAAGACGAGTCGAGCATCTTCGAGGACGGCTTCATGCGTGACAAGCACGACCTCTCGGGGCTGACCGAGCACCTGCGCAGCCTCGGCGTGATCCCGCAGGACGCCGAGGTGCTGACGGCCTCCGAATTCGAGCAGCGCCTTGAAGCGCCCGAAGATGATGACGAACTGTCCATCGGCTAAGAGGATGCTGCATGTCTCTGGATCGTTGCGGGGCCATCGCTGACGCGCTCCGCTTGTCGCCTCCCCCGTTCGATTCCCCGGCAAGCCGGGAAACCGAGCCGGGGGAGGTCTATGAAACCCCTCATCCGCAGCGGAAACCGCGCCGCAATGCCTTCGGTCGCGCTGATCTGGCCGACGCCTATCGCAAGGCAAAAGACCTTCTCATCGAGCACAAGCTGTTCCGCATCGCCCAGTACGAGGAATTGGGGGACACTCGGCGACTGACCATCTGCAACCTCTGGCGCATCGAGCGCCTGCCGGACGCTTCTCTACGCACACTCGAATTCCGCCTGACCACAGGTGTATGGGAAGAGGTGAGCACGCTAGAGCACTGGCCCGAGGTGCCGTTTTACCCCATCAAGAAAACCCAGTCTCTCGACTGGTGGCGCTCCGTTGCTCGGCAAGCCATTTGGAAGGCGCTCGTTGCAGCCGGATACTTCAATCTGCCTCGCTTTCATACCGAGATCGCTGATTGGGATCACGATCAGGACGGCTATCCAGTACCGGCGAAGAACGCCAAGAAAGAGATGTCCCCGAGCCGCATGGCCTACCTGCTGATCGAGCGGTACATCGGGCGGCAGGGTGCCTACAACAACAAGCGCAAGACCTACGACTGGAAGCCGGGGCTGCTTGATCCCGACTCGATGATGTCGGGCGCTCGCGCCCTCCGGGCGGCCTTCTTTCAGCACTTCCTCGACCGAGAGGTGCTGTCGGCCATGCTCGCCATCGACTACCGGGACTCCGCCTTCCTGCGGTATCTGAGATACGCCCGGCTGCGTCCGGCGCTCGTCAAGGTTGCCACTGAACACCGCAACCTGTTGCCATTGCTTCCCGGCATCAACCCTGAGCAGTGGGGCCGCGACGACCTGTTCTCGCGCAAGCTGTGGGTCAGAGATGGCCGCAAGAGCACCGCGCTCGACCGCCGCCCCATCCGGCTTGCGAAAGGGCAGGGGGTTCAATGGCAGCAACGGGCGCACTACCAGAGCTTCGAGGTTGCTGCTGCGTGGCGCTGGCTCTCGAAAGCGTCCGCCGTGGTTGTCCGGGAGTGGGCCGGGAAGAACAACACCATCATCGCCAATCTCGCGCTCGCCAATGTCAGCGCCAAGGCTCCGGTGTACGCCTATGTCCAGATCGTGCGCGAGGCGCACCGGCTGGATCGCTACGGTGTCTCGCCGCGAATCCAGCAGCTTCTGCGGCTGTTTCTGGCGCACTGCGCGAAACTGTGGAAGGACAAGGGCTACACCGAGGTGCGTCTGTGGCTACGGGATAACAACCAGTCCAGCCTGTCCGTCATGCTGGACTATCTCGATGCCGAGGGTTTCGAGCAGGGGTTCCCCGACAAGCACTCGACATGGGCCGCGCTGCTTCGCCGCTCCGACGACTGGCATCGCCGGATTGCCATCGAGCGCATGGAGCAGGAACTGGATGGCTTGAAGATGCTGGACTGGGCCTCTCTGGTGCGCGAGACAGTTATCGACGATATTGTGTTCACGCCGCTGAACGATTCCCGCGCCCTCGCCGTCGAAGGCTACGAAATGCACCATTGCGTCGGACAGTACGCCGGGTGGTGTCACCGGGGGAAATACCGCGCCTATTCGGTAAGAGAGCCGGATGGAAGCAGGTCTACCCTTGGGTTTGAGATCAGAGGCCGGAAGGTAATTTGGGATCAGCACATGAGCAAGTACAACGGGCCGGTTTCCCCTGCTGCGCATCATGCGGGCAGGCAGCTTGCTGCGACTTATCAGCAGGCGCTAGAGGCAGCCAAGCCGAAACGACAACAACGAGGACAACAATGACTCATCAATTCCACAGAGCTTTCCATGCAGCGGCCAACAATGAAGGAGGCATTCTCAACATTGGCCCTGCGGCGATCAGCATCGACAACGCGAACCTTCGCGCCTTTGTCGATGCTGTGGAGGCGGTGGAAGCCATCCGACGCGAAGCGGACGACGAGTCAAGCAGCTTTCCAGTGGCAGACGCAGCACTGCTCGACGGCACCGACTGGGGGCCGGTGGCCTACGTGCCGGAGCGAGACTCCTACAATGTTCGGTATAGAGGGGTTTGCTGGGAGGCGTCGGCGGCGGTTGTCGTGGCTGCCGCAGCCGAGGTGAAGGCGTATCTCGGCGACATCACCAAGACAGAATAGACCTCGGTGTTGAGCGTTCGGCTTGTCCGGACGCTCAATACCGAGGCGACAAGCGAAGCGCGTCAGTATTGCAATCAGGCGAACAACTCACCCTGCGGATTAGACGCTTCCTTGCGGGGCGTAATGATGGGGTGGCCCAGTTGCCGCCGAATTTCCGAGCACCAGACCTTGTATGGGTGCATCCGCCGATCCCCCCACGGATAGGCTTCACGTAGCGCCTTCCGCAAAGCGCACATGTCGCTCCGACCGACGCGCCGGATAACCTCGGCGATGATCGGCGCGGCGCTCTCTCTCCACGTTCCCATCGTGCATCGTCTCCGGCAAAGCTCTGGCCGGTTGCCCGGCCAGAGAGCGTTCCGTCATGGCAGGAAGTCGATCTCGACACGCCGGTTCGCGAGGCGACCCGCCTCGGTGGCGTTGCTCGCCACGTACTCCCCGGTGCGACCGAAGACTTTGACCTTCACCTCTTCCACGCCCCGGCTGACCAGATACTGCTTGGCCGCGATGGCGCGTTGCAGGGCCACGCGCTGATTTGCAGCGGGCGTGCCCACGCTGTCGGTGTAGCCCCGGACATTCACTGTCCCTGCCAGCTTGGCGTAGGTGACGATCTTTTCGGCGACCTCCGGCTGTGGCACGAACTCGGTGTTGCCGAAAGCGAACGACACGACGATCTTCTCGATCTTCGACTGGATCAAGTCCAGCTTCGCGTTCGCGGTGAGCAGCGCCTGCCGCGACTGCGCCGCGTCGGTGCGTGCGAACTCCAGATCGGCCTTCACCTGCGCAAGCTCGGCGGACAGTCGATCCAGTTCAGCCCGCAAGCGGGCGTTCTCGTGGGTTTCCGTGACCACCTGCACCGGGGTTAGCGGCTTCGGTGCCGCGCCCTCGTAGACGACCTGAAAACCTGCGAAGGCCACCGGGCTGCTGACAAGCAGCCCGGCCATCGCTACGGCGAGGATTTTCTTCTTCTGCATCATGCTCATACCTTTCTCCAGACACGCAAAATGAAACGAACAACCGCAACCCAC